>CAYGZL010000064.1:0-4524 GCA_964354345.1 uncultured Anaerolineaceae bacterium | reverse complement strand
CTCGCAGCCGTGGTAGAGGACTGCTGTGCTGACAGCCCGGAGAAGCACGATCGCACGCTGGATGAGTATCAGTTCATGTTTGACCGAACAACCACGGATGCCATCCCCGAGCAGCACTCCAATTGGCTCGCAGCTTTGGCAGAGCTTGATGGGCATGGGGTTTCTGCCTAACACCGGCTCGTGTGTCCTGTAAAGTCATCGTCTGCTTGCTGGTGGAAGTCCAGTCCTGGTAACGAACAGGCGGCCAGGTAGCAGGCAACCGGTGCATTTGGGTGACCGAGTGTGCCGAAGCGTTGTAACCTTCTGAGAAGGGAGAGTAAAACAACAGCCCGCAACATAAAGTGAATCTTGCAGCGCCGAAATGTTAGCCCGAAAGGGAGAAAGAGGGAGCCGAGCTTGTGAGCCAATAGCGAAGGCCATGGAAGCGGCGAAGAACCTGGAAGTGCAGCCGTGAAGGACCCTCCGGTGTAGGGAGAACGGGATGTTGTGAAAGTAGGCGATGGAACAGGAGAGATCTCATTCGGTCGGTGGAACACAGCCATCGTAACGAATGGTATAAGCCGAAGAGGTGAAATCCAGGAGGAAGCCGGTTGAGAAGTCGGATGAGGCCATAGTACCGGTGGAGCGAAAGCTCAACGATGGGCGAGACAACAGAACTCGCTCGGAGGGAAGGGTCTCTACTTCAACCAGGCCAAGCGGCGAGGTAAGTGTGGGTGCATGCCTGAAAAGGCCAACAACACCACCAGGGAAACCTGGACAAGGCACAAGAACTCAAGCGCGGGCTATGCCTGAGAGCCGAAAGGCGGAAGCTGAACTGAGCAGAACGGATGTGGCCGTGAGCAAGGAAGCCAGAGCAGACGAAACTTTGAATACTCCAGGAAGAAGGTTGTCGGAGAGCCGGATGAGGAAAAACCTCATGTCCGGTTCGATGTGGCAGGGGATGAAAACCAGACAAGGTAGTGACACTGAGGCACTCTCACAGGAATATGATCACACTGCAAACACCCTGCTTCATCTGGGACTATGATCTCACCGATGCCGACGTGCGGGCGATTTTACGCGGGGAAGACGAGGAGCAAAAAGCCTGGCTGGTGGCGCGGCTGTTGGAATCGGCGCGCTATGAGGATATCTGGCAGTATATTTCGCTGGCAGAACTGCGTGTCATTTTCCCAAAACTCCAACTGAAACCCCTGGTACGCGCTGCCTGGGAGTTTGCCCTGAGGGTGTGGGCAACCGAGCCGACCCATGAACGCTAACTTTGCTTTGCAGGATCGATTTCTGAAACGTTTCTTTGCAGGGCCGCTGGGCGAGCATTTCTACCTGACCGGCGAAACGGCCCTGGCACGCTTCTATTTTTATCACCGTGAAAGCCTGGATCTGGATTTGTTCACCAATGATTTTGGGCAAGATTTCGCCCAGGTCAACCAGGTGATCCTTGGGATTTTACATGCGTTGACGTTGCGAATCACCAGCCAGGTGTTCACCGATACTTTCATACAGTACATTGTGACAGATCCGGATGGAAACTCGCAAAAAGTTGACCTGGTGAAAGATGTACCTGTTCATTTTGGTTCGCTATTCGCTTTCTTTCAGAGCACGTTGGAGCAGGTCTGCCACGTTCAGTTCAGCCGCCCATTTGTGCAGGTAATCCATATCCAGTCGCCCGGCCTGCACCTTCAGAACCCCTAAAACATCTCGCCACTGCCGGTCGGAGATTTCGTTGCCCAGGCGATACCATTCAAGCTTGGCAAGGATGATGTCTTCTGCGGTGGTAATATATGCTTTGCGTTCAGGATCGATTGCTACTGTTTGGAGCTGCCGGCGCTGAAACTGCATCTGATCAAAGCGGCGCTGTTTGTTGATGAAGACATCCACTTTAAACATTGTTTTCAAGTGGATGATATTGAACGAGCTTTTATGGCGGATCGCATCCAGAATCATGCCCTCGTCGATGTAGAATTCCATTTTGAGCATGTCAACCAGCAGCGCAACCTGCTCAGTTTCTAGCTCTGCCACCAAATCGGTGTCCAGGGTGGAGCGAGCCATGCCATGCAAAGCTGAGGCCAGCGATCCGCCGATCAAATACGGCACTTTCAGCCTTTCGAAAGCATCAATCACTAACAACGTAATTACGAGTGGTTCAGCCAGCATGCCGATCCTCCGGCAATGAACCATACACCTTTTGCGCCAATTCTGTCCCGAGCAGCAAATCTGCCAGGCGGCGCTGGAGTGTTTCTGGTGTTTCTTGCGGAAATCGCACTTTTAACCCGCTGAGCATCATTGTTTTAACGGTCTCATTCATTTGCCCGACCATCTCCAGCTTGCGCCAGGGCGGCGCCTCACGCAATAGACGTATCAGCACAGCTTCGGCTTCAGGGCGAGTATCGGGAAATAGAGCACTCATCTCAAAGATTATAATGCCGGGCAGGGGTAGGGGCAAGGAGCAGACTCACTCATCCAATGGGCTGCGTACAGCCTGAGGCCCACGGTTGAGCACGTGGGTGTAAATCATTGTGGTACTGACATCTTTGTGTCCGAGAAGCTCCTGAACCGTGCGGATATCGTAACCAGCTTCGAGCAAATGGGTAGCGAAGCAGTGACGCAAGGTGTGCGGGCCGACCGGTTTGGCCAGGCCTGCTCTCCGAGCGGCTGCCCGGACAGCTTTCTGTAAGCCACTCTCATCCACGTGGTGGCGTCTATCAATTCCGCTACGCGGATCGACCGAACGCTTAGAAGCGGGGAACACCCACTGCCAGCCCCATTCACGGGCGGCATTCGGATATTTGCGCTCGAGTGCGTAAGGCAGGTACACGCTCCCAAAACCGTCCTGTAGATCATCTTCGTGGACCAACCTGACATAGCGCAATTGACGTTTGAGGTCCTCCGTAAGGCTTTCTGGCAATAAGGTGACGCGATCTTTCTCACCCTTGCCATCCCGAACGACAATTTGGTGCAGCTCAAAATCCAGGTCCTTTAGGCAGGTGCTGGGGAGCTTTGGCGCGGGCTGCCTGGATATTTCCATCCAGCTCAATATTTAAGACTTCATTATAAAGGAAGAGGAGCGCCGAGAATGCCTGGTTTTGAGTGGAGGCGGCCACCTTGCCGTTTACAGCCAGGTCGGTGAGGAAAGACTCGATTTCAGGTTTTCCCATCTGAGCGAGGTGGCGTTTGTTATGGAAGAGGATAAATCGCCTGATCCAGTTGACATACGCATTTTCTGTGCGGATGGAGTAATGATTTCGACGGATCGCCTGGCGTACCTGGTCGAGAAGTTTGGGGGAGGAAGTGTTCATAAAGAGGAGATATTGTGGTATAACTCAAAAAAAGGGGACGGAGGGTGATATTGGATTATAGTGAAAGATCAAGAATAAATTATTTCATGGAAAATTCGAGCGTATTGAAATATACGGAATTGTCCGTTAACTAATTGTTGGGCGGCCCAACACCAACCCAAAGCTAAGCGGCTCGCTTGAGTTCGCCGCCGGGTATGCCCAATTTAGCGCAGGAGGTCAATGAACACAAAGCAGGGTATTACAGCAATTGGTTGTTTGGCGGTGAGTTTATTGGCAGTGAGCTTGGTGATTTCAGGCTGTGGGCCCGGTCAATTATTTGGGTTGACCTTGACACCAACAATTACCCCTACATTGACATCAACCCCATCCCCAACCCCTACACCCATGCCTTCCTCCTCCTGGGTTTCCGAAAAAGACGGCATGGTGCTGGTATACGTGCCGTCGGGGGAATTTTGGATGGGATCGGGCGAGGCTGACAGCGACGCGTCTAGCGATGAAAAGCCGCGCCACCAGGTGTACTTGGACGCTTATTGGATAGACCAGACTGAAGTGACCAACGCCATGTTTGCAAAGTTCGCGGAAGAGACCGACCATCAAACAGACGCCGAGAAAGATGGCTGGGCGTATGTCTGGACCGGTAAGTTCTGGGAGAAAGTGAACGGTGCCGATTGGCAGCACCCGCGCGGTCCCGACAGCAATCTCAATGGGTTGGAGGCTCATCCGGTGGTGCAGGTGAGTTGGAGTGACGCCGATGCGTACTGCCGGTGGGCCGAGCGGGAGTTGCCTACCGAAGCGGAATGGGAAAAGGCGGCACGTGGGACAGATGGGCGGAAGTATCCCTGGGGGGATTCGGCTCCCACCTCATCGTTGCTAAATTTCAACAACAATGTGGGAGATACTACTGCGGTCGGCAGCTACCCGGACGGGGCCAGTCCATATGATGCGCTGGATATGGCGGGGAACGTGTGGGAGTGGGTGGCTGACTGGTATGGAGGTGTTTACGCCAATTAGCCTGCTATTAATCCTACTGGGCCATTGTCAGGTGCAGCCCGCCTTCCGCGCGGCGGTTCACGTTCGATGAACCGGGACTTTGGGCGGCCCAGGAAAGCGAATATAGACTGTACAAGACAGGTAAAGTATGAAATTACAGAACGTAGTTATTCCGACTAACTCATTTTCGCAAAGTTTGGCCTTCTACCGCGATGTTTTATTGTTACCCGTCGTATATCAG
>CAYGZL010000063.1:0-18514 GCA_964354345.1 uncultured Anaerolineaceae bacterium | reverse complement strand
GGCATCTGTCAGGCGGGTCACTGTTTTTCCATCGTTGCTTCGCCGGTAGATATCGTAGTTTTTCATGCGCTCGTCACGGTCCGAGACAAACAATATACTACCCAGATTCTCCTGGCACTTCACCGGGCGTTGGATAGGAGTAGAAGTCGCAGTGCTGGCAGGACGGGTGATAGTGGCTACGATTGAACTCGATAGTGTTGATGTTGCCTCAATCGCGCCAGTTAATCCGGTGGGTGTGGATTGTGGATTCATTTGTGTTTGCAGAACAGCCAGGGTGGCGCGGAGAATGGCGTTTTCCTCTGCAGAGGCCGGCGATGTGGCTTTCTCAGAGCAGGCAGTGAGGGCCAGCTCGACCACGAACAAGAGGCTAAGGATAATAAGACGTAATCTGGTATTCATGGCATCCTCTGGAAAAGGGGGGCAAAATCGGGACCACGGGCGGAGCATTTTCCATCCCCCACTGGCTGCAAGTCGCTGCCATCCGGTTGGATGGAGAACAGGCGGTAATCCCCCCCACTTGTTCCGTCCCGGTTCGAGACAAAGAGAATCCGGTTGGTATACGGCTGCCAAACTGGCTCCCAATCGGTATCCGGACCGCTGGTGAGTTGTTGTAAATCCTTACCATCGCGATTGACGATCATCAAATCCGTGTCACCGGCCTCACTTTGCGCCAGAAAGGCAATTTTTTGACCATCCGGCGACCAGGCCGGGCAGCCGTAAGCCAGGTCTATTCTGACTTTATTAACCAACAACTTTTCATTACCCCCCGCAGCATCCATCAGGTATAGCTCTGGTCGACCCCCGGCACGGGTGCTGTAAAAGGCGATTGTGGTGGCATCCGGCGACCAGGAAGGGCAGTAGGAGCCCCAGGGCGCTTTCGTTTCGGTTAATTTTTGTAAATTAGTCCCATCCGGCTGGATGTTGAAAATATTCGGGGCTTCATTTAATTTGGATCGTGAACCCCAAAAAACGATCTTATTGATTACACCGCCCACCGCCGAAGCAGCCGGCGCTTTAATTGCTGGTGCCGGTACCGAGGATTGTTCAGGACGCCAGTCTGGATCGTTTGAGTCAAAGTCGGTCAGGCGGATGACGCCGCTGCCATCGGCATTCATCACAAACAGTGACATCACGCGATCATAATTCCAGGTGAAGGCGATGCGTTGTGTGTCGGGCGACCAGGTGGGGTTCCATTCCATGTCACCACCGGTCAGGTCTCCGGCACGATAGGCGATTTTCCAAAAGGTGAGTGGGATGCGACCGGTGCAATCGGCATTCATCACCCCCACATCCTGGACCGCGCCTTGACTCTGTCCCCCGCCCGGGAAAGCATCGGTAAACAAAAGCCGGTCAAAATAACCACCCGCCGCGAGGGCAATCCCCGATTGTGGCATCGCTCCTTGCCAGGTCAAAAGAGCGCCCGACGCCCATAACCCCGACGCCAATGCGAAGACGAATATACAACCAATCAGCTTATAGATAAATTGAACGGGAAAAACAATTTTTCGTTTGAACATGGCACGACCCTCCATTATCGAAAAAACCACCTCGGCCCGTATGGTTCACGAACGACTTAATGCCACTCTCATTATAACAAAATATTTACCATACTATACAGTGGGAGAAGAACGACCCGCATAAAAAGATCGAGCAAAACATGACAACGAGTATAATTGGCGGATATGTCTTCAACACATCGAATCACCCACCGGCTAACCCTGGCTCTGGGCTTGACCGTGGGACTGGTGGCGGTGGAAGTGATCGCCGGGGTTTTCTCGAACAGCCTGGCGCTGCTTACCGACGCTGCTCACAACGTCACCGATGCCTTCGCATTAGGATTGAGTTGGTTCGCCATGCGCCTGACCATGCAACCGGCGCACTCCGGCAAGACGTTCGGTTACCACCGGGCAGGAATCCTGGTCGCCCTGGCCAATGCAGTAACATTGGGAGTCGTTGCCACGGGCATCTTTGTCGAGGCTTTCCGACGCTTACTGCAACCCCCAACCATTCAGGCTGGCGTACTGGTGGGCGTGGGCACACTGGCTTTCGCCATCAATGCCTGGAGCGCCTGGCTGACCCATGCCGGTAGCCAGCGTGACCTGAATCTACGCAGCGCCTTCGTCCACCTGATGGGCGATGTACTATCAACCGTTGGTGCGGTTATCGCCGGCGTTGTGATCCTGTTCACCGGCTGGAACTGGCTGGATCCGCTGGTCAGTGTGCTGATTGGCGCGCTCATTTTATGGAATGCTTATCAAATCCTGATCGAAGCGGTGCACATTCTACTTGAAAGTACCCCGCGCGATGTGGCTGTGGAGCGGATGGTGAAAGATATGCAGGAAGTACCAGGCGTGCAGAGTGTGCATGATTTGCATGTCTGGAGCATCAATCAGGGCTTGCGGGCTGCCTCGGCGCATGTTGTTACAGATGTGGTTACCCTGCAGGCCGGTGCAGACATCCAACAGCGCCTGGCGCAGATGCTTCAGACCCGCTACGGTATTGGACACGCCACCTTGCAGCTTGAATGCGCGGTGTGCGGCGACAACCTGCTTTATTGTGACCTGGTGGAGCCGCATGAACGCCAACCTGTTGGCTGAAATCCGCCAATCCGAAACACCGCTGATCCACGGCGGAGCAGTCACCTTCGTCTGGGAGGGTAAAGACCCCCCAAAACTGGTGGGTGATTTCAATGATTGGGAATGGGATGCGCCGGTAGAGCTACATAAAACTGGGCGGCAGACCTGGAGCACCACCCTCGACTTCCCAGATGACGCTTATATCGAGTATATCTATTTCCGGCGGGGAGAACGTTTGCTCGATCCGGGCAACCCACGCCGTACCTCCAATGGACTTGGGAAGACCAATCAATATTTCTACATGCCCCAGGCCGCTCCTACTCCCCTGATCCGCCGGATTGAGGGGATTCCAGTCGGGCAGGTCACTCGCCATGTGATCGCCACCGAAGGCCTGGCGGTGGGCAAGCACCGCCTGGTATACCTGTACCAGCCGCCGGTCAGGAAGCATTGCCCATTGTTGGTTGTTTTCGACGGGCGGGAATACTTGCACCGTGCCCATTTGAATATCATCGTGGATAATTTGATTGCTCAGAGGCGCATCCAACCACTGGCGCTTGCCTTTGTATTCCACGGTGGCGCGGCGCGCCTGGTGGAATACACCTGCAGCGAGGCCACGCTGGGCTTTATCAATGAGCGCCTGCTTCCCCTGGCGCACCAGCAGCTCAACCTGGTCGATGTCGAAAAGCATCCCGGTGTGTATGGTGTGCTGGGAGCTTCTTTGGGCGGGTTAATGGCGCTGTTCACCGGCTTGCGCTTGCCTCAGTTTGGCAAAGTGCTCAGCCAATCCGGTTCGTTCAGCTACACTGAAGATTCGGTCGTTTATGAGCTGGCGCGCAGCAGCCGCATCGCCCCTCAAAAGATCTGGCTGGATGTCGGGCGGTATGAGAGCTTGCTGGAGACAAACCGACGGATGCAGGCGCAACTTTTGGAGCGTGGCTGGCCGGTGGTTTACCGTGAGTACAACGCCGGTCACAATTACCCGGCCTGGCGGAATGAAATCGAGCGGGGATTAATCGCCTGCTACGGCATCCCCACCACCCGGCCGGACGATCGGTACGCCGGCGTCTACGAAGCGTTCACCCAGGTAGGCGATCGAACGGATGCGATGTTGCCGGAAGACTCCTGAATTATATGGTATAAGATAATAACAGAAGGTTCTTAGTTATCAAGAACCTTGAGGCATAATCAGTGAAAAATAAAAAAGGTAGTTTCTTGATCAGCCTGATTCTGGCTGGGTTGTTCGCCCTCTTCCTGCTGGTAAGTTGCAGCGAAGCCGAGCAGCTGGCATTAGCCACCCAGGCAGCCGACTTCGGGAAAACGGTTGTGGCTGGCGCGCCCACTATAGCCCAGCAAATGCAGACCGAAGGCGCTAAAGCTGCGGCGACTGCCAGGCGGATCGCCCCGACCGTTATAGATACCGCCAAGACGCAAGCTGCTAAAGCCGGGACGAATGTTGCCCGGCTGGCGCCGACTGTCCAGGAAGTTGCGCCGACCGTGGCGGAGGTGGCTCAGACGCAGGGCGCCAGGGTGCTGCAAACCGCCCAAGAGTTGGCGCCGACAGTGTTCGAAGCTGCTCAAACCATCGTCCCGCCGTTGGTGGATGCAGCCAAATCCCGCATCGGAACACAGGTCGCCGAATGGCTGGCCACGCCTTCCCCTGCTGGCGGGGCGTTAAGCTCGGCGGTGGCGGTCTATATCGTTGTTCAGGGTGATATCCTGGACGATGTCGCCCAGCGGATGGGTAGTTCGCCAGAGGCGTTGATCCAGCTTAACCAGGAGCGCTACCCCAGCCTGGCAAAGTGGCCGCCCACCCTGCAGCCCGGTTGGATCCTGATTATCGCCCGGCAAACAGCAGCCGCGCCGATCAGTTTGTCTACCCCCACTCCAGGCGGAGTAACAACGGGCACCACACCAGGCTGCGACACAAGCTCATTCACCTTCTTGACCCAGCCAATCCAATGCACCCAGGCTTTTCTGGATTATGTCAGCTCGACTGGTCCGGCACTGAAGTGCGTTTCCTTGCAAAATCCCCTGGCCAGCTCATCCACCCACACTGTCGTCGTCGGTTGGTACCTGACGGACGCCACTGACCAGCTTGCTTACGGCTGGTTCTATGACGCAGTCAAGCAGGATGTGCTGGTCGGGCCTGCCGTAGTTATCACGAGCTCAACTTATCTGGAATGTACCCCTTAAAATTGGTATAATTCGGACTTATGAAAATCCAAGGTCATCCCGGGAGCGATCCCAGCGCGGCTGGCGACGCTCATAAATCCGCACCCTCGCGCAGTCAAACTTCCCGTCCGATAATGATCGGGATCAACATCCTGGCCGTGCTGCTGCTGGCTGCAGCGCTCGTTCTGGCCTGGCTGCGTTTTACCGGCCAACAGGCCTGGCTGCTCGAGCGTACTTCCAGCACAAGCGCTGGTCAAACCCCGGTAGGAACCCAGTTCGTCGGAGCGACCCTCAGTCCTCTGCAAGCAGATGTAAGTTTACCGGAATTTGCGTTATCTTTAATGCCCGGTGAGGGCATTGCTCGTAGGCCAGACTTCCAGACAATCATCCCTACCCGACCGCGTGTGAATGTGATTACGTATACCGTCCAACGCGGCGATAACCTGTTCAGTATTGCCGATAGTTTCAACCTGAAAGCCGAAACGCTCTTGTGGGGAAATTTTGAGACACTCAATGATAACCCCCACCTGCTCAAACCGGATCAGGTGCTAAACATCCTGCCGGTCAATGGGACTTACTACCAATGGCAGGCCGGCGACAATTTGAACGCAGTCGCCGACTTCTTCAAGATTGACTCCAAAGCCATTCTGGAATTCTCAGGCAACCACCTGGACCTGACTGCTGTCACGTCACAAACAGTTGGGATTGCGCCGGGTACCTGGTTGATCGTTCCAGGCGGTAAACGGGCGATTAAGGATTGGGGCCCGCCCGCCATCTCACGCAAGAACCCGGCCTCGGCGCGTTATTACGGCGACGGATACTGTGGCGCGGTTTATGAAGGTGCGATCGGCACTGGCGGGTTCATCTGGCCGACCCCTTCGCACTCAATCTCGGGCTACACCTACGGCGGAATCCATCCGGCGATTGATCTCGCCGGTGGGGAAGGATCGCCAGTGGTTGCCGCGGACAGCGGTGTAATCGTCTACGCCGGATGGTCGAACTATGGCTATGGTTATTTGATCGTCATTGACCACGGCAATGGCTTCCAGACGGCTTACGCCCACCTGAGCGCCATCGCCGTGGGTTGCGGACAGAGCGTCTTCATGAGCAGTTATATTGGCGCGATCGGCAATACCGGCAACTCTTATGGCGCGCACCTGCACTTCGAGATCGTCTACGGCGGTTTGAAGGTCAACCCGTTAGATTATTTGCCGTAATTCGAAGGGGCAGACACGCAGGTCTGCCCCTACAGGGATAGGCACATTTGGGGGAGACACATATGGGGTAGACACATAGGTCTACCCCTACGATATTAAATTTCGCAGTAGCGATCGATTCGCGCGCCGATCACTGCCAGGCTGTCTTCCCAGAATTTGCGCTGACGGATATTGATACCGAAGCGCCCTGCCAGGTCTGCTGCTGAGGCCTCGCCAGTCAAAGCGAGCAGTTGCTTGTACTCCGGGACAAAACTGGCGCCGCGCTGCTGGTAGATGGGATATAAACCGATGCCAAAGAGCAGGCCAAACGAATAGGGGAAGTTATAGAAGGACAGGTTCTCCTCATAGTAATGCGGCTTCCAGGTCCACATATATTTATTGCGGTATCGCTCATCCAGAGCATCGCCATAGGTCGCTTGCTGGGCTCGCTCCATGATCTCGTTAAGATCGTCGACTGAAAGCTCAGCTTTTTCTCTCCGTTCGAAGACTTCCTTCTCGAACAAGAAGCGAGAGTAAATATCCACGATCACCTGGCCATCGCCAATCAACATGGCCTCTAAGATTGCCAGTTCCTCCTGGGGATCGGTAGTCTCCTTCAACACAGCCTGCATGACAATCGTCTCACACATAATCGAGGCGGTTTCTGCCAGGGTCATCGGTGTATTTTGTTGTAAAGGCGTCTTGCCAGCTTCGTAGGCGCAGAAGTTATGGTAGGCATGCCCGAGCTCATGGGCGATCGTCGAGACCTCGTCGAGAGAACCATCAAAGTTACACAACACGCGTGATTCTTTAACCAGGTCCACGCCCATGCAGAACGCACCCCCTTGTTTTCCATCGCGCGGTTCGAGGTCAATCCAGCGCTGGTCGAAGGCGCGTTGAGCCAGGTCGGCCAGGTCAGGGGAGAAAGAGGCAAAGTTCCCCAGGATAAACTCACGGGCGTCAGTGAAGCTGTAGCTCCGGCTGACCTTGCCAGTGGGCGCGAAGATATCCCACCAGGCAAGTTTGTTTTTTCCCAGGCGGTGAGCCTTAGCCAGGAAGTATCTGCGAAAGAGCGGGAATGAAGCTTCCATCGCGCCGAGCATGGCCTCCAGGGTTGGGCGGTCAATGCGCGCCTGGTCAATGGCGCTGTGCAGTGCATCCTGCCGGCCACGCCGCCGGTTGAGGATGGCACTGGCGCCTTTAACGCCATTCAGGCAGGCTGACAGGGGTTCGCGCACCGAGTCGACCAGGTTAAGCTCGAGGTCATAAGCGCGATGCCGGGTAGCTTCATCCGGGTGGGAGCGCAGGTTGATGATCGCCGACAAGGGGAGGCGCTGTACCTGGCCATCCAGGGTGATCTCAGCAGATAGCTGGGAGGTGATTGTTCCTTGCAGCTTGCCCCAGGCAGTGCCACCGCTCAGACTTAACTCAGCCGCCAGGATTTCTTCGCTGCTGCTCATCAGGTAACGGCTCTGTTCAGCGGTCTCGCGCAAGGTGAAGGCATGCGCCTGGGCGGTTGGGTTAACAGCAATCAAAGCATCGAGTACGGGCGCCAGTTTTCCGATCCAGACCTGAAACTGGACGGAGACATTTTGCAAACGCACCCGCACTTGCTCATATTCCGACAGGCGCCGGCGAGCGAAGTTATTGCGGGAATCCGTGGCAACAAATGAAGTCAGGTATGGCTGGATCGTACCGACCATTGTGTAGGCTTCATTAAGCAGGTTTACGACCTCCCCAACCAGCGCAGCCAGCACTGGCAGGGGAGTTTTGATATCCGTCTGCGAAACTCGGGTGGTGAATAATTGTTCGAGGTCAGCGATTTGCTTGACCTGCAAGGCAATCGCGGCATCGAACTCGGGTGAATCTAAGGAGGGATAGACATTGGTAAGATCCCATTGGTGAGTTGGTTCGGTCATAAAGATGCTCCTGGATTAGAATAAGGATACGGATTTAAATTTTACCTTATTAATCCGGGTGGGATGAAGTTAAAATAGGAATATTATGAAATCAATCTCCTGGTATCACCACGCCTGGCGACGGGGTGTGTTGGATATGCATATCAGCGCTCTGCATCCCGACTTCCTCTCGCGCTACGATCCGCAACGCTATGTAGACTTATATGCACTCGCTCAAATGCAGTCAGCGGTGCTGTACGCTCATTCCCACGTAGGTTGGTTTTATTACCCCACCCGGATCGGCGAGATGCACCCCTGCCTGAACGGTCGCAATGTCTTCCAGGAAGCCCTGGAACGATTTCATGAGCAGGGCATCTTTGTGGTCGCCTACTGCAGCCTGATCTTCGATGCCTGGAGCTACAATCGCAACCCCGATTGGCGTATCCGCCTGGTGGATGGACGGGAAGCGGCGCAAAGCTCGCGTTACGGAGTGTGCTGTCCCAACGCTCCAGGCTACCGGCAGTATGTGCGGAATTTTGCTACTGAAATTCTCTCCACCTTCGCCGTCGAAGGCATCCGTTTCGATATGACCTTCTGGCCGGCGGTGTGCTACTGCCCGCATTGCCAACGACGCTTTGCTGATGAAGTGGGCGGTGACCTGCCGCGGGTAATCGATTGGGACGATGCGCGTTGGTTAGCTTTTCAGCGTAAACGCGAAGAGTGGCTGGTCGAGTTCGCCGGTTTGGCCACAGCCGCGGCACGCGCCGCCCGACCGCAGGCCTCGGTGGAGCACCAGGCTTCAACCCTGATGATGGACTGGCGCTTCGGGGTTACCGATCGGTTGGCGCAGCACAATGACTTCCTGGAGGGCGATTTCTATGGCGACGCCTTGCAGGGCTCGATTGTGCGAAAATTGCTTTACAACCTTACTCCTCACCAGCCGTATGGTTTCGAAACATCGTTCTGCGAGCATCTCGATCAGCATACCAGTTACAAACCAGTAACCTTATTATCGGCCAAAGCGCTTGGATCAGTGGCTGGTAACGGAGCGATGATTTTCATCGACGCGATAGACCCGCAGGGAACGATCAATCCGGAAAATTACGCGCGCGCCTGCCAGGTTTTCGAACAGACCAAACGTTACGATGCTTTCCGCGGCGGAGAACCCCGCCAGGATGTGGGGATTTATCTGAGTACGAGATCCAAGTTCAACCCTGTGGATACTGGCAAATCGCCAACTGACCCGAACCTGGCAAACGAGTTCCCTCATATACAGGCGTTAACCAGCGCCTGCCAGCAGCTCCTGGAGGCGCACATCCCCTGGGGAGTGATCACCAGGCAAGATTTAGCACGGCTCGACCGGCACATCATCGTCATCCTGCCGGAGGTGTTGCTGCTGGATGAGGAGGAAGTCCAGGCATTCCGTCTGTATGTCCAGCACGGCGGTTGCCTGTATGTCAGCAAACACACCGGATTGAACCATGGGGTTAAAACTCAATCAGCAGATTTCCTGCTGGATGATCTTTGTGGGGTACAGGTCGTAGGTGAGACGCCCCATCGCTTTACCTACCTCTCCCCGACGCCGGCAGGGGAAGCGCACTTCCTGGGATTTACCCCGACCTATCCACTCGGTCTACCCGAAACCCAGATGCTGGTTGAAGCGTTCTCCGACACGGAAATCCTGGCTACCCTGACTTTACCGTACACCGATCCCGCCGATCCACACCATTTCGCTTCGATCCATAGCAATCCGCCTGGCATCCCTACCCGTTCGCCATCTGTGGTACTCCACCACTATGGGAAAGGCACAGTAATTTACACCACAGCCACCCTGGAGCGCGCCGTCCGGTATCCGGTCTTCATCCAGTTGTTAAAACGATTCAATAAGCGATTATCCTTCGAGGTCGAAGGGCCCGCGTGTGTGGAAATGACGGTATATCATCAGGAAGATCGGAGACGGTATTTGATCCATCTACTCAACTTCCAGAAAGATTTACCTAACCTGCCGGTGGAGGGAGTGAAGGCACGGGTTAGGCGGGGAAACTGGGAACCCAACCGGTTGCTGGTCGTGCCGGAGCAACAACTGCTCTCATTCAAAGTGAATGAGGATTGGGTTGAATTCATCGTTCCACGCCTGGAAACATTTCTCCTGTTGGAACTAGATTACTAACGGGCAGTGAAGCCATGTCGCCAGGAGTCTTACGCCATTGCGTGGTTTGTAAAAATTGGAGCGGCCTGTTCCTTGTAGAGGATCCCGAACGCGGCAAGGTTTATTATTGCTATAAATGTTGGAGAAAGTTTGTCGCTCCGCAAATCCTTACTCAATCCCAACCCACCCCGCCAGCCAATGCCATCCCAGAACTTTTGACCGAACGTCTGAAACTGCGTGGATTTACCCTGGGGGACGTCGAAGCCATGCACACCCTGCTTAATGAAAAGGATGTCCTGCGCTATTTCCCTGCACATGATCTGCTCACGCAGGAAAAGGTAGAAAAGATGGTTGCTCGTTGGCTGTTGCATTGGCGCGAGCATGGCTATGGCTTGTGGGCAGTGGAACGGCGGATGGATCAGGTATTGATCGGGCGATGTGGTCTGCAATACCTGGCGGAGACGGATGAAGTAGAAATTGACTTCATCATTGGCAGAAGCTATTGGGGAATGGGTTTTGCGACGGAGGCCGGGAAAGCCAGCTTGCATTATGGCTTCGAGGGATTAAAATTAAACCAGATTGTTGGCATCAGTCATGTGGACAATCTCGCCTCCCAACGGGTGTTAACAAAGCTTGGAATGGATAAGGTCGAGCAACGCGAATTATTCGGAATGCCATGCTACCGGTTCTTAATCAATACATAAAATGAAGCTGGCATTGGCAGTCCCTCCCAACCATTGGACGCTGTTCCCTTGTAGCTCGAGCTTCTCGGAGGAAGAGTAGAAGAATATGAGAGCCTGGTCAAATCCAAAGGTTAAACACGGGATACAGATCGGCGCAGCCTTCATCCTGCTTCTGGCGCTGTTCCTGTTAGCGACCAGCCTGTCAAACCTGGAGTTGAATCCTGGCGAGGTTTACCTGACCGCCACACCGAAAAGTGCGCAGCTGCCCACCCCCCATCCTGAGTTTGATGCAGAGCTATTATTAAAGATAATCCTGGTTGCAGTTTTCTCAGTCGGAATCATCTCATTGATCATTGCTCTGAGCTCGTCAAAAGAACGGAAACCTTTCCTGCGCCACATCGGGATCATCCTGTTTTATATGGTGATTTTCATCATTGTAATGCGTCACTATTCTTCAACCAGGCAGCCTGAAGCAGCCACGCCAGCTGCTGGATCGCCGGCTACTGCAATGTCCATATTACCGGAGATGACACCCGCGCCGGGTAACCCACCTCTCGCCGTCAATCCCCCTCCGCCGCCCGCCTGGGCCAGCTACCTGACCAGCTTCCTGGTGGTATTGTTCGTGGGTCTGGCGGGGTATGGACTTTGGCGTTGGATGCAAGCCCCCCACCAGGAGATGCAGGCGATCGTACGCAGCGCATTGAGCGACCTCTCCGCCGGGCGGAGCTGGGAGGATACCGTCATCCAGTGTTATCAGCGGATGAGCGCGGCTGCACATCAACGGCGGGGCCTCGACCGGCATGCCAATATGACGCCACGCGAATTTATCGCCACGTTAGAAAGGGATGGTCTGCCTGCCGGACCGGTGGAGAACCTGACCCGCCTGTTCGAAAAAGCCCGGTATGGCAGCCACAAATCCAACCCGGTCGAAGCCACCCAGGCGATTGATTGTCTGTCGGCCATCATGGCTGCCCTGGAAGGTCGCCGATGACCTCTCACCGCGGATTGCTTCTGGGGGTGCTCCTGATCGCAACAGCTCTGCTGGCCTGGCTTTTTAAACCGTTAATCGGGGAGATGATCCTGCTGCCCCTGGCCGAACTGTTCTGGCGCTTTCAATTGTCACTAAGCGCCGTCCCGGAGAATGTCTTCTGGGCGCTGCTGATAGCCTGCGTGGTGCTCATCAGCTTGATCGGACTACTAAGCTGCCTTCGTTTCACGGCTCGCTCAACCATAATGATCCCTGTTCATCTCGGACCAGTTGAAAGCCTGGCCAGAGATTTACAGAACCTCGAGCGTGGGCCATATTTCCAGTGGGTGGTCGCCAATCGCCTGGGCGAGTTGGCACAATCCATCCTGGCTCTGCGTGAGCAGAACACAGAATTCCGACCCCGCTCAATGCGCCGTGGTTTTCAAAATTCGGAATGGCGCGTGCCGCTCGACATCCAAGCCTATCTGGAAGCCGGTTTGGATCGTTCACTCAGCCAACCCTCTCGCAGACGCCTTTTTCTGCGTAAACCTGAACCCCCATTCGCGATTAACCTAAACCAGGTGATCGAATTCCTGGAAAACCAGATGGAGAGACACAATGAGCGTTGATGTGCATGAAGTATCCCGCGCCAGCGCGGCAGTGATCGCTGAAGTAGAGCGCGCCGTGGTCGGAAAACACGATTTGCTCGAAATGATCATGGCAGCCGTGCTGGCGGGCGGGCATGTTTTATTGGAAGATTATCCTGGCCTGGGGAAGACATTGATCGCACGCAGCTTTGCGGCTGCGTTAGGACTGGATTTCAAACGCATCCAGTTCACACCCGACCTGCTCCCCAGCGACATCACCGGCAGCTACATTTACAATCGCACCGAAAACCGTTTCGAGTTGCGGAAGGGACCGGTGTTCGCCAATATCATCCTGGCTGACGAGATCAACCGCGCCTCCCCCAAGACCCAATCAGCGTTGCTAGAAGCCATGCAAGAGAAGCAAGTCACGCTGGAAAACACAACCCTGCTGCTACCGGAGCCGTTCCTGGTGATGGCGACTCAAAATCCGATTGAGTATGAAGGCACCTTTCCCCTTCCCGAAGCCCAACTCGATCGCTTCATGCTGAAAGTTACTGTAGGCTACCCAAATGTGGCGGAGGAAAAGGAGATCATGCGCCGGCGGCGGGAGCGTCAACAGGATGAGATTGAGCTGCGCCAGGTGAGCAACGCGGCGCAGATCCTGGAGATGCGCCAGGCGGTCGAGTCAGTTCATGTCCACGATGATCTGGAAACCTACATTGCCAACCTGGTACAGGCCACGCGCAAAGATCGCCGGGTAGCCGTTGGCGCCAGCCCGCGCGGCTCACTCGCCTTCTTGAAAATGGCGCGCGCCCGCGCTGCAGTAGATGGGCGCGAATACATCCTCCCGGATGACATTAAGCGCTTCGCCACGCCGATCTTAAGTCACCGCCTGATCTTACAACCGGAACACTGGATGACCCGCCATGTGACGGGGGATGTCATCGCTGAAATATTCGCCAAAGTACCCGTACCAGTCCTGGACTGAGATGCGCCGTCTTTTTATCCTGAGCCTGATTCTCTTCACCTTACTCGTGTTCGGCTTACTCACCCGGCGCGGCGAGTGGCTAGCATTCGCCTTGCCATATGCAGTCTACCTGGCTGGCAGCCTCCTTCGACGTCCGGGGGTGGTCCGGTTGGAAATTACACGCAACCTGAGCAACGAACTAACCGACCCTGACAAACCTGTCCAGGTCAGCCTGACAGTAACCAACCGGGGTGTCGCTCTGGAGGAGGTGCTGCTCAACGATCTGGTTCCTGAAGGGCTTACGGTTCACTCCGGAATCCCTTGCCGTCTGGTACGGTTGAAAGCTGGCCAAATTCAGCATTGGGACTATACCGTGCAGGGGAAGCGCGGATCTTATGCATTTCAAACTGTATCTATCAATGCGCGTGAGCCCCTGGGACTCACCGGGGTAAAAATGACTCTCCCGGTTCCCGGTCATATATTAATTGTTCCGCCGATCATCCCTTTGAAGAATATCGCCATCCGCCCACGGCGAACGCGCGTTTATTCCGGAACCATCCCGGCCAGCGTCGGCGGTTCCGGGGTGGATTTCTATGGTGTGCGCGAATACCAGGAGGGCGACCCACCGCATTGGATAAACTGGCGCGCCAGCGCCCGTCAACCCACTGCGTTATTCTCCAACGAATTCGAACAAGAGCGAGTGGCAGACATCGGTATTGTGCTGGACGGCCGGCAACGCGTCAATCTTTTTCCTGGGAAGCACTCGCTGTTCGAGCATTCGGTCCTGGCTGCGGCTACCCTGGCCGAGGCTTTCCTGAACCAGGGTAACCGGGTAGGGATGTTGCTTTACGCCCGATATCTCCATTGGACCCTGCCAGGGTACGGCAAGCTGCAGCGCGAACGGATTTTACAGGCGTTAGGACAGGCTCAGCCGGGAGAGAGCCAGATCTTCGCCGACCTGGACCATATCCCCACGCGTCTGTTTCCTGCTCAAAGCCAGATCGTCCTGGTCAGCCCATTAGTATCCGACGATGTGGATATGTTAGTCAAACTACGAGCGCGCGGTCATCCAGTGATCTTGATCAGCCCGGATCCGGTGGCGTTTGAAGCTGAAATATTACCTCAGACACTCTCCACGCGCCAGGCGCGCCGGGTCGTGCAGATGGAACGTGAGTTAATGTTGCAACGCCTGCGCCATACCGGGATCCAGGTGGTGAATTGGCAGGTCACCCAGCGCCTGGACATTGCTTTACAAAGCGCCCTGGGACGCCCACCAACCTGGCTGCGCGCCATCGAAGGGTTGGCATGAGTCGCGCCTTAACCTTCATCTGCATTGCATTGAGCTGCCTGGTATTAACCGGAACGTATGTGTCAGGTCACGAACTGGTTGGAGCAGGAATAACGGCGTGCATGGGGCTTGCCTGGTTGTGGGCAAATGGAATGCGTTGGCGTTGGTCTTCTCCTCTGGGTCTGCTGGCCGCGGTGGGCAGCGTTGCAGCTGGTTTATGGCTAAAGTTACCAGCACCCGGATTACTGGTTGGCTCAGCAACCGCATTATTGGCCTGGGACCTGGTGGATTTCACCCACCGCCTGGAGCATGCTTTACCTGGTGATGATCAACAGACATTGGAACACAGCCACCTGCGCTGGGTGTTCATGCTGGTCGCCGGTGGATTGGCGCTGAGTGGACTGGCTATGCTGATCCAGCTTCATATTTCGTTTGGGTGGACCTTCTTCTTCTCTTTGGTCACCGTAATCGGGATATGGCGCATCAGCGCGTGGTTAGATAATAAAGAAGAACCTGAGTAACTCATCCGTCTGGCTGAAATCCGGAATCAGGAAATCACTGCCGGCTTGAGAAAGCCGTTCGACCTTACGGAGATTCCAACCTGAGCGTGCTATCTCATCCGTGGCCATACCCAGTGTGATCGCACCATGCTGGCGTCCCTCGTGGATCTCCAGGGGACCATCACCCACCACCAGCAACTCTGCACCAGACAGGCGATGCTCCGAAAGAATCCGAGCAATGATCTGCCCTTTATCGTTTATCTCGCTGGCGTCCAAGGCTCCATACGCACCACCCTTGAAACAGGGATAAATGCCTAATACCTCCGCCTCGTGTACCACATCCGTGTGATCGGTGCCGCTGGCCAGGTAAAGCGTCAAACCGACCTCAACCAGTCTCTGGATAAAAGCCCGGCTGCCTGCGATTAGATATTGGTCAGCGCTCTTAGCACCCCGGGCAACATGGTCAATCCGCTGTTGTACATCCACCATTAAGCGTTGTAAGTAGATCGCCTTATATTGCACCGGTGTTAAGGCTGGTCCAGTAAACCCAAACCGCTGCACTGCCTCGGCCAGCCACTCCATCTGGCGAATGGTCAGGATCCCCGTCGAGCGATCCACATAGGCTCGAACCATGACTTCAATCTCCGGCGGGAGCGATTTACCGCCCCCGATCGCATCCAGCATGACCGGGATCATCGTCTCTTCCCATCCCTGGCGCAGGGTAGAGAGCGTGCCATCGATATCGAACAACACGTGGCGAAGCCGCCCCAGGCGACTCAGTGCAGCGGAGTTTAACACCCTCAGGTCAAGACTCATCCTTCCCCCTCTCTACGCAATAGAGAGGGATCGGGGGTAAGCTCCGCGATGGTCCGGATCTCTTGCGGCGTCGCTGCACCAGTAATCCCCAGTTTGCGAATCGTCACCGCGGCAGACAGCGTGGCTAACTGGGCGGCTTCCTGCGGAAAAGCCCCAGCAGCCAGCGCAGCAGCCAGGCTGGCAAGAAAGGTGTCGCCTGCGCCAACCGGGTCAATGGGTGGCGGAACATCCACAGCGGGAATCTGGAACAATCCACCTTCTGCCAGGTCATAGATCAGGCAACCTTGCGCTCCCATAGTCAGGTAGGCTGATCGACCAGTCTGTTCAGCCAGGCGTTGGACGGCCTGCTGGTAATCCGTCTCGGTCAGAGAGGACAGATCACGCCCAGGAAAGAGCAAGCGCGCTGCTTCGATCTCGTTTGGCTTGACTGCCATGCCATGAAACTGGCCGAGGTTCTCTCTCGAATCAACCAGAAACAGGATTTGCGGGTGGCTGACGACCAACTGGTTAAGCTCCTGGACCAGGCGGGGTGTGACAACGCCATTCACCTGGTAATCGGCAATTATCAATGCATCCAATCCGGGTAGAGCGGTATCGATCCGTTCAACCAGGGCAGATTCAGCCACGTACGAAAGCGGTCGAGAGTTAACGAAGTCCAGACGGGCGTCCTCCTGCTGTGAGTGGTAACCGCTTAACAGCACCTTACCGAAGAATGGCGTCTGCCAGTCCGCAGTTTGAATGAGGCCATTCTCTTCGATACCCAAATCGAGCAGTAGACGGAGAAGAATCTGACCACGCCAGTCATCTCCCAGGGCAGAAAAAGTCCATACCTCGCCAACACCCAACGCAGCCACGTTCCAGGCGACGTTAGCTGCGCCGCCGGGCGAGTAGCGCTCCGCCACTACTGGTCGATTGAACAGCGGTGTCTCTCGCGAGAGCGTCGCACGCTGCATATCAACGGTCCAGTAGCCATCCAACGTGAAGTCGCCTAACACGCCGATGCGCAACCGGGTGAAGTCATTCAACAGTTGATCGAGTCGAGACCGGGTTAAATCCATACTTTGTTTCTTAACGCCATTGGGTTAAGTTCCCCCAGCATCGCTTCTTCGATTCGGAGCTGGAGGTAAATGAATATCTCCCAAACGAGCAAGAAGCTGGTGATACAGATTGGGGATGGTCTGGCGGTGATCACCGGTGATGTGGAATCCGCGGCCACCCAAAAGCACAGGACGGTTAACGATGTTTTTACGCGGCCGGTAATAATACTCGGGATCAGCGTCGTCGACCGGTTGGCGGTAATCGCCGCGCAAGGCGATCAAATCAAAGTTGGCCGTGGTGAAGACACGCAATGGATTACCCAGGTTGCGTGCAATCGAAAGCGCTTTAAGGAACACCTCCGGACCGATCACGGCTGAGCCGAAGTTGCAAAATACCCCACCCGCCAGTTCACACACTGAAGCGGTAAAGATTTTAAAATCTTGACCAGTGGTCCAACCAGTGGCGGAGAAATCCACCTGGGGGTGCTGGTGGATGATGTCGGTACCAATGGCAACATGCACCGTGTAGGGTAATCCGAGGCGGTAGGTGTGGTAGAGCAGGCTATATTCACGGAATGGGAAGCGCTCATCGGAAGTAGACTGCCCGGCGATCATGCGTCCCAGAGCTTCCCCCATTCCCAGCCCCTCGATCGCACCCTGGCAGATTGCCTTGTTCATCAAGGCCCCAGTTTCTTCTGCCATGCCGAAGCTGCCATTTTCAAGACTACGCGCCACATCCTCGCTGGTATGACCTTGCAGGGCAATCTCGAAGTCATGGATAGACGCCGCGCCGTTGCTGGCCAGGTGTGTGATCCAGCCGCGCTCCAGCATGGCGATCACGACTGGCGCCAGACCACACTTGATCACATGCCCGCCGATCATCCAGATCACCGGAGCGCCCGCCACCCTTGCTTGTGCCAGACGTTCGACCAGTTCGGCGAACTCAGGGTGAATGTATGGTGGGGGCGGAGTGGTGGGCAAGATAAAATCATCCACTGCCACCCGGTTAGCACGCTGCGGAAGTGGATAGGTTTTTACTTTGGTCAGGTCGACAGCTCTATAGGGCATTTTTTATTCTCGATAATCACGCACGGTCTCCAGCATGGCAACGATATTAGCGGCTGGTACGTCGGCCATGATATTATGCACTTGCTGGAAGACAAATCCACCCCCCGGGGCAAAGATACTCACCTGCTGGTTGACATGCTGGCGGACTTCCTCGGGTGTTGCCTTGGGCAAAATGTGGTGGGTATCGCAACCTCCACCCCAGAAAGTAAGGTCCTGCCCAAAGTCCTTCTTTAACCCAGTGGCTTCCATACCACGTGCTGAAATTTGCACCGGCTGCAGCGTATCCAGACCCATCTTGATGAAACTGGGAATGAATTCGCGCACACTGCCGCAACTGTGCAACATGATTTTCGTTGGCGCTAACGCTTTGGCGCGCTGCCATAAACGGTGATGGTATGGCTGGACCAGATCCCTGAACATTCGCAATGAAAATAGCGACCTGTTTTGCGCTCCAAAATCATCGTTGAATAGCACGATATCAATGTATGGACCAACGGCGGTCAGGTACTTTTCCAGGTTAGTCAGGTACATGGTTGTGCAGGCTTCCATGAAGTCCAGGGTGCGCGTCGGATCGGCAGCCATCAACATCAAGAAATTATCTATGCGGTAT
>CAYGZL010000062.1:0-57969 GCA_964354345.1 uncultured Anaerolineaceae bacterium | reverse complement strand
GCGTATGGGTTGGGCATACCACCCTGATCCACGAATCCGAGCGCGGGTCGGTGCGCACCGGCGTGACCGCTATTCGGCCGCGTGGCAATCAGCCTGAGCGAGTCTATGCTGCCTGGTACTCGCTTAACGGTTGTGGCGAGATGACTGGCACCACCTGGTTGGAAGAATCCGGTTGCCTGTACGGTCCGGTGATGTTGACGAACACCTTCAGCGTAGGCGTGGTGCACCAGGCAACCATCGATTGGGTGCTGCGCTCCTATCCGGTGCCCTTCGGTCTGCCGGTGGTCGCCGAAACCTTTGATGGCGGATTGAACGATATCCGCGGCTTTCATGTCAAGGCAGAGCATGTCACCCAGGCTCTGGAAAGCGCCTGCGGCGGTCGCGTGCCGGAAGGCAATGTCGGCGGTGGCACTGGGATGATCTGCTACGATTTCAAAGGTGGAATTGGCACGGCCTCACGCCAGCTCCCGGTTGGCGATCAGGTGTACACACTGGGTGTGCTGGTGCAGGCCAACCACGGCGACCGGGAAAACCTGACTATCGCCGGTGTGCCGGTTGGTAAAGACATCCCAGACTTGCTGCCTGAACGACCGCCGGTAGAGCAGGCCAAAAACAGCTCGATTATTGTGGTCGTGGCGACCGATCTGCCGCTTTTGCCGCACCAGCTCAAGCGCCTGGCGCGCCGTGTGCCAATCGGACTGGCGCGCACGGGGGCAGTCAGCCATTATTCTTCTGGCGATATTTTCGTGGTCTTCTCTACCACCGCTATGGGAGCGGAAGATGAACACGGCTTTCGCCAGGTAACTACCTTCGATGACTGGCGCTTGAATCCATCCTTCGAGGCGCTGGCCCAGGCGGTCGAGGAAGCGGTGATCAATGTGCTCTGCGCGGCCGAGACGATGACGGGCAGGGGCGGTTTGACCGTGCAGGCCATGCCGGTAGAACGGGTGCAGGAGATTTTGAGGAAATATAATCGGCTGAGATTGGATAATAACCAGTAAATGAACCTTGAAATTCTTGTTATCGAGGCAAGAATTTCAAGGTATAATTGTATTGTGCTAGCCAGGGCAAAACTTTTCCGTAAAGTACAAGAAGCCTTAAAAACCAATCGGGTGGTTATTTTAATTGGGCCCCGCCAATGTGGAAAAACCACTCTGGCGCGCCAATTTTTATCGCCCGACTCGGTCAATTATTTTGATCTGGAAAATCCCTTTAACCTGGCGCGGCTTGACCAACCCATGACAAATTTACAAGAGCTGCGTGGGTTGATCGTTATCGACGAAATCCAGCGTCGCCCCGATTTATTTCCAATCTTGCGCGTGTTATGTGACCGCCAACCTCTGCCAGCTCGTTTTTTGATCTTGGGCAGTGCCTCGCCGGCGCTATTACGCCAATCCTCGGAATCATTGGCCGGGCGAGCGGCGACCGTGCTGATGCAGGGCTTCAGTTTGGAAGAAGTGGGCATTGCTAATCAAACCCGGCATTGGCGGCAAGGTGGTTTTCCACTATCTTTTTTAGCCGATAGCGAAGAGCAAAGTCTGGAATGGCGGAAGAACTTCGTGCAATCTTTTCTCGAACGCGACGTTCCCCAATTTGACTTTAATTTCCCGGCGACCAGCCTGTTCCGTTTTTGGAGTGTTTTGGCTCATTATCATGGTCAGGTATGGAATAGGGCGGAAGCGGCGCGGGTGCTTAACGTAAGCGAGGCTGTCGCACACCGCTATGTAGATTTACTCCAGGATTTATTAATGGTGCGCCAACTCCAACCCTGGTACGCCAATTTGGGGAAGCGGCAGGTCAAATCGCCCAAATTATATATTCGCGATTCAGGCTTATTGCACTATTTGTTGGGAATCCGCTCCGAGCAGGAATTGCACCTCCATCCTCGTAGCGGGGCTTCATGGGAGGGGTATGCGATTGAAGAAACCATCAAAGCCTTCGACCCCGACGAAGCCTTCTTTTGGGCTACCCACGCCGGCGCTGAGTTGGACTTGCTACTAATCAAGCATGGACTGCGGATTGGGGTGGAGTGTAAACGCATGGACGCGCCGCGCCTGACTCAGTCCATGAAGATTGCTTTACAAGACCTGCAATTGGATCGCCTGGTCGTGTTGTATCCAGGGCCGCATCCCTATCCACTTGGGGAACGGATCAGTGTCATGCCGTTGACGAGTATTGTCAACGAGGCAGCTATCGAACAGTTGTGGGTAAAAAGTGTATAGTATCGGAGAAACGTAATTTCAAGCGACTCATCGGCCCAAATTATTCCATATTCCTAATCTCTCTTTGCCAGCTTGAACTTAAACCATGCCGGAATAGCCGACAGTAACGCTGCCGCTGCAGTGAACAGGAACGGCGTGCGCGCCCCAAAACGCTCCCATAACTGCGCCCCAACCCATGGCGCGGGCAGCGAAACTACCCCCAGGCTGGTCTGGAAGAAACCGAAGGCAACGCCGCGCAGGTGCTCTGGCGTCGCCTTGGAGACCAGGGCGTCGTAGGCCGGGGTGATCACTCCAAATCCAGCGCCCATGATTGCCCAGCTCACGGCAAACCCGTAGAAATTCTGCACGACCACGAACAGCCCCAATCCCACCGAGACCAGCAGAAAGCCAGCTGCGATAACCTTGCGCTCGCCGATACGGTCGGACAACCAACCAGCCGGCAACGTGAGTGCCATCATCACTCCGGCCAGAAGGGCATTCAGCCAGCCGATAGAGGTGGCTGTCAACCCCCCGAACTGGGCCATGTAAAGCGGCTGCAGCTCGCCGGATAGGCGGTAAGCGATGTCGTTGACTCCGTCAGTGATCAAAATCCAGGTGAGCACCCCGCCACCCACCAGCAGGGCCACCATCTCGCCCAGGCGCAACCGCAGTCCAGCCAGGGTGGGCGACTCGGTTGGTTTTCCGGATTGGAAGCGGGCGGAGCGCGCCATCCACACTCGCAGCAGCGTGGCAAGGGCATACAGGATGAAAGCGACCAGCATCATCATCCGGTAGCCCGGTCCATCCGCCAGCCAGCCGCCCAGCGGTGGTCCGATCACCCCCACCACCATGAAAATCCCTTTCGACAGACCAAACACCCGCCCGCGCACCGCTTCATCCGTCTGGTCTGCGATGAAGGCTCCGAAGCTTGGTCCCACCAACGATCCAGACACGTATTCCAGCCCCAGCGACAGCAGCGCCCACGGCCAGGAGGGAGCTAAGACAAAACCCAGGTAGCCGAAAGTTGCTACGATGCTACCGATGGCGATGATGCGCAGGCGGCCAATTGAGTCGGACAACCAGCCTCCAATGATTTGTAAGGCCAGCGGCACCAGTCCGGCCAGCGAGAAGACCAAACCCACCTGCCCGATATCCGCACCAAGCCTGGTCAGGTAGAGTGGCAAAACAGGGAACACCATCGCCCCACTAATGTTCGCCAGGATCATAGCGAATAGAAACCAGCGCAGCGTTTTATTTAGCATCCGCGCCTGTCGTGGCAAACATGAACACGGTTTCGTCCAGTATGGCCCTGACTTTGACTTCTGTCACACCTTCTGGCGGCAGGGGTATGATATTCCCAGGCAGCGTCCGCCCATCGACAATCAATCTGACAGAAGGTTTATGGCGCATCATTTCGCCATGACCATTGAAATCCTGGCAGCCTCGCTCGACTGTAATATGGTAAGTCACGCCGCGGAAGATGCGACGAGCGGTGAAACCTGGCCAACCCGCCGGGATGGCAGGCGCGAGTTGTAAGCCCTGGTGGGTGGGACGGAGGCCCAGGATCCATTGCGTGGCAGACACATACATCCAGGAGGCGGTGCCCGATAACCAGGCATTCCGGCCGTAACCGAATTGTGGGTGGGTCGGACCGCAGATATTGCTGCAATAGACATATGGCTCGACTGCCAGAAGATCGGGGTCAGTGCAGGCCAACGGCAGAAGCTGGCGATAGTATAGATAGGCGCGCTCATTCCAACCCAGGCGAGCCGCGGCGATAATTGCCCAGGTGTTGGCATGGCAGAAGATGCCGCCGTTTTCTTTAGCGCCGGGTGGATACGTGGATGTGCCGCGTACGCGTTCGTCGCTGTGGGTATAAGGGGGGTCCATCAATGCCAGGCCAAAGCGCGTGTTCAGTCGTTCATGGGCGCTCTGCATGGCTTGCTCGGCTCGCTCTTCAGGGGCGCATTCGCTGAGTACCGCCCAGGTCTGCGTGTTCAAGCTGATCTCGTTGTTCGTTTCGCCTCGTACGCCGACTGGCCGGCCTTCATCGTCATATGCCCGCGCATACCAGGCGCCATCCCATGCGCCGCCTGGGACTCCATGATTAATAATTTCGCTCATTTCGTCTTTCAAGCGGCGGAAGTATTGAGCGTGGCCTTCTGTTGGCAGACGTCCGGGCAAGCTGTCAGCCTGCCCTACAGACGACGATGGCCTGGATTTTTCCAGGACATCATACAACTCGGCCAGGTCGAGCAGCACTCTGCAGAAGAGTTGCGCCGACATGACACTTTCGGCCTTGCCGCTGCCGTGGTCCAGGTTCATCGTGTCGTCCCAATCGGAGAAGCCCAAACGCGGCAAGCCATGTGGACCGCGGTGATTGAGCGTGAAGTTAACCGCAGCCAGCAGGTGGCCTTCTACCGAGTCCTGACCGGCATCGTAGAAAGGTACGACTTCATCCAGGTAGGTCAGGTCGCCAGTCTCGCGCAGGTAGGCGCACGCCGCCAGGATCAGCCACAGGTGATCGTCGCTGAACCATTGCGGCCAATCCGGGAATTCGGCTGCCAGCCCTGGCCCCCCTTCGCCGGTCAGGGGAAAAACCTGGTGCCAGGTGTATCCTTCGTGGAACTGCAAGCGCCACAACATATTGAGCGTCTGGCGCGCCCTCTCAGGCGTATTCTGCACCGTTGCCAGGGTATCTTGCGCCGAATCACGCGTGCCCATGCCCCGCCCGAGACCGCTTTCATAAGCAGAAACAAAACGCGACCAGTATAGGGTCGTCCGGCATTGAACCGCGTTCCACAGGTTGAGCATCGCATTCATCTCTGGGTCAGGCGTTTCGACGGTGAAGGCGCTGAGGTAGGCGTCCCAATCTGCGCAAAGGGCAGCGAATGCACCGGTCACATGGCTTGAACTTCGATAATGATCGATTACTGCCGGGATGTGTTGGGGCTCGTCGGTCACCCCCAGGATATAAATCAACTCGCTCTGTTCGCCCGGCGCCAGGCGCAGCTCATGGCACAACCCGCCGATGTTATTTCCCCGCGCTGCCTGGCTGTTCTTGGGTAAGCCGCTTTCTACCACCAGCGGATTCGCCAGGTCGCGATAACGTCCCACGAAGACCTCCCGATCGCTGTCGAAGCCCACGGGAGGCTGGCTGCTGGAAAAGAACGTGGTGGTAGGCCGGAAACGGGTGGTAGTAAAGAGCGCGCCAGACTCGAAACGACTCTGTAAGATGTGCTGGCCCCAATCCAGGTTGTTTAGATCGATGTCCGCCCCCCAATAGCTTAATTCAACATAGCTGAAGGCGCGTAAGATTCGCGTTTGCTGGCTTTCGTTTTTTATCCGCAATACCCATATCTCACAAGGGCATAGATCGGCCAAGCTAACAGCTTGCCCTACAAAGATCTGCGCATGATAGGCTTCGGGCGGGATAAAATACAATAGCTCCGCGCGGATGCCAGCATAGGCGCTTTGGATGCGTGTATAGCCTGCCCCATGCCGGCACTCATATCCTGCAAGCTTGCGGCTGACTATGGGTTGCCAGGTTGGGCTCCAGTAGTCGCCAGTCTGCTGGTCACGCAGGTAAATATAGCGTCCCGGCTGGTCTGCTGGGATGGCGTTATAGCGGTAGCGAGTGACGCGCCGGTTGCGCGGGTCGCGATCAAAGGAATAGCCGCCCGCAGTATTCGAAATGATGGCGCCGTAATGTCCTTCGCCCAGGTAATTCATCCAGGGCGTGGGTGTATCTGGGCGGGTAATGACATATTCGCGTTTCGCCAGGTCACAGTAACCATAGGCATTGAGCCCCAATTGGTCGCTCATGAATACCATCCCTCTACATAGCCAGTCTCATACATCGCCAGGATGTTCTCGATCGGTGTGATCGACTGAAGATTGTGGCACGGGGCCAGGACATAACCGCCGCCTGCGCCCAGGATGGTGATATTTTCGCGCACCTCCTGGCGCACGTCCTCCGCGGCGCCAAAGGGTAAGGTGTACTGGTTATCCACCGCGCCGTGTAGCACCAACCGGTTGCCATATTGGCGTTTCAGCGCTGCTCGGTCCATCCCATCCGCGCGCCACTGGATCGGGTTCAGCAGGTCGATTCCCAGCTCGACCAGCTCGGGGAGGATGCGGTTGATGTTGCCGTCGTCATGGTGGAAGACAAATACCCCTGCCTGGTGAGCCAGATTGATCATCCGCTGCATGCCTGGGAACAGATACTCACGGATATTGGCTGGCGACATCAGCAGGTTGTGTTGTCCGCCCAGGTCCTCAGCCACGTAGGTCACCGTGACTTTGCCTGGGATGGCTTCGAAAATGCGCAGGGTATTCTGGTACGCCAGCTCGAACAGGCGATCCAGGCAGTAATGCACGATCTCGGGATGCAGAGCCAGATCCAGCATGGCCTGTTCCTGGCCGCGCAGATCTTTGTAGATCAGGAAAGGCTCACTACCGCCGCCTCGCACGGGGTAGTTCTCGTGACCCTTCAGCTGAGTGGCGAGGCCGTGGTAATCCCACCAATCCGGGTTTGGCCAGGTGTAGTTGCACTCAACTTCCTCCAGGCTCTGGTAGTTTGCCAGCGGGTGATAGACCGGCTCAGCGTAAATGCCCGTGCCGAAGTTAATGTCCCGATAGCCAACCCCGTAGACATCGTAACCCTGCCGCAGGGTTGGACCGGAATAAGCTGGACCGATGCCCAGCAGGTAATCAATGTGCAGCTTTTTGAAAGCCTCGAACAGGTTGGCGCAACCCAGGTGTGCTACCAACTTTTGATTAATTTCCGGTGTCCCCCAATAATCCATCGGGACGCGATCGGGGATCTGATGTTGAAAGAGCGCCAGCCAGCGCTCAAGGGGGGTCATCGTCTCAGTTCGCTTTGTCATAGGAACTCCTGTTTTGTCAATGCAAGCAACTCTATAGCGCCTTATGCCAATCTCAAGTTTTCTACTCTAGATTCCCCGACCGGACTGCTATCTGCTCCGCTTTTAAAGCCAGCTCGGAGGTCAGGAAGCAATGCGCCTGGGTCATGGCGGTTTCAGTTCGGTTGAGAATATCAAAAATCAACTGGCGACCGTAGGGTAGGTCGCCCTGGCTGCAGTCCAGGTAGTGCATGCCGGTGTGATCGACATAGAAAAGGTGATTTGCGCCCGGGCGACCGCCTAAATCGTTATTTTTGCGCAATTCAATATACCCTTCCGTGCCCAGGATAAACAAACGCCCGTCGCCCCAGGTGTCCAGACCGTCGGGTGTGTACCAGTCCACCCGAAAGTAGCCGTGGGCATGAGGACTGCGCAACACGACCTCGCCGAAGTCCTCCAGCTCGGGGTACTGTGGGTAGCGGTAGTTGGCGACCTGGGAGGTAACTACCTCCGCCTGGGTCGAGACGGTGAAAAACAGGAACTGGTCTACCTGGTGCGAGCCGATGTCGGTCAGGATGCCGCCATACTGCGCCTTGCGAAAGTACCACTCCGGTCGGCTGGACAGGTTGGCGCGGTGCGGACCCATCCCCAGTGTTTGCACCACCCGACCGATCGCTCCTGCCTGAACCAGCTCGCCCGCCTTGACTGTCGCCGGGTTCTCGAGGCGCTCGCTGTAGCAAATCGAATAAATTCGCCTGGTCTCGGCCTGCACCCGGCATGCCTCGGCCAACTGCTCCAGAGTGGTAAAGCCGGGTTTGTCGCTCATGAAATCTTTGCCATGTTGCATCACGGTTATGCCCAGCGGGGCGCGCTCAGCGTTGATCCCTGCACTGATCACCAGTTGAATGCTCTCATCCTCCAGGACGGCCTGTGGGCTGTGCGCTTGCCTGGCCTGCGGGTATTGGTCGCCATAAATTACCGCCAGCTCAGCTTCTTTGGCATAATAAGACACCAACTCGGCCCCTGCCCTCAGGAGCAGGTTGGTCTGGCCGTAAATGTGACCATGGTTCAATCCAATGGCTGCAAAACGGATTTTCGGTTGCGTATTCATCAGGTCTTCCTTACTAAAGCCTTTGCGCCTCGTCATACATCGCCAGGATGTTTTCCACCGGCGTAATCGCTTGCAAGTTATGGCATGGCGCAATGATCCAACCCGTGCGATCCCTTCCCAGGGTATGCGCCAGCCAGCGCACCTCGGCGCGAACCTGCTCGGTTGTGCCGAATGGCAGGGTTTGCTGGTTGTCTACCCCGCCGTGAAAGCAGAAGCGCTTGCCGTAACGATTCTTCAGTTCATCCAGATCCCAGCCGCCGCAACGCCACTGCACCGGGTTGAGAATATCTATCCCCAACTCGACCAATCGCGGCAGCAGCGGGCGCACATCGCCGTCATCGTGGTGGAAGACATACAAACCGTAGGATTTGGCCAGATCAATGGCGCGTTGCATGGCTGGGCAGTAGAACTGGTCGAACAGGCGCGGGCTGATCAACAGGCTGTGTTGTGAGCCAAAGTCATCCGTCACCTGGGTCATGTCGATCAACCCTTTGCCGGCTTCGAAACAGCGCCGGTGGTATTCGCTGAAGAAATCTGACAGACGCTGGATCAGGTAGTGGGTAAATTCAGGCCGTTCAAGAGGGTCGCGCAGCGAGAGCTCCAACCCACGTAGCCGGTTATGCCAGAAAAAGACTGCTGTGTAACCTGAAGAAATCGCTCGCTGTGGATATCGCCTGGCTGTCTCTGGGATGATCGAATAATCATACATCTCCGGCGTAGGCCAGGCATAAGCTTCCAGGTCGGTGATGTTCTCTGCCTCCGCCAGTGGGAAGACGACCTGTTCGTCATAGGCGCCGCCAGCGTAAACCTGTTTGCGGAAACCCATCCCCCATTCATCGTAAAAAATCGGCGCATCAGTAGGGGCAGACCGATGTGTCTGCCCTTGCCCACCAATGTACGCGGGTTCAATATCGATTATTCCATCAATTCCCACTCGATCGAAAACCATCTCCCGGTCGGTGGCGCCAAAATAGTCAGCCAGCTTGTCCCACACTTCAGGAGTGGCCCAGATATCGGTGGCAAAGCGGTCAAGCGGTTCATGCCGGATCGCGGCCAGGATGCGCTCGCGCGGGTTCATCTCCATTAATTTACCGTGAAAACCACGCTGACCGGCTCAGGCGCTCCCAATGCAATGCCGCGTGATCCTGGCGAGCAGCCGCCCACCGTGAGGCGGAATTTGCCAGGCTCCAGCTTCTGCTTCCCATCTTCATCGAACAACATCATCATCTCGGCTGTCACCGTGAAGCGCAGGCGCTTGCTCTGGCCGGGTTTCAAATGTACCCGTTGGAAGCCGATCAACTGTTGGAAGGGCACCACCACAGAGGCCTCCAGATCGCTCAGGTAAAACTGGACTACTTCATCCGCTTCTAGTACACCGGTGTTGGTCAGAACCAGGTTGGCAGGCAGCGTTTCTCCGCCTGCGATGTTTTTCTTACCCAGTTTCAGGTGGCTATAGTGGAAGGTCGAATAGCTCAAGCCAAAACCAAATGGGAAAAGCGGCTCAGCCGTGGAGTAACGGTAGGTGCGCCCGGGGCTGCTGGCGTCTGCTGCCATGTTGTAGTCATCGAAAGAGGGCAGGTCAGCCAGGGATTTCGGGAAGGTGATGGGCAACTTGCCTGAGGGAGATACATCGCCGAACAGCACATCCGCCACCGCTCGCCCGCCTTCCTGTCCTGGATACCAGACGAACACAATCGCCTGCACCATGTCGGCTACTTCGCCCAGGGCGATCGGGCTGCCGCCAGTCAGCACCAGCACGATCTTAGCGCCATGGATGGAAAGCTGCTTGATAAACTCCACCTGGTTGGGTGGCAGGTTGATATCGCTCCGGTCGCCGTTGTTGGGTGTGAGTAGCGATTCACCCTCCTCGCCTTCCATGAACGGCGCCGATCCCATGAAAGCCAGGGTCACATCTTTGTCAGCCGCCATGAAGGGCGCCCAGGATTTGGCGATGGCATTCGGGTGAGCCAGCAGGCAACCCGGGTGGTACTCGATGCGCGTCCCTTCTGGAGCCCGCCCGACGACGCCCTCGATCAAAGTGGTCATCGTATCATTCAGACCGTAATAGTTACCCAACAGGACTTCGGTGCTGGTCGCGTTCGGTCCAGTGATCATCAGGCTCTGTCCAGGCTTGACTGGCAGGATATTATTTTCATTCTTGAGCAGGACGACCGACTTGCTGGCGGCTTCGTAAGCCAGCTTTTGATGTTTCTTGCAACCCACCACGCTCATCGGGATTGAAGCGTACGGCACCCGCTCGGGTGGGTCGAACATTCCCAGCCGGAAGCGGGTGGTCAAAGTGTGGGTCAAAGCCCGGTCCACTTCGGCCTCGCTGATCAGCCCGCGTGCGATGGCCTCGGGCACCTGATCATAGACATGGTCGCAACCGATGTCGCAGCCGGCCCTGAGCGCCAGAGCGGCGCTCTCCGCGGCATCGTGGGTCACCTGGTGGTGGGTGTGGATGTCGCTCAACGCGCCACAGTCTGAGACAACATGCCCATCGAACTGCCATTCGTTGCGCAGGATTTGCTCCAGGAGCAAGAAGCTGGCGCAGCAGGGCTCGCCCAGGGTGCGGTTGTAAGCGCCCATCACAGCTTCCACCCTGGCTTCGGTGACCAGCTTTTTGAACGCTGGCAGGTAGGTAGCATACAGGTCTCGGCGCGAAACCACTGCATTGAAGGTATGGCGGTCACGTTCAGGCCCGCTGTGAACAGCATAATGTTTGGCGCAAGCTGCGGCTTTCACATATCCCCCGGCATTCATACGATCACCTTGGAGGCCACCCACGAAGGCTGAGCCCATCTCGCCGGTCAGGAATGGATCCTCCCCCCAGGTTTCCTGGCCGCGCCCCCAGCGCGGGTCGCGGAAGATGTTGACATTCGGTGACCAGAAGGTCAGGCCCTGGTATATTTCGGTGTATCCTTTTCGCCGCAGTGTTTCATGATACTTGGCGCGCCCCTCATCACCGATGGCAGAGCCGATGCGCAGGATCAGAGCGCGATCCCAGGTGGCCGCCATGCCGATCACCTGGGGGAAGACAGTGGCGCGGCCGTTGCGCGCCACGCCATGCAAGGCCTCGCTCCAGTAGTTGTAGGGCGGGATGCCCAGGCGTGGCACTCCCTGGGTGGGATGGCTCATCTGGGTTGCTTTTTCTTCCAGGGTCAGGCGTGTGATCAGGTCTTGGACGCGTTCTGGGATCGGGCGGGAGGGGTCAAGGTAAAGAGGTTTTTCATCCATCGTTTTCAATCCGTTTAATATACGCTTTAATTTGTTTCCAGCTAGCTGGATTGCGTAATCGCTTCGGCAACCCGGGCTGTGGCTGCGCGATAATAGCTATCGCCGAAAAAGCCGACATGCACCAGGCAGGTATTCAGCCAGTAGAACAGCCGCCGGAATTCATAGCCGGGGTGCAGCGATTGTTGTGAGCGATAGGTTTCGAAAAAAGCAGTACGTACCGTATCGAACACTTCCAGGTAGGCCAGCTCCATCTCCACATCCGCATATTGTAATCCCGGGTCTACAATCCCGGAAAGGCGCCAGCCATTCGCTACGTGGTGCACGATCAGGTTGCCAGCCCAGATATCGCCGTGGATCAAGGTGGGTTGGCCTTGGTCACTGAGGGCGTTTTCGGTCTGCTGGATAGCCTGATCCACTTGACTCAGAACATCGTTGGTTAAGCGCTGCTCAATCTCGGGCTGTTGGCGCACCTCCACCAGGCGCGGTAGGAAGATATCGCTCCACCGTGTACAACCATTTGACTCGTTATGCCCCTGCTCGTCAATTTCACCGAAGGTAGATCGGGTGTGGGAATGTAGCTCCAGCAGAATTTCTGCCAGTTGCCGGTCAATGGCATCGTTGTCTGCCGGGCTGAGTTGAGCCTCGACCTGGTTGATCCCAGGCAGAGTCTCCAACAGCAGGAAGGTGTATGGCAGATCAGCTATAACACTCCCAGGAAGGCTGCCATCCAGGTAAACCTGTGGGCAGGGGAAACATGTGTTCATGTGCAGGTAAATTAATGCGCGCGCCTCAGCCGCGAAACCACCGCCGTCCGTGGGCGATGCAGACCTTGTACCCCCCTGAGGGGTATTCAGCTTGAGCACTGCGCTGGATGGCGCCTGGGCACTTTCCAGGTTGTGGTCGAAGTCCAGACGCAACACGGTGTTGATCATCCCGCCACTCAAACGCTGGATGCCCGTGCAGTGCACTGTTACATTACTGGCAATCCGGCTCAGCCAGACAGTCAGGATCGCCTCAGCCTGGGCCTGGGTCAGTTGCAGGTCAGTCTGGCGGTGAAAAGTAGTCTCGGCTGACATGACGCTTTTCCAGGCACAGTGCTACCGCTTCGTAGGCTTACCATTCCCCTTTGGATCCACGATCACACGAACGGTTTGATTGGTCAATCGACCACTTATCGCGGGCAGCGGCGCTGAAAGCCGTCCCGGCCTCCTCTAACTCAGTCAACACCTGGTCAATCGGCTTGCCGGCTGCATTACGTGCGGCCGCGATGATGGTGTTGCACTCAGTGCTATCCATGAAACGTGCTGCCTCCAGCAAATGCGCCTCATCTTCTTCTGGAATGACCAGGAAGCCGTGTTTGTCGGCGTGGATTAACTGACCGGGCTGGACCTTACAGCCAAATACTTCAACTTCGCAATTCCAACATACCGGCCAGTTGTAGGCGTGGCCCACACACAGCCGCCGGGCGATCGCCTTGAAGCCGGCGTTGGTCATCTCATCCAGGTCGCGCACTGCCCCGTCGGTGATCGTTCCTACGCAGCCCAGGGCGCGGTGGGTGTTGCTGTTCACCTCGCCCCAGAAAGAGCCATAGCAGGCTGGTTTGTCCAGGTCTTGTACGACAACAATCTTAGGCCCTGGCAGACTGGCCACGTAGCGCCGGTATTCATTGACCGCTTTCGGGTTGGCCTGGCGGTGCTGTGGATTGCCCGGCTCGATCACCAGGGTGACTGCATAGCCGACCATCGGACCCATGTGGGGCATGAAGTCGTGACATTCCTCCAGGTTGAAGCCGGTGTGGGCTAAATCCTGATGGGTGATTTGTTCCCAACCGTTATAGATCGTGGGTGTGTTCCAGCGCTTGAGTTGCAGCAGATCGCTATGCGACAGGTGCGGCATCAGCCCTCCTTGACTCCGCAACGATAAGTAAGGTTGTATTCTCGATTGCGGATCTGGTATTGTTCCAGGGTATCCGGACCACAGGAAGCGGTACCCAGGCCGCGTTGTGCCGCGTCCAGGTTCAGGATCACCTCCTGTCGCGGCTTCAGGTCAGGGGTGTGGTGGGCGATGAACAGGTCTGTGTTGCTAAAATGACTGGTGTTGAATTCCAGGGTGGGGGCGCCAACGACTTTCAAGCCACGCCCGCTTGCGTCAGTCAGGCTTAACCAGCGCACGTCGCTGTGGTGGCCATTTTCCTGCGGCATGATATACGGCACATACTGTTCAGTCACGCTGCTTTGATAGAGTCCAATCATAGCTGAGGCCTTGCGGTCGCAGTAGTTCTCCCACGGCCCGCGCCCGAACCAGGTGAGAAGCTCCAGGTCGGGTACCAGCGCCAGGGTTACTCCGACGCGCGGGATATCCACCATGGCCTCACCCAGGTGAACTGTGTTCTCCACCTGCAGTTCGCCGGATGGCAACAGGCTGTAGCGCGCCATATGCACGAAATCGTCCCATTGTTTCCGCCCGGAGACGCGCTCGATCACCTCGATCGTGGGCGATGCCCCATGCCGATCGACCACCTGGACGCTGACCAGTGAGTATTCCACCTGGTGTAAGCCCAATCCAAGCCAGCGCGGTAACGCTTTCCAGGCTTCGCCCGGTTGGTCGACCCACAGCTTCAATCCATCGTTATCGGTAGCCGCCCGCCAGACATTCAACGCCGGTCCCTGGACAAGCAGATTTTGTCCCTGCCCATATTCCAACAGCCGCCCAGTTACCCGGTCAAAGACTGCTCTGACCGCTCCCACTGACAGGGTGATCGTTGACTCACTTTCCTCCACAGTCATTGTCGAAGGCTGCACACTGCCCGCTGACCGCGAATGGCTGACGGCCGACAACTGACTCCTCTCTACGGCAAGTTGCGCCCACGCCACCGCATGTCCGGCTGGCGCCCACAACGTTGCCTTGCGTTGAAAGAAGCGCAGGATCAAGAAGGCTTCCCCGTCGGTTTGTTTGAGGGGTAGCTCCACCTCTAATGCCTTACCCGGGGCAATCTTCAAAGCCGGCAACTTGCCTTTCTGTACGATCACTCCATCGTCCGTCAATTCCCATTCACCGCGCAACCAACTCAGGCTGGTGAAATCCTGACAGTTGAAAATCCGTAGCTTACCTCGGGACAGGTCAACAGACTCAACTTTCACCGGCTGGGCCAGGTACTTGAACTCGTAGAGCGCGGGATGCGGTGTACGATCAGGCCAGACGATGCCATCCGTGCAAAAGTTTACATCGTTAGGCACATCGCCGAAATCACCGCCATAAGCCCAGTAGGGTGTACCATTTGGCGTTGTCTTTTGGATACCGTGGTCGAGCCACTCCCACAGGTAGCCGCCCTGCAGACCGGGATACTTATCGAACGCGGCGAAGTAGTCGGCCAGGCTGCCGTTGCTGTTGCCCATGCAGTGTGAGTACTCACACATGATCAGTGGTCTGAAATCGGTGCTTTCTTGCGACCATTGGATAAGGGCGTGGATCTGGGGGTACATCGGGCAGACTACATCAGTGGCAGGATGACCGCCGTCCCAACCCCTGCTTTGCTGTCCCCAGCCGATGGCGCCCTCATAATGCAACGGGCGGGAGGGGTCGGCGTGCCGGGCATAGCCAGCCGCCGCGGCGTGGTTGGAGCCGTAACCGCTTTCATTGCCCAACGACCAGAAGATCACACTGGGGTGATTCTTGTCGCGTTCCACCATGGCGCGCACACGCTCGACGAAATGGTTCGTGTAACGCGGGTCGGAGTTGATTTCCTGATAGTAAGCGTGTGACTCAATGTTGGCTTCGTCAACCACGTACAGCCCATAAAGGTCACACAAATCGTAGAAAAACGGATCCTTTGGGTAATGCGAGGTGCGGATAGCGTTGACATTAAACTGTTTCATCAGGCGGATATCAGCTTCCATCGTCTCACGCGGCAATGCCTTGCCCAGGGTGTCGTGGTGATCGTGGTAGTTGACGCCTTTGATCAGCACCCGCTGGCCATTGATTAACAGCTTCCGATCGCGGATTTCGATTGTCCTGAAGCCGATTGGCACAACCGTGCTGTCACCTCGCGTAGTTGATTCACTGGCGGAGGTAAGTGAAACTACCAGCGTGTACAGGTTGGGCGTCTCTGCCGACCAGAGTTTTGGCATGCGCACAACTGTTTCAAAGTGCACCTCTGTCTTTGGATAGATTGGTTGCCCCCAGGCGCTCTTTGGTTCGCCGCATTGGCTTACCAGCGGCTCTTTAAGGGCGGGTTTACCAGCCGGGTCGAACAGTTGTAACTCCACCGCCCAGGCGTCAAAGCGCTCAGTGTAAAAACCCACCTTGACCGTCACCTTGAGCTTCCCGTCAACCTCACCCACCGCGTACACATCCTGGATGTGCGGCGTTCCCGTGGCGTACAGGAACACTTCCCGCTGCAGACCAGCCTGCCACCAGTGATCCTGGTCTTCGACAAAGGAGGCATCCGACCATTGGGTCACCACGCAGTGCAGATGGTTTTCCCCACTGAAGTTGACCAATCCAGAGATATCGAACTCGGCCGGTGTGCGGGCATCCTTGCTCAGACCCACCGGCTGCCCATTGACATACACGTAGAGCGCCCCTTCGCAACCACCGAAGTGCAACACCACCCGCCGGTCCTGCCAACTCGTTGGTACTGTAAAGGATCGGTGGTAAATGCCCGTTGGATTCTCGTCCGGCACGTCGGGCGGCAGGTTGGGAAATGGCATCACCACATTCGTGTAGTGGGGGCGACCGAAGCCTTGCATGGTCCAGTTGCCAGGCACGGCGATCGGTGTCCATTTATTGTTTTGTAACGTTTCTGAGGTTACTTCCTCGGGTCGTGACTTGATTTGGAAATCCCAGGTTCCATCCAGGCTTAAGAACCAGGGTGAGGTTGATCGTTCCAGGCGGAGCGCCGCCTCGGCATTGGGGAAGGGATACAATGTGGCGTGCGGAGGTAGCTTATTCAAGCTGGTGAGTTGCGGCATCTCCCACGAGCGCATAAAGCACGGTCGCCCATCCGGGTTGCTATCCAGGAAAAGCAGGGGCAGGGGGGAGGAGGGGTTGGTCATATAGTCTCCTGAAGTAAGCTTCATCTTTCTAATTGGGCTTTCAAGGCATTGACCTGGCTGTCGGTGAGCTCGTTGAAGCAAAATAAATCCATTTCTCCATTCATTAGACGCGGTAGTTCATGGTCAATCTGGCTCTTGACATTCGTATTCAACCGGAAAGTGCGCAGCATCCGACGGATATTCTCTGCCCGCCGGTCGCGACGGCTGAGCAACGATCCAGTAGAGATGCTCAGTTGGATGTTGAGCTCATCAGTTGGCTTCAAGCCGATCGGCTCCAGCACCAGGCTTTCCTGGATGGCGTCATATCCTGCCAGTTGCGTTGTCAGCAACGCTAAGGTGTGAGGCGCTCCATTAACCATTACACTCACCTGATCTGGCTGGTACAGGCCGTGAAAAACGATCTGATACCGTCGTTCGCCGGGGATGCAGCTCAACTCGCCTTTAGCCGGCATGATGCTGAATTGCAGTGTTGAGCAGGATTTTTCTGAGCGAGTACTTTTCCCGTTGTTCCATCGCTGCTGGATACGGGTCACGGCGAACTGGCCTTGTTGATAGCGCGTGGTCTCGCCGTCATCTTCATAAAGGTCGAAGGCATTATCTGCCCCGGCGAAAACATGCACAGTCAGCTCACTAGGATTATCCAGCCCGCCCCATCCTACTTGCGGGCCAAGCGGTACAATTGCACCGGCTTTAGCGAATACGGGTATCTTTTCAAGGTCGCCGTAGACAGTATGCCAACCGCCAGTCACGTGCTCACCCGAAAAGAAATCGAACCATTCACCTTGAGGCAACCAGACGCGTTGGCGGCTCATTCCTAGCTCAGGATTGAGCGGTTCAATGAAAGGCGCTGCCACCAGCTCGCTCCCAAACCAGTACTGGTTCGGGCAAAGGTAGGCTTCGTCTGCTTCGGGATGTGTGTAGTACATCGGCGTAATTAACGGTAGATCTTGTTGGTAGTTGCGCCAGGCCATCGAGTAGATGTATGGAATTAAAGCATGCCGCAGGCGCAGCGCCTCGCTGGCAGGCTGAGCAACCTGCGCTCCGCGCGCCCAGGGGCGACGTTCGTGATAAGCGTTCTTGGTGCAATGCATGACCAAGATCGGGCTGAAAACACCAAATTGTATCCAGCGCAGGTACAACTCGTCATCTTCGATCCCAGACATGTGCCCGCCAATGTCGTGGCTCCACCAACCGTAACCAATATTGGCTGCACTGGCGGTAAAATCGGGCTGCAAAGCCAGCGATTCCCAACTCACTATGGTATCACCTGAGAAACCGATCGGGTAGCGATGATTGCCCAACCCGCCCCAGCGCGAGAAAATAAAGGGTCGTTTAGAACCGTCCCGTCCAAGATCGTAGAAGTGCAGGTGGTTCAACCACTCCAGCGGATCAAGCCCAGGCAGGCGTGAGAGCGTGCCCTGCTGCCAGTCCAACCACCAGAAGTCAATGCCCATTGCCTCGTAGGGATGATGCAGGATGTTAAAGTATCCTTCGGTAAACCTGGGGTCGGCGATGTCAAAGAGGATCGGCTCCCGAGTAGCCGGATCAACTCCCATGAATTGTGCCATTGCCTCATAGGACTCCTCGTGAGGGTTGATACCCTCCGCAGGGTGCAGGTTCAAGGCGGTCTTCAATCCCTGGGCGTGCAACCAGGCGATGAACCCCGCCGGGTCGGGGAAAAGTCTCCGATTCCAGGTATAGCCAGTCCAACCGCTCCAGGTCTCGCCTGGCTCAATCAGGTGCCAATCCATGTCTACGATGCACACGCCAAGCGGAACCCCGTGTTGGCGGAATTCCCCCATTAAGCCGGTCAGTTCTGCCTGGCTATAGGCCCAGAAACGGCTCCACCAGTTACCCAGCACCCAGCGCGGAATCAGGGGGGTTTTCCCTGCGAGGCGGCAAAAATCTGCCAGGCAGGCCGGGTAGTCGTGCCCGTAGCCAAAAAAGTACAGATCAAGATTGTCCGGGTTGGTGCGCCCTTCCAGCCAGCAATCATCATTGAAGACTAACGACTGTGAGTCATCAACCACTGCCCAGCCGGCGCGTGCCATCAGGCCGGGCTCGATCTCAACCTGTCCGCTGGTCTGGTCGAGCGTGCGGGCTGTGCCGCGCAGGTTCTCACTCCGCCAGACCCGATCCCCAAAGCGCCATTGTTTGCCGGTAGTTTTGACGGTCACACTGAGCGTGCGGGGTGTGAATCCTTTTCCATTGATTTGATAGGTCAGGTGCAGGTGCTCGGTTTCGATTTCGATCTGGTTTTTGCCTTGTTTTATCTGGAAGGGGGGCACGGGTTGGCGACGATACCAAAATGCCTGGCTGGCATGATCTTCAAAGTGCCCATTGGGGCTGTATTCCATGCGGATCAGCCGCGTGGTCAAGACTGTCAAACGAACCGCAGCGGATTGCCCTGACGGAATCTGAACGACAGACGCAGGATCCGCGAGGGGAGTGAATTGGATTTTGAATTGAGCTAAGGTCATGACTGACTCCGTTAAGTAGATACTTTGCCCAGGATAAACTTTTCCAGAGCCACCGCTGCCCCATCTTCCTCGAGGGGTGGAGCGATCCAGTCGGCGACAGCCTGGGCGGCAGGAGAGGCATTGCCCATCGCCACGCCCAGCCCTGCCCAGACTAACATGGGCACATCGGTATCGTTGTCACCCACCGCCATCACTTCTGCGGCGGGGATGTTGTAAGAGTTCGCTACCCAGGCCAAGCCGCGTCCTTTATCGATGCCTTTGGGGACGCCCTCGACCAGGTAAGGGTGGGATGGCACGATGGAAAGGCGGTCAGCGAAAGCCTCCGCCATCTGTAACATCACCTGCAGTCGTTCTTCAGGCTGGTTGAGTGTCAAAAGGAACTTTTGCGGCAGTTCAGGCAGGTCATGCAATAAGTCAGCGACCTCCACTACCTCTGACAGGCGAGTTAATTCATAAAATATTGGCGGATGGTACGAGTGGCGCAACACGTAAATCTGGCTGCACACATCGAAGTGCAGACTCCAGCCATAGTGGTCAATTGCAGCCACAATCTCTGGCAGGAGCTCCTCTGGCAGATGCTCTTGCCGCAGCAAACGATCCTGAACCGGGTCGTAGAGCACGCCTCCCTGGCTGCAGATCAACGGGGCACGGATCCCCAGTTCTTTAGCATAATGCCGGCTGAACTGGTAGTTACGACCGGTAACCAACGTTATGATCACGCCTTCAGCTTGCGCTTGAGCAATTGCCTGGCGGACTCGCTCTGAAATGATCAGGTCATTGCCGAACAAAGTCTGATCAAGGTCGAATGCCGCCAGGCGGATCATCGCGTAACAGTAGTTCAGGCAAGCGTATTAAAGGACCTGGTAAATACCGCCAGTTACACCAGGTAACTTGACGGTCCAGCGTCCATTTACCTGGGTTAATGCGCCATCCAGGCCATACAAGGTCTTGATCTGCGTTTGTGAAGACAACTGTGCGCTGGCGGGTAATTCGACTTCCACCGGGTAACCGGCCGGATTGAGCGCCACGAGAACGGTTGTGGTATCCATCCCGGTTTGGCCTGCTTCCAGGGTACGCTTGTACACAAATGGATACTTACCCGCCTCGGCGTAGACCACTTCGAAATCGCCGGTGGCCTGCAGGACCGGGTGCGCCATGCGCAGGCTAATTAATTGTCGGACACAATTAAGCAGCGAGTCCGGATCGGTCTCCTGGATCGCAACTGTTGGCCGGTCAGGCGCATTGTCCACTGGCAGATAAAGCTGATCAGCCGGGGCGGTTGAGAAGCCCGCGTTGGGGGTCTCAGACCACTGCATCGGCGTGCGTGAGCCGGTGCGTTGGAAACCGCCTTCCTTGGAGGTCAAGTCCAGAGTGCGCATACCAATCTCGTCGCCATAATAAATAAACGGCGTGCCGGGCATGGTCAGCAGCCAGATGTAGATCAGCTTCAAGTCAGCCACAGTACGGTTCTTGTTGAGCCTGGGATTCATATCGTGGTTGCTGGTAATCGGCGCGATCAGGCCGCGGCCTTTGGTGGCGTGATAGTGTTTCAGATAATCGTCCAGGAATTCCATGATGTTGCCATGCCCCGCGGCATCGAAGAAGCTGAAGCCATAGGGATCATGGCCCGGGCCACGACCATACGCCTTACGTAACAGAGCGGTATAGCCTGGCATGCCGAAGGACAGGGTGAAGTCCATGTGAAAACCACCTGCGATAGCTCGGGTTGGATTCGACCATTCAGAGACTAAGACCGCCTCGGGATAATTCTCATCCAGAAAAGCGCGCATTTCCTGCCACAGCTTGATCGTCTCGCGCTGACCAGGGTCGTTCTTGACCAGCGAGCCGGCCATATCCACCCGGAAACCGCTGGCGCCCATGTCCAGCCAGAACTTCATGATATTCTTGAGCTCCTGGCGCACGCGTCGTGGTCCGGGAGCATCCACCGGCTGCTGCCAGGGCATGTTCGGATCGGGGTTAGCGAAGCCGTAGTTGAGCGACGGCTGGTGATAAAAGAAATTCGTTATGTAAGTGCCAGTGCGCTCGCCGTAGCCACATACTGCAATCAGGTTATCCAACTTCCAACTCCACGGGCTGTCGGTCCAGATGAACCAGTCAGAATATTCGTTCCGTTCCTGTTTGGCGGAGGCTTGGAACCAGAGATGATCAATCGACGTGTGACCGGGCACTAAATCGAGCAAGACGCGGATCCCCCGTTTACCGGCTTCACGAAACAATTGGCGTAAATCCTCGTTCGTGCCGTAGCGTGGAGCGACTTTGTAGTAATCACTGATGTCATAACCGGCGTCATAAAAAGGCGACTCGAAGCAGGGATTCAACCACAGTCCATTGATTCCCAGCGATTGAATGTAATCCAGCTTGGCGATAATGCCCGGAAGGTCGCCAATGCCATCGCCATTTGAGTCATTGAAGCTTTGCGGGTAGATTTCGTAGAAAACTGCATTCTCCAGCCAGGTTGGGGTTGCCGTGGGGCGGCGGGGTAGGGATGGGGTAGTTTCGGTCATATCCTTCTCTCATATAAATTGACCCAAAAGGTCTAAATCTTTCGGGTAGCTTGGTTTTTTTGGATCAAAGCGATCCGTTGTTGCACGCTGGCGGCTGATCGTAAAGCGTCTTCGGGTGTGTTGATCGTGTAATCCAGCAGCCGTTCAATTGTTGAAGTCGCTACATGAATGCGTGTGTCTGAAGAGGCATAGTATATCAGCACCTGGTCTCCGCGGCGCACCCAACCGTTGCAAAAAACGACATCGGAGACATCGCCGATGCGCTCTGCACCGACCGGTGCCAGGAAGTATCCCCCCGGACAGTGGGTAACCTTCCACGGCTCCTGCAAGTCGCTCAGGTACAGGTAGAGCACATAGCGTAATCCAGCCGCGTTCGACCGTACACCATGAGCCAGGTGTAGCCAGCCTTTTTCGGTCCACAGCGGCGCGGGGCCTTCACCGTTCTTGGTCTCCTTGATCGTGTGATAAACGCGCCGCTCGATCACGGTTTCTTGCTCGATTACAGCCGGATTCATGCTCGTGGACAACCCCCAGGCGATGCCACCGCCGCTGCCTGCTTTGACGAATTCGTCCTGTGGGCGGGTGTAGAAACCATACGCATTATTCACCAAGAGCGGGTGTAGCACCACGTTGCGCTGCTGAGGTGAGGAAGTTTGCAAGTCGGGCAGGCGTTCCCAGGTTAACAGGTCATGGGTACGTGCGATGCCACATTGGGCTATTGCGCTGCTTGTGTCTCCAGCTGGCGCCTGTGGATCTTTCCTTTCGGTGCAGAACAAGCCGTATATCCAGCCATCCTCGTGTTGAACCAACCGCATATCGTAAACATTGGTATCCGGTTGATCAGTCTCGGGCATCGCCAGCGGTGCCTCCCAGAAGCGGAAGTTATCAATTCCATTCTCACTTTCCGCCACCGCAAAGAACGATTTCCGGTCATAGCCTTCCACCCGGCACACCAGGTACACTTTTCCATTCAGCTCAATCGCTCCGGGGTTAAATACAGCATTGACTCCCTGCCGTTCTAATAAAAGTGGGTTTGTCTCCGGGTTGAAGTCGTAACGCCAGGCAAGCGGGACATGCGCCGCGGTCAGAATTGGATATCGGTAACGCTCGAATATCCCGTTTGTCCAGGTTGGATCCGGGCTGTTTGGTCGAGTGACCAGGGTGTTATATTCGGCGGTCAGACGCGACAGGCGTGTGCGGAAATTGGCCAACTGGTCAAAGTATTGTGTATCCATTCTCTCCTTCCATATTTTATCCGTCGATCTTATTGCGTGGACATGGTTTGTGTGGGTAGCGGAGTAATCCACACAAACCAAAGAAAAACTTCAATCCGTTATCCGGAGTAATTCGAGTACTTCAAGACGGCTGGGCATCGAAGTTTGCGCTCCCGCCCGTGTCACCGAGATCGCCCCGGCCGCCAGACCCCAGCGGATAGCCTGTTCAAACGGCTTTCCCTCAGCCAGGGCTACGGCCAGCGCCCCATTAAAAGCATCGCCAGCCGCTACTGTATCTACTGCCTGCACCGAAAAGGCCGCATAGTGCTGGCCTCCCTGTGCATCAGCGGCGTAAACCCCCTGCCCGCCCATTTTGATAATTACTCGTTGGACGCCGCGTGCCAGCAGAACTCCGGCAGCGCTTTGAGCGCTTTCCAGGCTATTGATATTGGAACCCTCCCGCTCGCCATTCAATGGAGAGGGGCTGGGGGTAAGGTTTTGCCCAGTCTTGATCAAGGTCGCGGCTTCCGTCTCATTCGGTGTCAGGATGTTAACCAGTGTGTACAGCTCTGGGGGCAACGGGTAGGCGGGCGCCGGATCCAGGATCACGGTTACGCCACGCTGGTGCGCTCTCCGTGCCGCTTCCAGCACGACCGGGAGGGGTACTTCCAACTGTAGCAGCAGGACGGCGGCGCCTTCCAGCGCTCCATCCAACCGGATCAGGTCGTTGGTATCCAGTGTTCCGTTCGCGCCGGCGACGATCACGATCGTGTTCTGCGCCTGCTCGCCAGCCTCGTCTGACTCAACCACCGTAATAAACGCCACACCAGAGGGACCCGGTTGCATAGCGATGCCATGGGTGTCGACGCCGTAATCACGTAATCCATCCAGCAACTGGTTTCCAAAGACATCCTCTCCTACTCGTCCGATCATCCGTGTTGGCGCGCCTAGCCGGGCGCATGCTACCGCCTGGTTGGCTCCTTTGCCACCCGGGGTGGTGAAGAAGATCACGCCGCTGATGGTTTCACCTGGTTTGGGCAGGCGGGATGAGCGCACCACCAGGTCCATGTTAATGCTGCCTAAGATGACGATGGGCGATGTAACAAATGAAGGAGACTCTGTCATAGGATTATGCTGGATATCCTCCCTTAATCTATCACTGCCAGGGATAAGAACCTAACGCCAATCCCTTACCAATAAAGTATTTGTAGACATCATGCTGCACATTATTCGGTATCGAATGGTCGCTGTGCAGGATATACCCATACCGACCCTTAACGATTGGGATTTTGGCTTCCAGCTCAGCATCAATCTCCTGTTTATCATTGCGGTACAGGCAGCGCACATCAATTCCCCCCATGAACGACAGCCGTTCGCCGTAATTCTGGTACAGACGGGTCAGGTTCATCCCTGCTTTGACCTCGATCACCTGCAAGCAGTCCATCCCGGCCTCCAACAGACCTGGCACCAGGGGTTCTACATAGCCGCATGAGTGGACGATCACCGGCAAGTTGTGACTGTGCGCCCAAGCGAAGGTGCGCTGGTGCCCGGGCTGGAGGATCTCGCGGTACATGCGCGGTGACATGAATGAGTGCTGCTTAAAGCCCATATCTTCGTAGAACCAGATCCCGTCCGGGTAGCCTTCCTCCGCAAAAAGGATTTCTTGCAGCTCGACCGTCAACCTGGAGTAGGTATCTACCATATCTTTGACCCATTCCGGGTCTTCAGCCATGCCGATCAGCATATATTGGTGTCCGCACACCGGATGCATCAGCTCGAAGACGTTAATCCCCGACCAGCAGAAGAAGCGCTGCTTCTCGGCTGCCTGGCGTTTGGCCGTCCGGTATGCCTCGAAGTTGATCCGTCTCCGGTCAGTGGTGAGCTTGGGTTTGATATGTTCCTCCCAGCCACGCCGCTCCTTGACCAGGAAATCCACATGTTCCGGGGTAGTATCATGCAATTTATGCCTGCGTAACAGGGCCAGATTGCCATCCCGCTGCAGGATCGTTTCTTCAGTCTCCTCAATCACTTGCGTTACGAAGTCCAGGTCGGCGACCATGTTGAAGGGCCAGAGCAGTTGTAAATCGTAACCGAAGTGATCTTCTAAAAGCTCCCCTGGCTGCAAGAAACCTTGTTCAGTCCAGATGTGCTGGGTATCGTTCCAAAAATGCTCAAAGACGCCAATCCGGTCCACTGGCTGGCGTTTCAAGAGGTTGGTGATGCGTTCGAAACTGGTTAATGGTTGCATAACAGTGCCGATCATACCTCCATGGGGCGTTTCTTTACGAACAGCAACTGCTCCACATCGGCTGCATCGGTTTCGGTCAGCACCGGGATGAATAACCAACGTCCATCGTGCAGTTGGGGAGTCTCACGCAATACCCGTCCAACATGTTCGCCCAATTCCAGCGCCAAGGCTTTTTCCACTTCTTGCTTACCGATCGCCTTCCATCTGATAGTTCCGGGCGATAAATCCCATCTGTCGTTCCCATAGCGGCCAGCGCGAGCCCAAGGTGGCTTGCATCATCGCTATGCCTCCGTTGTCAGGCGCTGCAGGTTCTTCAAGCTGATCGCAATGCTCTCCATCGGTGGGAGATCGAAATGTTCCTGTTCCAGGATATACCAGGTCGCATTGTGCTTGCGCGCTTCATGAATGACACCAGCCATGTCAATCACCCCCGCGCCCGCTTCCGTATCCCGCCAATCCGTTTTATTGGCTGCATCTTTGCAGTGGATATACCAAGCCCGCGCTCCATATTTCTTCATGAATTGCACCGCGTCCACGCCGGCGTGTTCAATCCAGTAAACATCGGGCTCGAAGCCAACCAGTGCTGGATCAGTGCATTCGTCTAAAATCTCCATGCCGGTCTTACCCCCTAAATCTTGGAATTCGAAGCCATGCTGATGGTACATGAATTTCAGTCCATTCTTACGGCAGGCCTCGCCCAACCGGTTGAAGCGCTCCGCCACGCGCTTATAACCATCCAGGTCAGGTCTCAGCGTGGCGTCGATGAAAGGGACAATCACAGCCGGGCATTCGATCTGCAAGCAGTATTCGAGATTGGCTTCCAGGCTGCTTTCCAGGGGCGCCAATCCCAGATGCGCGCCAGCGGCGACCAATCCATGGTCAGTGAGCAGTTTCTTTAACGCCACTGCCTGTGCGCCGTGATATCCAGCGAATTCTACTCCCTGATATCCAGCTTTGGCTACTTTAATGATGGTGCCGAAGAAGGCCAGTTTCGTCTCCTCCCTAAGCGAATATAGTTGAATACCGATTTGCGCCATGTGAAATTTCCTTTCTAATCAATCAGTGCCTGGTAGGACAGTGCCTTGAACTGCTGTGCGATTGGATAATAGGCATTGGGTTGATGCTGTAACATCAGCAGCCCATACAACGCCTCTTGCGGGTCAATCCAGAAATAGGTACCGAACGCGCCATCCCAGCCAAATTCGCCTGTTGACCCGGCTATTCCGGTCTGGGCGACATTGATTAATACCCGGGTGCCCAGGCTGTAGCCGTACCCCGCGTGATACAGGTCATTTTCGACGAACCCGTAAGGTAAGGCAGCCAGGGGCGTCTGGTTCTGGCTATACATCGCCACAGTCGTCGGACTGAGCAGACGCACGCCGTCCAGCTCCCCGCCGTTCACCAACATCTGGGTAAAGCGCGCGTAGTCGTGCAGGGTCGAGTTTAAACCCCCGCCACCCGAACAAAAGCTGGGCGTCTCGCTGGGCGGCTTGATCTCCTCCAGACGCTGAAGACCTTTGGTCGGATCGGGATGTCCATAGACCGTCGCCAGGCGATCGCGTTTCTCCGGCGGGACAAAGAAAGCCGTGTCTATCATCCCTAACGGTTTGAATATGCGCTCAGTACAGAAGACATCCAGTGGCATGCCTGAGATTACCTCGACCAGGTAGCCCAACACATCTATGCCGAAGCTGTAGCGCCAGTGTGTGCCAGGTTGGGAGACCAATGGAAGCTGCGCCAGGCTCTCAATTAACTTTTTGTTAGTGAGAGAGATGCCTGCCTGTTCCATTTTTCGGTTAGCAGCCTGGTACAAACGGTCAACCGGATCATTCGCATCCCAACCATAACTCAAGCCGGCCGTGTGGGTGAACAGGTGCCGAAAGGTGATGGGTTGTTGTAAATCAGCCAGCTCAATCCCAAGCCCGGTTTCACGGACGAACACCTTGGTCTGGTTGTAAGCTGGGATGAAACGAGAAATCGGGGTGTTTAGATTGAAATGCCCCTCCTCGTAGAGGGTCATGATCGCCACGCTGGTCACCGGTTTAGTCATCGACATAATCATAAAGATTGTGTCAAACGCCATGGGCTTTTGTGCCTCACGATCCATCCAACCGAACTTCTCCAGGTAAACGGTCTGGCCATGCCGGGCGATCGTGGCAAGCATCCCTGCCAGCTCATCCCGCACAACATAACCCTGCATCAAGGTGTTGAGACGACGCAAGCGCGCCTCCGAAAAGCCAACCGATTCAGGTGGTTTCATTTTTGATTTCCTTATCTATTCTAAGATCCATTCGCGTCCGCAGGCTTTGACTCGGACGCCAGCCATATTCCCGCCCCACACCTGCACATCCGGTTGCCATTCGCCCGTGACCGGATCACGGCGCTGGGTATAGGTGCCCCAGCCACGACCGGTAGACCAGAATACAGTCAACCGATCCTCTTGAGTGGAAGCCTCTATGCGGGGATTAAAGGATATTTCCTGCTTGGACAGATCGCAGTGAAAGCCGCTCAATGCCAGCAGCAGTGTCCAGCTCGACATGCTACGCACATAATGATGGCCGCATTCTACCTCATCCCATGGATTCCGGCGCACACCATCCTGCCTGGATCGCGCTGCCTGGACAATTTCCATTCCTTCGTCCAACCAACCTTCAAGCAACAGGTGCGCAGCTACCTGGTACTCACAGCCTGTCCAGACCTCATCTGAATAGGGGAAGGGGAAGCGCGGTTGCCCACCATGTGGCCAGGAGCAGATCAACAAGCCAGCTTCGTCGTTGAGCACATAAGTGCGCTGACAGTTGACATGTTCAGAGAAGTTGCGCCGGAAATTGTAGTCGTAGATCGATTTTATCGCCTGGCGTGCCCGTCCGGCAGGCAGTACATCGCCCAGGCCTAACAGCCGGGCATGCAGCTGACCGAGCAGGTGATCCGACAGACAACCTTCGCCGTGTTGGTAGCGGTACTCATGGCGTCCATCTGCCGCGGCATCCGGCAGGCGTTGGATGTAATATTCGCCGTTCCAGAGCAGCTCATCCAGGCGTTGGCGACCGCGCTCGAAGATATCACGACAGTTCGCCCTCAACTCTGACTCATTCTGTACAATCGCCAGCTCTTCTACAGCCCGCAGGGCAGCCAGGTAATAGATGCCACACAATGGGTTCGGCCCATAAAACTCAATATCGTAGGTGTTATGCTGCTTGCCGTCCAACACCCCATCCCGGTCGGTATCCCAATAAGCTTCGGCAGAAGCGATAGCCCTCTTCACTCCCGGCCAGACCAGATCCAGCCAGGCCCGGTCACCGCTCAGCAGCCACTCCCGGTAGACGCGCAGGATGCTGCCCATTTGCCCATCCACCGCAGCCGGCGTCTCGGTTCCCCACAGCCAACGCTCGCCAAAGGTCTGCACGGTGCGAAAGAACATCAGGCCTTTTTCGTCCATCTCTACCGTGAACTCAATCCGGCGCATCTCGCGCTCCAGGCTGGGGAAAAGATAGGCCAGGGTGTAGGCGTAGCTCCATACATGGGTACAGGAACCAAAACAGCAGCCGCCGTCATCGAAGCAGCCCTCCCAACCAAAGAACCGCCCGTCTTCCAGCCAAAAGCAGCTTGGCGATCGCAGCGGCACAATATTGGCGGAGAGCGCCTCTAGAACGGGCGCAGGCAACGTGCTGCTATACAGGGCGCCATGGAAACAGCGTGTTTCAGCTTCCAGGCGGGGTAAGTTCTCGGCCACATAGCGTGCCACTTCCCAGGAATCTTTGAACTGCTTAGCGTAATGGTTGCGTACAACGGGTTTGTTAGGGTTTGCCTCCCAACTGTTACTCCGGTTGGGGAAATACCAGGTCAGGATGAAGGTGTAAGCCTGGGATTGTCCCGGCTCCAGGACATCCACTGCTCCGATGGAAGCGGTGTCGGGTTTCCCTGCGGGGGATGGATCAGAATAACCCAGGTCGGTCAGCCGTCCATCCGATGCCAGATCATCCCAGAACTCGCGCAAGAAGTCATACCATTGGCTGCGTAGCCAGGCGCGTTTGTAGGTTATTTCAGGATGGCATATGACCACGCTCAGGTTACCATAACGCAAGTCTTGAGGCGGTATCCCTGCCGACTGGAGCAGCAGGCCGTGCAATTCGCCCTCTTCCCGGTATTCATTTACGCTTCCAATGCCGCTTTTGTCGCTTTCGGACCCACTCGCCAGATTCATATACCGATCCAGCTTGTAGCCCCCGATCGGATTCAAGAAGGAGCCAACCAGGGTCAGTGCTACCGGTTCAGGGTTGCGGTTAGTCACTGTGTAACGCAAGATAGCGCAGGGCAGAGCGGAGTCCTCCGGATTGAGCGGTATCAGCGGGTTGAACGCTTCCAGTTCCATCTGAACAGGCAAAGTATCATCTTCGAAAGTAATCTTCGCCAGCGGGTACTCGCCCCAAAAGGTCGCTCCTGCCAGGCGTGGCAATCCCGCTCCACTCAGGGGGTGATAACCGTGGGACAGGGTGTGGGGTGGCTGCAGCGGTGCTTCCAAAACGCGGGTAATCGGCGCCTGATCTCCCATCTGTACACGCAGAGCGAAGAAGGTGTTTGGCAGCGTCCCGTTTTTGTTGGCCTGATTGAATATCTCCCAATCGCGTAACTCGCCGCGTGCCCCCAGGGATATGTTACCAGTGCCAATCCCACCCAGCGGAAAAGCAACCGTCGTGGCGGTATGGGGATAGGTAGGGGTAGCTTGCCAGGATGATTCGGTCATGGCAGGCTCTCACCCCGTCCAGCAACGAACAGCTTATACCACTCCTCGCGGGTTAATTCCACTTGTTCGCCCTGACAGGCAGCGTATAACCGGTCAAGCTGCGTTGTGCCAATGATGGCCTGGATTTTCGCCGGGTGACGCAACACCCAGGCGACCAGGATCGCCTCACCGCTGACGCCTTTTTGCTGTGCCAGTTCAGCCACCAGGGCAGTTGTTTTGGTAATCCTTTCACTGGGCTTTTCGGGTACGCGCCCGGTTAACAGACCCCAGGCCAACGACCCCCACGCTTGCAGGGTGATGTTATGCAACCGGCAGTACTCGATTGCTCCTTCGTTGCGCGCCAGCTTGGGATTATCCTGGTTGAAGAGGATACCCTCATCCAGCATATGGGTGTGCAAAATATTGAAAGCCACCTGGTTGGTGATAATCGGTTGGTTGAGATACCGGCGTAATAGTTCCATCTGGGCAGCCGTATGATTACTCACTCCAAACCAACGTACTTTGCCTGCCTGGTGTAGTTCGTCGAAGGCGTGCGCCACTTCCTCAGGCTCCACCAATGGGTCCGGACGGTGCAGCAACAGGACATCAACATAATCAGTTTTCAAGCGTTTCAAGCTATTTTCCACTGATTGCAGGATATGTTCATAGCTAAAGTCGAAGCGGTGCGGTGAATCAGGATGGGGGTCACCGCTAAACCGGATGCCGCATTTGGTTTGCAGGTAGATTTGAGAGCGTAGCTCTGGCGCTGTCTGCCAGATGTCAGAAAAGACCTCCTCCGATTTTCCCATGCAGTAAATATCAGCATGGTCGAAAAAATTTACGCCCTGATCCAGCACAGCCCGGATAATCCGGATCGATTGCTGGCGGGTCTGCTCGCTGGCTGGGGAATAATCCCAACCACCGCCCAGCGGCATACAGCCATAGGCGATGCGCGTCACATGTAAATCTGACACTCCCAAGGTTTGTGTTTTCATATGGAACTCCTTATCGAGTCATTGTGCGCGAGGTATATCCTGCTATTTTATTATAAGTCGCCTCACTCCTCCGCGCACACTCGGAAATTGCGATCGGGTGAAATCCATTTACTTCAGCGTACAGTGTGTCATGCAGTGGCTCAATCCACTGCCTGGGTAGCGCAGCCGCGCCCAATATAGCGCCCATAATCGAGCCGACTGTAGCGCCATTGCAATCGGTGTCCCAGCCGCCTAGCACTGCGGTGGTGATCGCTGTCTCAAAATTGTCACCCGCGAACAAGAGCGCGGCTGCCACCAGGGCGGCATTGTTGTTCGTGTGGACCGGGTGGTAATGGCTGAAGGCATCCCACAGGCGCTCTACCAGTTCGAGCTGGCTGTGCGAGGATTTCGTAATTGCCACAGACTGGTGGATGTCTTTCGCCAGGCGGCTCTGGCGCGGGATTTCGCTTAAACCAATGGCGATGATCTTCTCCGGGTCTTTTTCGACAAACGCGGCGGCGATCATCGCTGCTACGAACATTTCACCATACACACCGTTTTTCACGTGGGAGAGCGAAGCGTCCCGCCAGGCAAACTCAGCCGCCAGTTCAGGGTTGCCGGCGGCGCCGTAAGCCAATCCGTCGGCGCGAATTTGAGCGCCGATCCACTCCCGAAATGGATTGCGGTAGGTGCGCACCCACTCCAACCGTTTTTGCCAGTCGGTCGGGCGCTGGTTCGTCCAGCCTTCGCTATGCGTTGTTACCTGGGCGAAGTTCAGGTAAGCCTGGGTTTCGGCGGTACAGACCTGCCAATAGGTCAAGTAATGGTGCCAATGTCTGCCCACATCCCAGGTATCGAAATCACTGTCTTTCTCCTCGAGCAGCTTCAGACCGAGCACCGTGTAGCGGATGTCGTCATCGCTTTCCATATAGCGGATATTCTCGCCCTGGCTTTTCTCGCAGCCCAGGCGTTCCAATCCGATCACTTTGCCATAGGGTGATTCGCCAGGCGTGTACTCTCGGATCGGCCAGGCATCTGCGTTTTTGAACCATTCGTAGACGTTTTTCCACCCCGGATTGCCGGCGCTACCTGCCATAAAAGGGCCGTTCTCCAGCGGCTTGCCCAGGGCGCAGCCCGAACAACGTCCCAACCAGGCTCCCAGGAACTTGTCCGATGTTATTTTTGGTCCATTTAGCTGGTGTGAGCCATCTGGCCTTTGGGCGCGGATGCTCTCCAGGTCGGATGGTTCCACGAAGGGGAAATTCGGTTCGATCGGCAGCGCCATCAGTGCATCGTACACCTGATTGATCTGGGTTAAATCACCTGAGTAATAGCTGTTGATCGCCGCCTGAACCCGTTCATCAAAGCCGCTCACCTCACAGCCTTCTTCGCCACGCTGGATCAACTCGATCTGTAATAATCTGGGCAGGGGTTCCCAACCAGCCATGGGCAATCTCCTTAGCGCTTACTCAATTTCTCGTAGACTTCCATATAATATAGAACATTTTCCACCGGCGTGTTGCTCGGGATGTGATTTCCGACTGCCATAAAAAAGCCAGGGTGGGGCTTACCAATCGCCATACAGCGCTCCACCTCGTTACGGATCTCCTCCCGGGTGCCATTCAGCAAGATGCGGGTGTCAGCATTACCAATAAAGATGTGTGTCTGCCCGTATTTTTCTGCGATCTCAGCCATATCCGTGGTCGGCTCCAAAACAAAGCCATGGATGCCGCACGCTGCCAGGTCGTCAATAAAGCGGGTGTAGTTTCCATCCGAGGTGAACATGATCTTTTTGCCAGACTCGCGCAGCGGTGCGAACAGGCGTGTGTAATTGGCAAAGACATACTGGCGGTACCATTTTGGCGAGAAGATCGGTCCCGAAGTCCAGACCATATCATCGTGGATCATCACCACCGGCACGTTGGCGTGAGCTAACGCTTCGAAGTAATGCAGGATGAAATCCGCATAGCGATTGGCTAAAGCGCCGAATGCCGCCGGATCGCTGCCAGCTGCCAGGAGCAGCATATTCCAACCAAAGATATCGATGAACCCTGAGATTAAGGTGACGTAAATGCCAGTCATATTGACCAGGTCGGGTGTTTCCGCGCAGCGCTGCTGGTAATCCACCTCGAAGCGGGCCTTCAGCTCGGTGGCATCGGGCAGCCCATAAGTGGCCTCGAAATCGAGATTCAAGACCTGCTCGGTTGTTTTAAACGGGCAATACACTGTATCCCGCCGGTCAACGCCCCCTGCCGCGTATTCAGCATGACCCATGTCGGTCTTGAGTCGATTGAACGTTTCACCACCGATCAGCGTGCCCCAGCGGAAATCGAAATTCCAGGCTTTCATCAAGGTGAAGGAAGCCTGTCTTTGCGCTTCTAACGGGCTGTGTGGCTCTACCTCGATACCAGTCACCCGTTTGACCACCTCCCAATGCGACTCCACCGAGTATTCGGTGTGCGGCACGCGTGGCGGCATATCCAGGTTAATCGCTGACCAGCCATCTTGGAAAGACATGGTCTCCAGTAATTTAATTTAGTTCATTGCGCAGGCGGAAGAACATCTCCACTGCGTGCCAGGTGTGCGGGGCGGCGATCTTCCGCTGTGTGTATTCGCCGGAGATGATCGATATCCCGCTGTAATCTGCCCGGCTGGCGTTCGTTTCCCAGGTTAGCGGATAAGCGCGATTGCTCATCAGGCCGTTGCGTTCACCATAGAAAGAATCGCATGCCCAGGTCAGATATGGGTAATCGGCGCTCAACATCCGCTCCATGGGGATGTGCTGCTCCTTGAAGTCCCACCAAAAGAGCGCCGAGTAATCCTCACGTTGCATAGGAATTTCATAGGTGTCCAGTAAATCCAGGGCGCGTAGTCCGTATTTTAACCATTTGGTCTGGTAAACCGGTCGTGTAGCGAAATCTGTCCGCCCGGTCAGCGTCTTGCCCAGGTGAAAATGTGGCAGCAGGTCCAGGATTGTTTGCACCAGTGGGTGCGAATCGTCTGACACCAGCGAGATCAGGTAGAGCACCTCACCGAGATTATCGACCTCCATTTCGCTGGCGTTGTTGCGATCGAAGGGCTCCCGCAACCCCAGGATCCAATCCCTGATTAGCCCCAGGTTGCCAGTTTCCTTCAAAACCATGGCGGTCATTGCGGCGTCGCGGTACCAGGGGTGCGGGTAAACAAAATAGTTCGGTAACGGGCGTCCGGCGACAATGTTTACCAGAATTTCTTGCAGCAGTACGCGTAGAACCAGAGCATAGGGGTGAGGGCGACGGGCCAATGTGATCGGATCTATTGATTCGAAGTAGGGTAAGTGGATGGGGATCTTTACAGGTGATAGGGGGATGGGTCGTTCACCTTCGATCAGCCAGATGGCGTTCTCATCCTCACAAATCACCACCGGTTGCCTTTTATGGGTCTCTACCGCTACCGTATAGGCAGAGGGCACGATGATTTCCGTGCGGTAGTTCCACTGGCGCAGTACTTCGCCTGTCTGGCTATCCTGCAAGGTGCCGTTCTGATAGAGCAGCTTGGGGCGAGACCCCATACCGAACAAGAAAAAGGCCGTCTCAGGCAAAGTATATTCGCCGCCCCACGCGCGGCGGATGCAGTCTAGCTGTCCCTGATAAGTCTGGAGTTGGGCGGATAAGGTTGGGAAATTCATTAAATTATCAAGATTACCCAAGGGTCTCGGTTATTATATCCCATATTGTGTACGCGCTCGGTTACCGGCGAGAAGGGTAGCTAATTTGGGTGGCATGTAACGCATGCGGTTGAAAACAAGGTTATAATGGATTGGTTAGCGTCACAGTTGATGAACTGGCCTGATAGAGATAAAATAGAGTAGTTATCCAGATGAAAGGAGTTTCCTATGCCCTTCCGACTAGGACCTACCGAGCTGATCATCATCCTGGTGATCATTATCCTGCTCTTTGGCGTTGGTCGTATCTCGAAAATTAGCGGCGAAATTGGCAGTGCAATCCGTGAGTTTCGTAAGGGGATAAACCCGGACGAGAAAAAAGAAGACAAGAAAGAATAACCTACGGAGTGTCTTTTAAACCAGTCAGGGGCTGTCCCAAACTACCGGGTTTGGGACAGCCCCTGCTGTTATCTTGTTTTACTTTAGAACCATTGCTGTTTTAGATCAGGTTAGCAGAACGTTATGCTACCAGTTCAAAAGACACTCTGGCGCGGATATCTCGTGACGAACTGCCGACCAGGATTTCAAACTTACCCGGTTCGGCCACCCAGCTCTTCCGGTAGGGATCGTAGAACGACAGTGAACGTGGATCCAGTGCGATGGTCACCGCTTGCGTTTCGCCAGGTTGGAGCAACACTTTCGCGAAACCCTTCAGCTCTTTGGGCGGGCGCGGCAGGGACGCCTGCGGATCAGAGATATAAACCTGCACCACCTCTTTGCCGGCTACCGAGCCCGTATTTTTGATCGTGACCGAAACCTGGAAGCTCTCACCCTGCTGGATGGTTTTCGGCGATTGAAGGTCACTGTACTCGAAGGATGTGTAAGACAGGCCATGTCCAAAGGGGAACAGCGGTTCCACGCTTTTCTGGTCATAGTAACGGTAGCCAACGAAGATCCCTTCGCCGTAATTAACCTCCCGGGCGCCTGGATAAGAGGAGTTGATATACGCCGGGTTGTCCTCCAGTCGCCTGGGGAAGGTCTCGGGCAACTTGCCTGATGGGTTGACTTCGCCCAGCAGAATCCGGGTGACAGCGTTACCGTTCTCCTGTCCCGGATAATAGGCTTCCATCACAGCCGCCACCCGATCTATCCAGGGCATACTCACCGGCGATCCGGCGTTGAGCACCACAACGGTGCGCGGATTGGCTTGTGCGACTGCAGCAATGAGCTCATTCTGCCCGCCAGGTAATTCCATATCCGGCCGGTCTCCACCCTCGGACTCGTAACCTTCGGGATTGCCAGCGAAGACGATCGCCATGTCGCACTGCCTGGCCAGTTCGACCGCTCGCGCCAGACGGGCATCTTCGCCCTGTTTGTAGAAAATGGCCAACGCCAGCTTAAGGAAGAAAATCTCCTGCCCAGGCAGCTTAACATAATCCAGGCGTAGATCATAGGATTTCCAGGATAGCAGTGGTTTGACCAGGATTGCTGATGTTAGCCCGGCCTCAAAGGTCTCGCCTTGCGGGGCCCGGCTTTCGAGGATCAGTTCGTCGTTCAGATACAGGCGCACCCAGTTCGTGTGATTGAGTTTGAAAGTGTAATTCCCATCGGTGGGAACCATCAGCCTGCCGGTCCATCGACCGCAGAGCTCATCCTCGGCTGACATACCTGCCGCCGTAACGTGCATCCAGAATTCGGCTGGCAGGTTGACCTGTATGTGCGCCGGTGCGCCTGAGAAATCGTCGTTCTTGAAGGTTTCGAGCTTTAGACCGTTTCCACTCCCGTCAGGCGTACTCAACCAACTGATCGGGCAAGAGGTCGGTTCGTTATAGTTGTTGCACCCTTGCTCAAACTCAATCTTCGCCCGGTCGCCGATTTTTTGCTTGAGCGCCTCCAGAGGGGTGATGCGATACGGCGGATCGACATGCGACGAACCTCCCCCTTCAATCACCGCCTCGGCAGCGTTGGGTCCGAGCACCGCAATTGATCGAATGGGCTGCGTGTGATCGCCTCCGATCGGCAGCACACCGCCTTCATTTTTCAGCAAGGTGATTGCGTCTTCTGCCAGTTCCCTGGCCAGGGTCTGATGCGCTGGGGTGTTGACCGCGCCCGGTGTGAGGTTGCCATCCATTCGCCCGCTGAGCAGGACAATGCGCAGGACACGCCGGGCAGCTTCAGTCACGGCTGCCTCGTCAATCTGCCAGTTAAAGACCGCCTCCCCCAACAGCCGGTAATACTTGGCTGGGCCGGGCATCTCCAGATCTAAGCCGTTCGTAACGGACGAAAAGATGGTGTGGTTGGCGCCCCAATCCGAAACAACGAAGCCCATAAATCCCCATTCATCCTTCAGGATTTTGTTTAGCAGGTAATCGTGTTGGCTGGCGTATGTGCCGTTGATGCGGTTATAAGAGCACATCACTGTCCAGGGTTGGGCCTCCTTCACCGCCATCTCGAACTGCGACAGGTAGATCTCACGCAATGTTCGCTCATCTACATTAGAGCTCGCCCGCCCGCGTTCGATTTCGTGGTTGTTGGCTGCATAGTGCTTCAGCGAGGTGCCGACTTTCTGGCTTTGTACGCCCCGTATCATCGCCACGGCTATCCGTCCCGCCAGGTAAGGATCTTCCGAATAAGCCTCGAAGTTGCGTCCCGCCAACGGTGATCGTACGATATTGACGCATGGTCCGAGCAGGATATCGCAGTCCATGGCGCGCGCCTCTTCTCCAAGCGCAGCGCCCACCCGTTCGATCAACGCTGGATTCCAGGAGGCTGCCATCGATACACCGCTGGGGAAGCAGGTGGTTAAGCCAATCTTGCGACCTGCTTCGGGATTGCTGGCTCGTACACCGTGCGGTCCATCCGTCATGGTGATTGAGGGGATTCCCAGGCGCTCGATCGCTACGGTGCTCCAGCCATTTTTGCCAGACAGCAGAGCGATCTTTTCGCGCAGCGTCATCTGACTCAGCAACTCAGCGACGCGATTCTCTAACCCTTGTTCAGAATTGTTAGCGTTATCTGACATTTCGATATCCTTATATCATTGCGGAACAGCAGTTCCATGGTTGTTCTACTCCAGGGAACGTTTGCTGCGCGTCTTTTGCAGCTCCAGTTCTGGAATACGGTTGCCAAGCAGGTCCAGGGAGATCTCGATCACCTCCCGTGCCTCATCGGGGGTGGTGGTGCCGATTGTTACCATATCCATGTCGCGTATGGTGTTCCAGACAAACGCCAACCCCACCACCGGCAGCAGCCGACCGGCTGCCAATGGCTTAATCGTCATCACCGGCTTACGCGCATTTTGAATGATCTTCATCACCCAATCGGCTTCCACCTGCATCAGGAAGCCGGCCGCGTTGTAGATCTGGATGTAGGTCTCAACATCTGCGCCCATCCGGTCTGCATAGGCCACCGTTTCGGGCATATGCGTTGAAAGGCCAGGGATCATCTCACGGGCGCGGATCATCTGCGTGTAACGATCCAGGTCGCGGATCGTCCCACTTCGCCGATCGACCAGGGCATCTGTAACACACTGGTGCGGCAAGCAAAATGTAGCGTCCAGCTCCTTGCACAGGTCCAGCGTCCGCTCTGGCTCGCTTTCGGGTGTCCCGTCAGGGGTCAGGTTGAAAATCGGCGTCCAGATGCGGATCATCCGTTGGCCTGTCCTGTCTTCTGCCATGCGGACTGCCTCGTCCATGTAAGGCACGGGACCTCCCATGACAGCGTCAATGCCATTCTCGAGAAAGACGGTCAAGATTTCAGCGATGCGCTCACGGGTCTGGTGTTCCTTGATGAACTTATCCTTGGCCAGGCTGGTATGCGAGAAACCCATAAACCAGTTGGTGCCTACAATCAGGCGCGGCAGGCTGACGCCGCCGACCATCGTGCGCGGAAATTCAGGGTTGTTTCCCATAATTAATTACTCTCCTCAATGGTGGTTGTGAAGCTTCGACCATCGGCATGGCAGATAGACCAGATCACATTCCGCCCAGACATGGCCGCTAACGGAACGCCGCCCCCCGGCGTCAGCCATTGTCCGGCCATATAAAAGTTTTGCAAGCCGGGTAAAGTATTGCGGATACCCAGGATCGTTTTCAGCATGGTCTGCTTGGTGAGCAGCCAGCCACAACTCGAGCCTTGCCAGTTACCGGTATAGCGTTCATAGCTTAATGGAGTCGCCTCATCCACCACTTCGATTTGCTCGTGCAAGCCAGGATAGACCTTCTCCAACAAGTCGATGACAATATCCGATACCTGGTGCTGCTCGCTGTCATAGGGCTGGCGCCCATAGAGATGCTGCCAGTAGGCGTAATTCGTCCGTAGCATTACGATGAGAGAGGTTTTCCCCTCCGGCGCCAGGCCGGGATCGAAACAGTAATGTTTGATATTGAAATCTGTCCGCTCGTCGCCGGCAATCAACACTGGCTCATCCAGCAGGTAGGTGACCCAGTGCGGCTCATCCGAGAAATCGCGGTTGACACCGAGTGAGACCTGAAACTGGCAGTAAATGGGCATATGACCATCGTAGAGTCGCTTAATCTGGCGATCCACGAACTGCCCGCCCAGGAAATCAAAAATTGTCGTTCGCCCATCACACGCCGAGATGATCCAATCGCCCTCATAGACTTCATCGTTGTAAAGGCGCACTCCTACCGCGCGCCCATCTTTCACCAGGATTTTCTCGACCTGGGATTTGTAAAAAATTTCACCCCCTAGTTCCAGGTAACGGTGTTCAATTGCCTGCGCGAAAGCCAGGCTGCCTCCCACCGGAAAAGCCGCATTACCGTTGTGCATCTCGGCCAACAGTGACATCCCCACCATGACCGGGATTTCTTCCCAGGCAAACATCAGCGGTATTGCCCGCCGTAAGAAGGGATCTTTGAAGCGCTGGCCAAATTCCCGTGCCGACACCATACCCCACCTGGCCAGAGGCATCAAGAAAGGCATCATCTTGCGTCCAACTGCGGCCCAGTCGGTCGGTGTCATTAATTCCTTGGGTTTCTGCATATTGGCCGACATGTCGAAGCCAGCGAACTTACGGATCCCGGCCGTGAATGCCTCAATCTGGCGTGCATCCGCAGGAGAAAGTTCCTTCATGTGCTTTTCCAATCGGTCGGGATCGGCATAAACAATCAAGGTTTTACCATCGGTAGCCCCTGTTCCACCGAAATCTTTGATATGCATCATCGCTTCGTGGTTGATCATCTGCCGGTTTTGCACCGTGCCCAACTCTTCCCACATCGCATAGAAAGGCCGGCCTGGCTGTGTCCCGAACACATAATGTAAACAACCATCAAAGATGTATCCCTTGCGCTGCCAGGAGGTACACAAGCCGCCCGGTAAGTCATGCAGCTCGAGGATTTTGGTACGATAACCGTTCATCTGGGCGTAGCATCCAGCGGCCAGTCCGGCAATCCCCGCGCCAATGATCAGGATGGTTTTATCTCTTGTCATTTTTAGAGGGATTTACATGAACTGGAATGGATCACCCACCGGCACGTGATGGACGGGCAGTCCTGGAAAGTGTGGCTTGAGCCATTCCACCAGCCAATTCATTCCCGGCTCTTCGCTGTTGGCATGCCCGGTGATGATCAATCCTGTTCGACGCCCCTGTGCGACTGCATCCCGGATGTATTCGGAAGTCTCCCATTCGGCGATCTCGCCTACCACCAGGACATCCGGTTGGAAATGACTCAGGAAACCGATCTGGTTCATCCCGCCCCAGGCGCCCACCAGGATGCCCACTCGCTGGCAGGTCAACGCCGGATCGCCAATCAAGCGCAGCGTACGGATGCCCAATTTGGCTTTGATCAAGTTCACCAGGTTTTGCAGGGCGATGGGCGGCAGCTTGAAGATCGCCGGCATTTCAGGGTCAACGAATGCCTCCCAGCCGAGTTGTTTGACGATCCCTGTCAGCAGCCCGTCAGGTTGGTGGATGTGCCAGTTATCGTGAAAGCGCCAGATGACCAGGCGGTTGTCCTCGATCAGCTGACGCTTGGTCAGGTAAACTGGATCTTGTTCCAGCCAGCCAACCTGGTCCAGGTGGTTGTAAAACGTCGGTTCATGCGTGATCACCAGGTTGGCTCCCAGCGCGACGGCTTTTTGTAAGACTGCCTGGCTGGCCAGGAAGGTGGTCGCAATGCCGGTGACAGGCTGTTCAGCGTCGCCAACCTTAATGGTGTCAACCGTGTCCTGGGTTAGTGCTCCGGGGATCGCTTTCAATATTGTGTCGATCACAGCTCGGATGGTCGTCATGGTAAGCCTCAAGAAGATGTGACTATCAATATTCGAGCCCATCAAGGTCTTCCAGGTGGGTTTAGCGGAAAAACGAAAAATAATGAGTGAAGAACCGTTCTGGATTGACTTCCAGGGCAACCTCTTGCACGCCATCAGGAACAGGTGTCCAATGGGTTGCCCCAGTTAGTTTCTGGTCTTCCAACTCAATTTCAATCGACCCGCGCTCGAAATGGCAAATTTGCTCGTCAAAGATCGTCGTTGCCGCCAGCGGGTCATGGAATGTGATCTGGAATACGGTTTGGAACCACACTTCAGCAAAGTCAAGCACCGGGCGTAACCGTTTCGTCTGGAAGCGCTGGCGTACCTGCTCTGCCGGCATGATTACTTGCTGTGTCACGTCCAGCCCAATCGAGCGGTGAAAGCCAAAGCGCTGGCGGTATACCATTGCCGTGGCATGCGGGTCAAGTTGCGCGTTCCACTCCGCCTGGTTACTGTTTCGAAACACACCTGCCATGCTGACCAGCCCCTTGAGCAGGCTGGGGATCTCGGCGTCCGCCGCCAGCAAAGCGGCCAGGTTGGTCAGCGGCCCAATGGTCAGCATCACCACCTCGCCTGGATGAGCGCGGATCATCTGGCGCAGGAACTCTACTGCTTCACCTTTCGGAAAGCGAGATTGGTGAGGCCAGCGTTTCACTGCCTCCGCTTGAGGCGCCCATGGCTGGCGCTGTGTGACCAACAACGGTTCGGCGCGCCCGGGGAAGATGGGGATATCCTTGCCAGCTACTTTACATAAAACCGAAGCCATCTGGGCGCGCTTTTCGGGTTCGCCTGTGACGGTCGTGATGCCCAGCAGCTCACAGACTGGATTGGCCAGCAGGTAAGCCAGGCAGACGGCATCGTCGATGTCTGATCCAATATCGGTGTCCAGCAGAACTTTGACGGTCATCGCATTGCTTACTCTGATTAGCTGTTCGGGAGCGGCTCCAATGGCTCGACATTACCAAAGACAGGCTTGGGATTGTCAGTAGGGGCAGCCCAACGCACCGCATTGGCGATCACCCGGCGTACATCTGGATTGTAGTAGGTGGGGTAAGTCTCGTGTCCCGGTCGGAAGTAGAAGATCTTGCCCTTACCGCGCGTATAGCAGCAACCGCTGCGGAAAACATCGCCGCCCGCGAACCAGCTCACCAATACCAGCTTCTCGGGCGCGGGAATGTCAAAAAATTCTCCATACATTTCCTCGTGGGGCAGTTCGAAATAGTTCCCCAGCCCCTCGGCGATTGGATGGCCCGGATCGATCACCCAGATGCGCTCTTTTTCATTGGCCTCACGCCAGCGCAGTTCGCAGGTGGTGCCCATCAGGCGCTTGAAAATCTTGGACACGTGTCCGGAGTGCAACATCACCAGGCCCATGCCTTCCAGCACGCGCGTCCATACTCGCGTGACAATTTCATCCTTAACCTCGCCGTGTGCCTGGTGACCCCACCAGGTTAACACATCGGTTTCTGCCAGCACGGCTTCGGTCAGTCCGTGTTCTGGTTCATCGAGCGTGGCAGTGCGGACGGTGAAGCCCGCTTCTCGCAGGCCAGCGGCGATCGCGCCGTGCATACCTTCTGGGTATACTGCGGCAATTGCTGCGTCCCTTTTCTCGTGGCGATATTCGTTCCACACGGTGACGCGAACGGGGAGAGTCATAAGTTATTCCTTTCAGGGATTGTAGGTTTAATAAATTTATTCTGGAAATTATATGAAAGATAAAAGGTAAAGTCAAGCAGCCGTTTGTTTTGGAAAGTGTTGGAGTATGGAATATAATTACGGAAACTCGGTCTCCATCCATCCGAACCCTTAGAAATCCGGCTGAATTTTGCCATTACGAGGGCTTATGGTTCGATTGAAGGAGTAATTGAATATGTCAGAATATGAAAAACTCGGTGTTTTTTACCTGGGGCGCGAGTTCGACCTGGGTGCAAAAGTACTTCAGGATAATCTATTACTCTATGATGCGCGTGATTTGGTGACCCATGCGGTAGTTGTGGGTATGACCGGTAGCGGTAAGACGGGTCTGTGCATCGACCTGATTGAAGAGGCAGCCATCGACGGGGTGCCTTCTATTCTAATTGATCCCAAGGGTGATCTGACCAACCTGCTGTTAACTTTCCCCCAACTGCGGGGGGAGGACTTCTTGCACTGGGTCAATCCCGACGACGCCCGCCGCAAGGGGCTTTCAGAGCAGGACTATGCCAGCCAGCAGGCGGGTTCCTGGCAAAAAGGTCTGGCCGATTGGGACGAAAGCGGTCAACGGATCCAGAAGCTGCGCGATTCGGCCGAGTTTGTAATTTACACTCCTGGAAGCAATGCGGGTGTTCCGGTGTCGATTCTTAAATCCTTTGCTGCTCCGCCCCGGGAGATTCTGGAGGATGGTGAGTTACTGCAAGAACGCATCAACACCATGGTAACCAGCCTGTTGGGCCTGTTAAATATTGACGCCGATCCTTTGCAGAGTCGTGAACACATCTTGATCTCAACCATTATCAATCAAATGTGGCGCCAGGGGCAGGACTTCGATCTGGCAGTGTTGATCGCCCAGATCCAAAACCCGCCCATCACCAGGATTGGGGTCCTGGATCTGGAATCCTTCTATCCTTCAAAAGAGCGTTTTGGCCTGGTCATGGCCTTGAACAACCTGTTGGCCTCGCCAGGTTTCAGCGCCTGGCTCGAGGGAGTGCCGTTGGATATCGGTCAGATTCTACACACCCCCCAGGGCAAGCCGCGTGTAGCCATTTTCTCAGTCGCGCACCTGAGCGACTCCGAGCGAATGTTTTTCGTCTCTATGCTCTTGAATCAAATCTTGGGTTGGACGCGCGCCCAGCCTGGCACGACCAGCCTGCGCGCCCTGGTCTATATGGATGAAATTTACGGCTATTTCCCACCTGTATCCAATCCACCCTCCAAACAACCTTTGCTTACCCTGCTTAAACAGGCGCGGGCCTTTGGGGTAGGTATCGTTTTAGCCACCCAGAACCCCGTGGATCTGGATTACAAAGGCCTTTCAAACACAGGCACATGGTTCATCGGTCGCCTGCAAACTGAGCGAGACAAAGGCAGGGTAATGGAAGGGTTGGAGGGCGCTTCAATCACCACGGGCAGTAACTTTGACCGCCAAAAAATGGAGCAAACCTTAGCCGGGTTGGGAAACCGGGTGTTCCTGATGCATAACACGCATGACGATGCACCGGTAGTCTTCCAGACTCGTTGGTGCCTGTCTTACCTGTGCGGCCCACTCACCCGCATCCAGATCAAGCAGTTAATGGATCCATATAAAAGTGCTCAACCAATCCCCACCGCTGGTGTGCTGTCAACGGTAACCGGTGCACCGGTTGCGTCGGTTCCCCAACCGGCCTCGCTCGCGGAGCCCTCACCGGCTACATCCTCCAGGCCAGTTCCCCTCCCAATGGCTGGTCTACAGCCATCCCTGCCTTCCGATGTAACTCAGTTTTTCATCCCCCTGCGGGGCAGCGCAAGTGGGGTCACCTACCAGCCCAGGATGGTGGGAGCTGCCAAAATTCACTTATCTGATCTTAAGCTCAAAGTGGATACCACCCAGGAGGTGGTCGCGTTGACGCCGATTGTTGACCAACCGGTGCCTGTTGATTGGGAGGCGGCTCAAGAGGCTGATTTTGCTCTGCAGGATCTCGAGAGGACGCCTGTCTCAGGCATCCAATTTAGCGATCTTCCCGGGCTGGCCGCCAAATTGAAACAATTTGCCAGTTGGAGTCGCGATTTCGTCACCTGGGTATATGGCAGCCAGAAAATAGAACTGCTCCTTAGCCCCAGTACGGGGCAGGCCTCGAAACCGGGTGAAGAAGAGCGTGATTTCCGGATACGCTTGAAGCAATCCGCCCGCGAGCAGCGCGATGAAGCCGCGAATGCGCTACGCATGAAGTATGCGCCTAAGATTGCTGCTCTGCAAGAAAAAATACGCAAGGCCCAGCAAGCCGTCGAGAGAGAAACCTCCCAGGCTACCCAGTCCAAGATGCAAACGGCTGTTTCGTTGGGTGCCACGCTGCTGGGTGCGTTCATGGGTCGAAAGGTGATCAGCACGTCTACCATCAGCAAAGCTTCCACAGCCATCGGTCGGGCCGGGCGTACGATGGGGCAGCAAAGTGATGTCGGGCGTGCGAAAGAGACTGTGTCAGTCTATCAGAAGCAGCTTGATGATCTAAATGCGCAGTTCAAAGAAGAGACGGATGCCATTGAAGAGAAGATTGATCCTGACACTGAAGAATTTAGCTCAGTCATCATCAAACCGAAGAAAACGGATATCGCTGTCCAACTGGTAGCTTTAGTTTGGGCGCCTTATCGATCCGACGCCCAGGGGCGATTATCCCCCGCCTGGTAGTCGGAATTCGGGTTTATGTGATTGCCTTAACTTCATAATATGGGCGTCAAGATGGCTACCCCATATGGAGACAATTTTAACTCATACTGTAGATCGCAATCTGCCAGGTGTTCGTGAGCCAACCAGGGCAGCCACAGAGTCTGGTCTGATTGGGTGTGGTTGAGTACAAAATAAACCTCTTTGCCATCTGCACCGAGGCGCGTTCGCACCTCGATCCCTGCTGGGGTTCTGAGCGGTTTAAGCATCGCTATTTTGGCTATATACTCTAGCAGGGCCAGCTGGGATTTTTCATCCAGATAGGTTCCGACATAGTAGACCAGACCCACTCCCCTGCCATGGACTGTGATTCCTGGCTGATCATCCAACCAGCCATTGCAAGGTTGGTAACGGGCTACGACTACTGTGCGCGCCTGGTCGGTTATTTTTAAGCGTTCCGCCCAAATCGTGGCGTTGCCCTCGAACCAGTTGCCGGTGATCCCCACCGGTTCTGCCAATTCATAATATTCCTCAACCTCTGCGCCTGCCAGCTCCGCCAGCGGTCCGGGCTGGCGAGACGGCAACAGCACATTATAGCTGTCTTTCATGCCACAACGCGCGGCGATGACCAGTTTACCGCCCTGTTCGACAAAGTCGACTAACCGCCTGGCGCAGGTCTCAGTCACGATCAGTAATGCCGGAGCGATCACAAGATCGTAGCCCTCCAATGTCGCCGCTGCAGAGATTATGTCCACCGGGAGGTTGAGCGCGGCAAAGGGACGATAATAATGCAATAAATGCGTCCTGTAATCAAACTCACTTGGATCAGCAGTTTTATGCTGGTACTGCCCCTCGATCGCCCAGCGACTGTCATAATCGTTTAAGATGGCGACCCGCGCTTTGACCCGTGTCCCAACGATCAGGCTGGAGACGCGCTTGAATTCGATCGCAATCTGACGTACCTCTTCATAGACAGGTCTTGGCATTCCAGATTGGTCCACCAGGCTGTGGTGAGTTTGTTCCTGCCCATTCAAGGCCGTCTGCCATTGCCAGTTGAGCAGCCCGTCTGCGCCGTGCGCCACCGCCCGCCAGGTTCTGGCGCGCGCCTCGCCTTGCTTAAGGGGGGGATTGATCCTCGAATTCCTGCTCACCGCGGTTGTTTTATCGCCCATCACCCAGTAATTCTTGCGTTTTAAGCCACGCCACAAGTCAGATCCAGCGCCGGTGCTCAGGTAATCAAAGCGACCTGCGCTGATAGACCAATCTCCAGAAACCAGGTCCACATCTTCAGCCAGTTGGTACGGGTCTACCAATCCGCCCGGATCTACTGATCCGCCGGGATCTACTGATCCGCCGGGATCGCTCAGGTCGTTCACAAATGGATGTGTAATCCATACTCCCGGACGCAGGTGGGGGCGTAGGAGATCAATTTGCAGGCATTGGAACTGCCGGTAGCTGCGCGTAATGAAATGCTTGGCCTCCAGCCTCAGCCCGGGATTATACCCTCCGCTCGAGAGGCGGATTTGCTCCCAGGCAGAGTAAGTCTGGCTCAAGCAGGCGGTCGCCCAGCGTGCATTCAGGTTGGTCAGCGTCTGGTATTTATCGGTCAGGTATTGCTGGAACAGCTTCTGGCAGCGCTCGCAGTAGCATACCCGGTTCACTGCGTTGTCAATTTGCCAGCCGATTACATTGGGGTTCGGTCCGTAATGTTTGGCCAGTGCGCCTACCAGGCGGTGGGTGGCGGATTGCATTTCCGACGCGTTTACGCAGTAAGGGGCGCGGTTGCCAAACTGGACGCGCCGCCCATCTTCTTGAACCGCCATCAACTCCGGGTATTCTTGCATCAGCCAGGCGGGCGGTGCAGCAGTCGCCGTCCCCAGCACACAGGCGATCTTCGCCCCCTGGCAGAGTTGGATCACCTGATCCAGCCAATCAAAATTAAATTGACCTTCCGCAGGTTCCAGCGTCGACCAGGCAAATTCGCCCATGCGGACGACATTCAAACCGAGCGCCCGCATCATATAGATATCCTGCTGCCAGCGAAATTCCAGCTTCGCAAGGGCTACAGAATTAGATGGGTTTATCTGGGCTAACGAATGCTCGGGATAATAAGCGGCTCCCAGGTATAACGGATGCTGGTCGATCGCGTCGACCAGATTTGATCCGGAAGCGTTGGATTGTGGTTCAGTATCGGTCATTGTTTCTCTTATTTGATCTGTCGATCTTATTGCTTGGATATGGTTTATGTGGGTTGCGGAGCAACCCACATAAACCAAAGAAAAAACTTATTTGACCTTGCTGCAATCTATGTGAGTCGGGTCGGGAGCTATTCCAATTCCATAAACCCGGTTAAATTCCTGCAGATAGAGTTCGGCCACCACCGGGCTGTGAATGATCAATACATTTTCATCATTTGCATCATCCGCTGACTTGGTGAAGTTAAAGGAGCCGGTGATCACAATCTCTTCATCGACAATAATAACCTTGTGGTGCATTGTGTACGGGTTGCCATCTTCTTTGACCGGCAGCCTGGCGCAGAACAGCGTCGCCAGTACGCTTTGATTAACATTGTTCCTTTCGATGACGCCACTCACCTCAACGCCGGCTTGTTCGCGCTCGATCATCGCTGCGGATAAATTCTTGTCAGTATACGAAAATGCCATAAAGCGGATTGATTTCTTGGCTGTTTGGACAATTTTTACCAGACGAGCCATCACCCCATCCGGAGGCGCGAAGTAGTTTTCCACATACACTCCACTCAGGTTGAGCGCCGGGTTTATGGCTCTAACCCGTGACTCGCTCCCAAAGCGTTGATCTATAAATAACTCATTGAATTTGGCTTGATAGTTGGCAATCAGCTTGGGGGCTGTGATCTTCAACAGGTTGTTATTATTCCGGAAGGTTTCACTGTAGGTTATGTTCCAGGAGCCCATAAACAGGATTTTTCCATCAATCAGGATCATCTTGTTATGCATCAAGCCGTAATCGCGCCCACCATCTACGATGGGTATGTAGGCCTTATTTAAGGCTGCCAGAGCTTCCATCGTCCTTTCATCCGTCAACTCACTGCCATTCACCAGATCCAACACCATCCGTACCTGAACCCCGCGCTGGCTGGCATTGATTAAAGCACTGGTTATACTGGGCAGATTGAACTCAAAGGAAGTCACGTCAATGGACTGCTGGGCCTCGACTATGGCTGCTACGACGATGCGATCAATTCCGTTTTGCTCATTGTCGGGAGGGTTTGGGTCGGTAAAATAAATCGTCAACCAGTCCGGCAGCCGGTTTGAGATCACCGCAGACGGCGTCACAGTTCCATATTGAGGTTCATGAGCAGTTGATGGCGCAGACCGATTGGAGTAGGAATAAATCGCATATAAAATAATTAGTCCGAGTAAGCCGGTCAACACCGCAATGCGTTGTTTGGCAGAAGTGGAGCCTGAATGACTTTGGTTTGACATAACTGTTATTCGGTCAATAAAATATTAACATCCATAAATATATGCATTATTTAATAGGAACCAGGATTTCATGGGTTGCGATGATTTCTGAAGTTACGCTACCATTGGTCAACTCGCTGAGCGCGTGTTGGAAGGCAGAAAACTGTTCTACCGCCAGGTGCGCGGTCAGTGTCACATCGACTGCGAAATCCTCTTCCAGTATTTTACCCTGGTGCGCCGTGACCAGTAGACGTACACGTTCCACATAGCGGTAAGGGAAGGCTGCCAGGACCGTGTGGGTCAGGGTTTTCTTAGCTCGCCTGACCTCTTGCACCACCAGCCGTACCGCATCGCCATAGGCGCGTACCAGTCCGCCGCTGCCCAGTTTGGTCCCACCGAAATAGCGCGTTACCACCACAGCCACATCCCCTAAACCGCTGCCGCGCAGCACAGCCAGTGCCGGGCGACCGGCTGTGCCGGATGGTTCGCCGGCATCACTGCAATGCGCAATCTCCGAGTCGCCATGACCGATCAGATAAACCGGCACGTGATGGCTGGCATCGGGTAATTCACTCCGCACACGTGCGATGAAAGCTCTGGCTTCTTCGACACTGAACACTGGTGCCAGGCTGGCAATGAAGCGCGAATTGACTACCGTCATCTCCTGCCGGATTTCCTCGGCTGGGACAGGATATGGAGTAATTGTTCCAGAGGGCTTGCCCTTCATCACTTAGATTCTACTTCATTGCAACCAGCTTATTTATTGGCGGAACTGCTCTGAAACACACTGCGGATACCCAGGTACCACCGGTAAATGTAGTACAACGGTAGCATAACCGGGTGACCGATCTTGTAGCGCTGGCGCATGTAGGCTGGCGCCGGGAACAGTTTTGCCAGTGCATAATGGATCCGGAAATCCCAGGCTGGCGCACTGATCAAGTCATCCCAGAGGCCTTGACCTACCGAACGATCACTGCGCGGCCGGTGGGCGAAAACCCATCGTTCAGTGCGTGAGGGCTGAGCGGATTGGATGGCCTGGTAAGCACTCTCGGGGATTGGGATGCCCCATTGATCGTTGAGCCTGGATAGGGTAATTTGCAGAGGCAAAATTAAGTCGCACCGGTGACCCAACTCCAATACCAGTTCCCAATTGATCTCGCTCGGATTGTACAGAATGACTTCAGCAATGTCATTCAACCAGAGCATCTCATTACCCCCATGATGAAGCGCCAGGTGTCCACACAGGTACAGCAGTTGCACCGCAGGGGTAAAAACCCGGACATAACTGTCCGTTATGGGTGACGAATTGTCTGTCTGGGGGAAAGCAACCTTTTGAGTGTGGCGCCAAAATTCACGGATGGGCAAATGATGCTGGTAATAGGGTGAGTCGAACAGACTCCAGTGCAGCTCAATGAGTGTGATTAGAGAGCCTGTTTTACACAGGGCAATTTCGTTTTCATAAGTCAGATTGGCGTCGGGTTGCGTTGGGGCAGCTAAAAAAACATATCCACACGATTTCATCAACTCGATGGCGCGTGGCAGAGCCTTTTGGGTAACCAACAGGTCAATGTCATTCATCGTGCGCAAGGCGACATCCGCATAGACCGTCAGGTTCAAGGCGGCTCCTTTGAGCAGAACCACTTCAAGGTGTGCTTCTTCAAAGCGCTTTAAGATCGCCCCAAGCTGCAATTGCAAATAGGTATTGCGGATCCCGTTGTCGACATAAGCTTTTCTTAATGCCTGGTTGACTTCCTCCGGTACCAGGCTGACCCCTTGCAGGACAGAATAGATAAACGGAGCGAGCGATTCCATCTGCGCCCTGGCTAAAAAGGCATTCCAATCCGGCGGGTTCTCCGCCAGGCTGCGCAGCAAATCGCTTCGTTGCTGTGCGTCCCAACGCGCCCGCAGGCATTGCCTTAAAGTAGCTTCAACCTGCCTCTCAGAGGGGATGGGTGAGGTCACGCTTCCGCTGCTTCCCCTGGATCGGATGGAGTGGTGTTGGCTTGAGCTGGCGTCATCCAGCGTTGCATCTGGGCCAGCCAGGATTGGGCATAACGCCCCTGACTGGCCAGCAGCTCGGCATGGCTGCCGGCTTCGACGATCCGTCCCTGATCCATTACATAGATTCGGTCGGCATACGCCGCGGTAGTAAAGCGATGGGTGATCAAAACGGTGGTTCGCCCCTCGCCCATCTGGCGAAAGCGGTTCAGCCAGTCAATTTCCGCCCAGGGGTCCATGGCGCTGGTCGGTTCATCCAGCAGGATCAAAAGCGGGATTTTATGCTGTGCCTGTCGCAGGAAGGCACGCGCCAGGGCAATCCGTTGCCATTCTCCCACGGACAGATCGCTCCCGCCCTCAAACCACTTTCCCAGCAAGGTGTCATAACCGTGCGGCAGGCGTTGGATGAGTTGCTCCGCCCCAGCCAGGCGCGCCGCCTCCTCAACGGAATTCTGGCTGATGGCTGCCGGCTGTCCACTATCTCCAACCATTATATTTTCGCGGGCCGTGGCGAAGTATTGGACGGGTTCCTGGAATAAGACCGTAAGATGTTGGTGATATTCAGCCACCGGGAACTGCCGCAGATCGGTCCCATCCAGGGTAACCCTGCCGGATTCCGGGTCATACAACCGGCAGAGCAGCTTAACCAGCGTGCTTTTCCCCGCTCCATTTACACCCACGATGGCCACCATCTGCCCGGCCGGGAGATCCAGGTCGAATTGATCAAGGATCGCCTGTTGCGCTCCAGGGTAGCGAAAGGTGACTTTTTCGAAGCGAATTCCGTGCTGCAACTGCTCGGGCACCGGTAGCGAAGGGGGGACATCCTTGATTTGGGGTTCCAGCGCCAGGAAGTTAAACAAATCTCCCAGAAATAAGCTGTTGCTGTAAATTTCACCCGCGTTTTCCAGCGATGAGCGCATCAGGGATTGCCCCTGGTTGAAGGCGGCATAGAACAAGGCAATGTCACCCAGGGTGACTCGAGCTTGCAGTGCCTGCCACACGATCCAGGCCATCGCCCCCGCCGTGATCACCAGGGCCAGCAAGCTGGCCGCACCTTCGGAAATACCCTGGCTGCGGCTGAGCTCAAGGCGTTCACGGCGTAGCTTGCTACGTGTGGTTTGATAAAGATCCTGGAAATGCTTACCCAGGTTAAACAGGCGTAGCTCAGCCGCCGTCTCGCGCCCGGTCAGCAGCCAGTCATAATACAAGACGCGCCGTTCGTCAGGCGCCACCCGCAGGCGCCACTGATGCAGGCGCACCCGGTTGCGCAGCACCACCCATAGCACCGGCAGGGTGCTCAGCACCAGGGCCACCGGCAGCCAGGCGCTGTAAGGGATCAATACCGCCATCATTGCTGCCAGCGTGATCCCATTTTGTAGCAGGTTACCCATGCTTTCGAGCAGCGCCAGGGGCCGGTAGGTTGCGTCGGCGCGAGCCAGGTGCAGTTGATCGTAATAGTCGGGTGAATCGTAAAAAGCCAGATCTACCGCTGTTGACTTCTGGTGGATCAAAGCGTTGATCGCGTCCATGACCTGTTCAGACTGCGCCGTGCGGATGGTCGCCAGCGCCCGCCGGGCCAGTTCCTGGATCAGAATCACACTTGCCATCAGGATCGCCGGCAGCAGCAGGGGACTGAATGCACTCCGGTCTCCGCCGGAACGGATCGCCAGCGCCAGTTGGTCAACCAGTTGGCGAGTCAGGTATACCACCGCGACCGGCAGCAGACCTTGTAAGATCAGCAGCACTCCCCAGGCCAGCGTCCAACCCCGTGCCGCCGACCAGATCAACGTAAAGGCTTTGCCCAGTTGAGGAATCAGGCCGATCGCTCGCCGGGCTTTCGAAGCATAACCAGTCTGGGGTTGAGTCATCGTTTCAATCGCTTTGCGATACCAGGTTTGGCAGGTAGAATATTTCGGTAAGGATACCACACATTCTAAACCTTTCTTGTGGAGCTGCTTTCCCCTGTTAGTGCCTTGCAAAACCAGAACGAATGTGCTATAATTTCGACTCGCTCAGGGGGGCGCTGACCCACAATTCTAGACAAAAAAGGCATTCGTGTATGGGCTCTCCGGAAGAAATTGTCATCCGCGGCGCGAAGGAGAATAATCTTAAGAACATCGATCTGCGCCTGCCGCGAAATAAATTGATCGTCATCACCGGCGTTTCGGGCAGCGGTAAATCCTCGCTGGCTTTCGATACCCTGTACGCTGAGGGGCAGCGTCGCTACGTCGAGTCGCTTTCCGCTTACGCCCGCCAGTTCATCGCCCAGATGGAAAAGCCCAAGGTAGATTTCATCGGCGGTCTCAGCCCAGCCATCGCCATCGAGCAAAAAGCAGTCAGCAAAAATCCTCGCTCTACCGTAGCCACGGTCACCGAAATTTATGATTACCTGCGCGTCTTATTTGCCCGGGTCGGCACGCCGCACTGCCCCCAGTGCGGACGAGAGGTGCGCGCCCAGTCGGCTCAGGAGATCGTCGCCCAGGTCGCCGGATTGCCTCCTGGAGCACGCTTCCAGGTGCTCTCCCCGTTGGCTCGCAATCGCAAAGGGGCCTTCCAGGATGTTTTTGCCCAGGCGCGTGTTGATGGCTTTACGCGCGTCCGCGTGGATGGCGAGATTCGCAGCCTGGACGAGGTAATTTCTCTGGACAAGCAGAAGAAACACACCGTGGAGCTGGTGGTCGATCGCCTGGCAATCCCCGATGGCGACGCGACCACCTGGAGCGAGTTCCGCACCCGCCTGACCGACTCGGTCGAGACCGCCCTGCGCATGAGCGCCGGGCTGGTCAGCATCGACCCTGGCGACGGTCAGGAGTGGTTGCTCTCAGATAAAAACGCCTGCCCGGTTTGCAACTTAAGTTTTCCCGAATTGAACCCCTCCATGTTTTCGTTCAACTCGCCGCTGGGGATGTGTCCCGAATGCAACGGCCTGGGCACGCAATTACAGGTGGACATTAACCTGATTATCGTTAACCCCGAAATTTCGCTTCTGGATGGCGCCTCCCGCTGGCATGGGGTGATTCGTAAGAAGCCGACCTGGCACCAGCGGCACATGCAGACTTTAGCTGACCACTACGGCGTGGATCTGGCGCTGCCCTGGAAGGAACTGCCGCAGATATTCCGGGATGTCATTCTGTACGGCTCAGGCGAGGAAAAAATCCGCTTTGAGTTTGAAACAAAAGACGGCTCCTTTAAAGGTCAATCCAACCGGGTTGAGCGGGGCACGGTTTTCCACATCAATCGCCTGTTCCGTCAGACCAGCTCGGAATATACCCGGCGCTGGTACATGAGTTTCATGAGCCAACAGCCATGCCTGGCGTGCCAGGGTCAACGCCTGCGCCCCGAAAGCCGCGCCGTCACGGTCGGCGGCAAGACCATGACCGAGGTCACCAGCCTGACCATCGGCGATGTATTGAAATGGGTGGAGTCTCTATGGCCGACGCTCAATCCGGAGCAATATCAGATTGCCGAAGAGGTGCTCAAGGAGATCAATGAGCGCCTGCAGTTTCTGGTGAACGTCGGTCTACATTACCTGTCACTCGACCGGCCTGCGCCCAGCCTCTCCGGCGGCGAGGGGCAGCGCATCCGTCTGGCTTCCCAAATTGGTTGCGGTCTGGTTGGTGTTTTGTATATCCTGGATGAACCTTCCATCGGTCTGCATTCACGCGACAATCGCCGGCTGTTGGATACCCTCGAGCGTCTGCGCGACATGGGCAATACCGTGGTGGTCGTCGAGCACGATGAAGAGACCATGCGCACCGCCGATTGGATCGTTGACCTGGGGCCTGGCGCCGGTCTCAATGGGGGTCGTATTGTCGCGCTTGGCACCCCCGCTGATATTATCGCCTGCACTGCATCGCTCACCGGCTGCTACCTGCGCCACGAGCGGGTGGTCAGCTCGCCCACCGGTCAACGCCGCCCCACCAATGGTAAATGGCTCACCCTGGTGGGGGCGCGCCAGAACAACCTCAAAAACTTGACTGTGCGCTTTCCCCTGAGTCTGTTCACCTGCGTCACCGGCGTCTCGGGCAGTGGTAAATCCTCTCTCGTCGCCCAAACCCTCCACCCGGCCCTCTCCCATCTTTTGCATGGCGCGACCCAGAAAGTTGGCGCCCATGATCGCGTGGAGGGTCTGGAGCAGGTCAGCAAGGTGATTAATATCACCCAGGAACCTATTGGTCGTACGCCGCGCTCAAATCCGGCGACCTATGTGAACGTGATGCCCCTGATCCGCGACCTGTTTGCTCGCACTCCGGAAGCAAAAGCCCGCGGCTATCAGCCGGGTCGTTTCAGCTTTAACGTCAAGGGGGGACGCTGTGAAGCCTGCCATGGGCATGGTAAAAAGATGGTCGAGATGCACTTCCTGCCCGATGTGTGGGTCACCTGCAATGTTTGCAAGGGCTCCCGCTTCAACGATGAAACCTTACAGGTGCGCTACAAAGGCAAGAACATTTCCGATGTTCTCGATATGGATGTTGACCAGGCCCTTGAATTCTTCGGCAGCGTGCCCAATATCCGCCGGGTGCTCAATACTCTGGCGGAGGTTGGCCTGGGCTACGTCAAGCTGGGGCAGAGCGCCACCACTTTGTCTGGCGGCGAAGCGCAGCGCGTCAAGCTGGCCAGGGAGCTGGCGCGCATCTCTACCGGGGATACCGTCTACATCCTCGACGAACCCACCACCGGTCTGCATTTCGCTGATATCCAGAAGCTGCTGGATGTGCTTCACCGCCTGACTGACGCTGGCAACACCGTCATCGTCATTGAGCACAACCTGGATGTAATCAAAACCGCCGACTGGATCATTGACCTCGGCCCCGAGGGCGGTGAAGCGGGCGGGCAGATCGTCGCCGAAGGCACGCCCGAGGAGGTGGTTCAGGTCGAGACCAGCTTTACCGGTCAGTTCTTGAAGAAGATGTTACAGCCGGTTTTGTGCTAGAATCCCTAATCATCCTCCCTCCTCTCACCACCCTCAGGAGACCGACCATGACCCTCGAAGGTTACCTCGAATACCAACGCCGCGAGTTCTGCAAAGATCTACCCTGCCCGATCCAGGTGCTCCTGGAGGCCGAACTATCGGGTACGCCCAGGTATGAACAAATCCGTGACATTTGCAAAACCGACTGCATCCATACCACCTACGAGTTCCACCACTGGTTGATTCAAAAAGGTTATCTGCTCCTCAAACCGGCCAATTAGAAGATAGAATCTCACAAAATTAGGAGACAAGCCATGCCAGAAGTTGATTCAGGAAAACAAGCCAAGCAATATTATGAAGATATCCCCATGCGGACCCCCGGGTTCTTCCTCAAAGGTTCCGGTTCCTTGGATTGGGGCATGAAAAACCGGCTGGCCCGCATCTTTAACCCAGATACCGGTCGGACGGTGATGTTAGCCATCGACCACGGCTACTTTCAGGGGCCAACCACCGGTTTGGAGCGCATTGACCTGAATATCGTTCCCCTGGTACCCTACTGCGATGCCCTGATGTTAACTCGCGGCATCCTGCGCACGACGATTGCCCCTGCCACCAACAAGGCCATCGTGATGCGCGCCAGCGGTGGACCGAGCATCCTCAAGGAGCTTTCCAACGAGGAGCTCGCCGTGGATATCGAAGACGCCATCCGTATGAATGTATCCGCCATGGCGATCCAGGTCTTCATCGGCGGCGAGTTCGAAACCCGCTCGGTGCACAACATGACTCGCCTGGTGGATTTGGGCCTGCGCTACGGCATCCCCGTGCTGGCCGTCACCGCGGTTGGCAAAGATATGGTGCGCGACGCCAAGTACTTCCGCCTGGCCTGCCGCATCTGCGCTGAGCTAGGCGCCCACTTCGTCAAAACCTACTTCGTTGAAGAGGACTTCGAGACGGTGACCGCTTCCTGCCCGGTGCCGATCGTGATGGCCGGCGGTAAAAAGCTGCCCGAGCTGGAGGCTCTGACCATGGCCTACAATGCCGTGCAACAGGGCGCCAGCGGTGTGGATATGGGTCGCAATATTTTCCAGAGCGATGCGCCTGAGGCCATGATCAGCGCAGTGCGCCAGGTCGTCCATGAAAATATGTCGCCGGCCGCAGCCCTGGAGCTGTACGAGACGTTGAAACGGCAAAGCTGAGATGGGTCCAACCAGCACCGCCGATTTTTCCCCCGGGAAGTTAGCCCACCTGGCGTCTCTCCTGCGTGGCCTGCTGGCGGAGCCCACCGGAGATACTGACCTGCCTTATCGCCCGGTCATCCTGAAAGCTCTGACCGATCTGCAAGCGATGGTATCGGCTTCTGATCCGGGTGCGCCTCTCCCGGCAGAATTGGCGCGTTTGGATCGGCCGCCGCTTTACCTGGATCTCAGCGTCGAAACTAGCTCATCAATCGCCAGTGTGGTCGCATGGCGGCAATGGCTGGCGGGGCAGCTCGCGGCCTATGTCGCTCAACACGGCGCCCGACCACCGGCCATCTGCCTGCCTGAATTGGGCATCTTGTTGGTAGAAAAAACAGACATTCCCCCTTCCCTTCAGCCGGGTTCTTTACCCTCGGGAGGCGGCCAGGGGTCAGGTCTACTCCTCTTTAACAAGGTCGCCCTGGTGACTGGAGCAGCCGGTGCCATCGGGCATGGCATCTGCCGGGCGTTGCTCGACCAGGGCTGCTTTGTCGCCGCCTCCGACCTGCCGGGGGAAAGGCTCGAAAATCTGGTGCACGAGTTTCATGAAACCTCTGGGGGACGCATCCTGGGGGTTGCCATGGATGTCACCGACCCGGACTCGGTCGCCGCTGGCTTCGAACAGGTGATCCTGGCCTGGGGCGGGGTGGACATCGTCATCGTCAATGCCGGCATTGCCCTGGTGTCCTGCCTGACCGAGATGAGCCTGGAAGCATTCCGCAACCTGGAAAAGGTCAACGTGGAAGGCAGCCTGCTGACCATTGCTGCGGCGGGGCGTTACCTCACCTGGCAGGGCACCGGCGGCGACATCGTGCTGATCTCGACCAAGAATGTCTTCGCGCCCGGCGCCAGGTTCGGCGCCTACAGTGCTACCAAGGCTGCCAGCCACCAACTGGCCCGCATCGCCAGCCTGGAGCTGGCCGAGTTTGGCATCCGCGTCAACATGGTCGCCCCGGATGCGGTCTTCTCGGATGGCGGTTATAAATCCGGGTTGTGGGCTACCGTCGGACCCGACCGGATGAAGGCGCGCGGCCTGGACGAAGCCGGGTTGGAAGAGTACTACCGTAATCGAAATTTGTTGAAGGCGAGAGTGACAGCCCGGCATGTCGCCAACGCCGTGCTGTTCTTCGTCACCCACCAGACGCCGACTACCGGCGCAACCATCCCGGTGGATGGCGGTCTACCGGATGCCACGCCGCGGTAAGGTATATTGAAACCTGGAATTTGAATACGCCGTGGGCCAATCACCTCAATCTCCTGAAAAATTCCACTTCACCCCGGGTGTGATCAAGCGCTTCGCTCAGATCGGCGTCCTGGGCTGGGGTGTACAGATCCCTGCCTTGATCGGGATTATCCTGTTCTCCCTGGCTGCACCGCTCGAACTTGACTCGCTGTGGGCGTTCATCCCAGCGATGGTGTTGATCGGGATCATCGTGATTCGCACGATCATGGAAGATCGCACCTTGCATACCGAGCTGGAAGGATATCGAGAATATG
>CAYGZL010000061.1:0-6856 GCA_964354345.1 uncultured Anaerolineaceae bacterium | reverse complement strand
TTGACCTCGAGGATCGTGCTGAGCCAGCCAGTGTTCCGCTGCCCGACGGGGCGTATCCGGACCTGCTTAATGATGGTTTAGTGCAGGTAAAGGGCGGTCAGATTGCGCTCACCACCCCGGCAGCCATCCTGCGCGTGGGAGTCCTGCCAGAGCTGAAGCCCTTCCACAGCGAGCTGATGGATTAAGCAACGGAACAGCCCAATAATTTAGCAAAATTCTCGCGGGTTAATAAATCGACTTCATGGGCTCGCTCAAGGAATGGCTTTACATCGCGGATGCTTTTCATCCAATCGATTTTTTGTAATCGTTGGCACAACAATTCTCGCCAGTTGTTTTCATCGGGAAGCAGACCGTCCCATGCTGTCTGATGTAAGGCATTCTGTAGCAGTGTCAGGTTGGGATTTGGCCAACCTGGATCGCTGAGATACCACATCATGTCATAGAGATCGCGTCCCTTCACATAGCGGCGTTGGAAAATGGCATGCAGCATACCCGCCAGCAGCGAGGCGCGGTCATGGTGTTGCAATCGCAAGGTGACATGGCGCCTGACCAGTGTGGTTTCTAATTTTGCCCCTGCGGGGGGATGAGTATCGACCTCGATTTTCACTGCCAGGACTTCGCTTCTCTGAGGAGATAGCCCTAATTCATAGAGAAGATGGTTGAATCTCACAAAAGCAGCGTTCACTGTCTTTTTATCGTTTACCTTGACGCCGACATCATATCCTTCTTTGATGAATTCATCCTGAACGGCGCACAGGTAAGCTCGAAAATCGTAGCTGGCTCCTGGTCTTTCCAAAGTGAAGTCCAGGTCTTCGGAATAGCGGGGAATGGCGTACAAGAAACGCAGCGCGGTACCACCATGAAATGCCAGAAGAACCATCGCCCCCGAGCGTTGCAGACTCTCTAATATTCGCGCCTGTAAGTACTCCCGGACCCAATTGCGACCGGTAATTGGATGTGTAACATTTCTCAGGAGCTGCTCGATATAGGCTTTCATAAGCTCTCGTACTCCTCCTCTTCACCAGCCAGCTTACGGATCACCCTGACCGCGCGGGTGAGCTTGGGTTTCTCAATCCGTCTGGTCAGGAGATCCAAAATCTGCCAGTCCAGCCGGCTCAAGTTACCCAGCCGCAACTCGACCAGATAATCGAGCGCATCCCCTCCCGGCTCCAGGTATACCAGATCCAACAAGGCTTTTTCGGGTGTGGCGATGAAGGTTGGCTGTTTGTCACCTTGATCAACGAGCTGATAGCCATAAAAAAACTCGACTTGAATATGGCGAAAATCATAAATACCCAGGGACGTCTCCCTACGCTCCGGCCGGTTGGTCGTGACACTTGTTGTCACTGCTACGTGCTCGGGGATCATCCCATAATACGCCAATGCCGATTGCAGGCTGACATACGACGCCGGAACGATGTGGTTGGCGACCAGGAAAGGATGAGGATTTACCTTTTGAAATGGGGGGGCCAGACAATAGAGACCACGGCGGAGCTGGTAGATTTTACCGGCCTTTTTCCAGCGCGAGAGCTGGCGGCGAATATCGGCGGGATTGATATCCCCCGAAAGAAGCAGCCCGGTTTCAAATAGCGGCTGCTCTCCGATAATTTCTAACAGTTCGGCAAAATCCATACGGATAAGATACCATAAATGGCAAGTTATTGCAATGAAACTTTAGGGAAATATTATGTCGCACAATATAAAGAATATTATTTAAAAATCTCCGCCCACGCATTCGCAATCAACTTGAGTGGAAATTTATATTCAACCGCCCTGGGTGATAAGAAGAACAAGCCCACCTCGGGCAGGATCCCGAGATGATATTGCGCTGCCTGTGCATAAGCCGCCATCTGTACGAGATGCAGTTGAGCGTTCTCTTCAATTTCCTCTTGGGGAGACCATTCGGTTTTCCAATCGAGCACATGCCAGCCGCCCAGCGGGTCCTGGTAAAGCAGATCGATCACCCCATGCAGCATCCCAACCGGTGAGTTTAATGTAAACGAGATTTCGCGGTATTTTAGCGCGGCGTTTTGGATGGCCTCGTAGAGTCGATGCTGCTTCAGGTTTATCAACATCCAATGCGCCGTTCGAACAGCGTGAGTGAATGCATCCGGATGGACACCTTCACGCCGGGCATAGGTTTCCAACAGTCGGAACAACTCCGCCTCCGAATATGACAGACAATCCCAATCAGCCAGCGCCCGGTGCACAATATTCCCGATCAGATAACCTGGCGCACGCGAGGATTTACCCGATCGTTGGCTGGCCCAAAGAGCAGGCCGGACTTCAGGCAGGTCGTTGTCGTCCCGGCTGAGCAATTGCTCCAGGCGAGTTACAGCCATGAGTTGCGGTTGTGACAGCGGGGGTAAGGGCTGAGCCAGGGGCGAGATAATTTTTATGGCGGATGTTTTTCGGACTGTATCCGGACTGAGGCGCTGAATCACTACAGGTTCTTTTGGACGTTGAATTCGAATGGTAAATTGATCACCAGGATGAGCTTCATCTTCCAGGCCGTCCGGTTCGATCCCCCAGGCTTGCATGGTTTCTGCGAGCCACGTGTCGCTGCCTAATTGCCCGGATAAGATGAGCAGGTCGGCGGCGCGGGTACAGGCTACATATAACAACCGCTTCCGCTCGGCTTCTTCCATCCGTTGATAAAGCCATTTGCCCCAACTGTATCCAGCAGGCTCTTGCCAGTCGCCCGTTTCATCACGCACCTTGCACACCAGGCCAAAAGCCGGGTCATGCAGTAAATAGGGAGAGCCAAACCCGCTGCGTTTCTGCCTTCCCAGGTCGGCGATCACCACGACGGGAAACTCCAGCCCTTTGGAGGCATGGATCGACATCAACTGCACCGCGCCGCTCTCCGGTTCGCGCCCGAGCGCCTCTCCCTCGCGCGCTTCCCTGGCCTTCAGCTCGCGCAGGCGGCCAAGGAAATTGGAGACGCTGACTCCACCTTGCTCGCGGGCCAGGGAAAGAAACTTGATCACATTGGCGCGCTGCCGCCCGTTTTCGCCATCGTTGAGCGCCAATGCGACCTCGTATCCGGTGTGATCGAGCGCCTGGCGAAGCAACTCCCAGACATCCACCCGCCCGGAGAGCCTCCAAAAGCCTTCCAGGATCGTGCACGCCCTGGCAACCAGCTCCGGTTGGTCGGTATTCGGGGGTTGAGATAAGGCCTCCCGAAAGTGGATCGGATCGTGTGCAAGCCCCCCATCCGGGGTGTGCCAGCGCAGTCTATACAAGGTTTCGTCGCTAAGTGAAAATAACGGCGATCGCAGGCTGGCGGCCAGGTTTAAGTCATCCACCGGGTTGGCCAGGGCGGCCAATAAGGCAACCAGATCCTGGACCTCCGGGCGGTCATAGTAACCCCTGCCGCTGATCGTGAGATACGGCAGCCCGGCATTCTTGAACTCCGCTTCGTAAAGGGGTAGCTGGGTGGTGGCTCTAAAAAGCACTGCGGCGTCCCGAAACTCGAATGGGCGATAGATATTATTTCCTTTGTCCCAAATATGTGTTTTCGCCAGCTTGAGTTGGAGCAGCCTGCGGGCAATCCACTGGGCTTCCCATATTCTGGCTTCTTCACTGCTAATTTTATTGCCGTGGATATCCTTTGACGGAAGGATAAGCATCTCGACCGCAGTTTGCAATTGTGGAGGCGTCTCTCGCTGAGCGCGCAAGGGACCGGGAGGTGCTTCAAAGTCGGCATAGGCCTCGCCCAAAGGGCGCAGGAGCCGGTCAAACAAGTGGTTTGTGGCCTGCACCAGGCTGTGATGGGTGCGAAAAGAGGCGCTTAATCGAACAGGCGGGGAACCTGTAGCTGCCTGGATCTCGGTCGAGGTATGGCTGAAGACGCTGACCTGCGCCTGGCGAAAGCGGTAGATGCTCTGCTTCGCATCGCCAACCACGAAAAGTTTACCTGGCTCAGCGATGGGCGCCAGGGCATAGACAATACGCTGTTGAACCAGGTTGGTGTCCTGGAATTCGTCCACCATCAAATGCTGGATACCATCCAGATAGCTTTGCAGGCGCGGCGGGCGCGGAGCCTGGTACAGCAATCGCTCAGTGAGCAATTCCAGGTCGTCAAAATCGAGGGCGGGCTGGGATTCTTTTAACCGGTGGTAGGTAAGTTCCAGCCGTTCCCAAAGCGAGCGCCACAGATGCAGATGCCGGGCCGCGGTTTCGTCCAGGTCGCCAACTTCTTGCAGCGCGCCAGCATTTTCAAGCGCGAGAGCTGTTTCACGCAAGCTGCCCAGTTCACGTTTTAATTCAGCGAGCGCTACTTTCCCACCCCAATTGTCTTGCTTGCCGCCCTTCAGCGTGATTCGCAACCAATCATGGGCGGCGGTTACCAAATCTCCATCCGCCATGGCCTGGCACCCGTGCCTGGCAAACTGCACACTTTCCCCCAGCAGATCATCTGAATTAGAAATAGAAATATTGGGGAGGGCGTTCAGGGCAGTTGATAAATTCGGATTGCTGCGAAGCTGATCGGTCCAGAGCGACCGGCGCATCTCCGCCAACTCGACTTCCCAGCGCGTGCATAATCCCTCGGGTTTATCCAGGTGGAGAAACAGGGGATAGAGCGTACCGCGCTGATCGAGCATGATCGCCATTTCGGCGCGGAGATCCATGATCCTTAAAGAAGCCAGCAGTTCCAACGCCGGGTGGCTTTCCGCCTCCAGAGCTGTAATCGTCTGCTCGATGGCCTGCTCTTTGACAAAGCCGGCCTCCTGCTCATCCAGCACCTGGAAAAGAGGGTCGATTTCAGCAGCAATCGAGTTTTCACGCAGGATGCGGGCGCACAGGCTGTGGACGGTGCTGACCTGCAAGCGGTCCAGGTTCAAACGGTGGGTTTGCCAACTGGCGGCGGTTGGATTCGCCCGGGCTTTGCCTTCGATCGCCTGGCGCAAGCGGGTGCGCATCTCGCGCGCCGCTTTTTCGGTGAAAGTGATGGCGACAATGCTCTCCAAAGGCCAGTGCGGATGCGTCTCCAGCAGGCAGATAAACCGTTGGACCAGGACCCAGGTTTTACCGGTGCCAGCTCCAGCTTCCACGATCAGGGCGCGATCCTGGGTTTCAATCGCGGTACGTTGTTCGGGTGTGGGATTCATGCAAATCCCCCTTGCTGCGCCTTGCGGATACTTTGCCGCGTCACCCGGCAGAGCGGGGCAAATGCGCAGGTCGAGCGGCACAGCGACCCACCTGCAGCAGGCTTTCCAGGAGCACTGGGAAACACCCCATCCCGGATCCGTTCTACACTCAAGGCTGCCCGTCGAATGGCGCTTTCAGCCAGCCCGTCCTCACGAACCCTTCCTTCAAAACGGAGGCTGCCGCTTGCCTCGCGCGTCGGAATATGCCAATAATGGCTCTCGGCGACGCGGACGCCTGCCTCTACCCAGAAATGCTCCGCCGCCAAAGCATATAGGACTGTTTGTAAGGCAAGGCCATTTTTTAGATCCTCGCGGCTATATTTTGTGCCCCCGCTCTTATAATCCAGCACGCGCAGATTTCCAGCAACGTCGCGGTCCACGCGGTCGATTAACCCGTGAAGCCGAAATGTGGTGCCGCCGGCGTTGATTTCTAAGGGTGGAATACCATTTACGGAAAACCCAAAGCCAGCTTCCAGCAGATAGGGCGAAAAAATAGCGCACTCTCCGTTTTGCGAGCATTCCCAGGTCACCAGGACACGCAGCATCCGGCGCAGCTCCTCTTGCTCATAGGTCCACAATGCACTCGGGCGAAACCCGTAGCGCTGCGGAGCTTTCGAGAACAGCGCGGCGCAGCTTGCCTCCAGGCATTTAAGGATCTCTGCCAGGTTCGGAGTGGTCAGCGCCAGCCCAAGAAATATCAAGCGCCGGTATAAACGCTCCAGGATTGCGTGCAGGAGGCTGCCCCGCTGCAGGGCGTCGAAGCCTTCTTCTGGATCGGCGTAGGCGGTTAACCTCAGGATCTGTTCGACAAAGAAACCATACGGACAATTGGCGTACTGGTTCAGGCGGGAAGCGCTCCAAACATGCGCGGCATCAAAGCGGCTGGCTAACTCTTCACGCAAGGCAGGAGTCTGCAGGATTCCCTCATATTCGCCCGGGGGAAGGTAGCTTTGACGCTGCTGCATCACGCGATTGGCCTGGCAGGCATAAGCCCAAAGATCATTCACCGCATCCGGGAGCTCCTGTACGCCGGATTGGGCTAACGCGACGAGCAATTCATTGGCGCTGGCAGCATTCTCAGGAGAGGGATGACCGGCGATCGGGATGGTTTCGACCTCCAGTTGGCTGAATCTGTCGCGGACGGCCTCCCAGTAAGGTGACGGCTGCCAGGGGGCACCATTCTCGTCGATATACGGTCGCAGCAGGGTCAGCCGCTGGCGAACGTTGCCGAGCGCCTGCCACCACAGCGAAGCATCGTCGGCCGGCGTGTAGCGGATGAGCGGTAAAGGGTGCGTTTCTCGTTCAAGGGGAGCGTAGAGAACATCTGCTGGTGGCGGCGTGGGGAATTCACCTTCCGAAAGCCCCAGTACGAACAGGTGATCCACTTCCCGGGCGCGCCCTTCCTCGAGCCTGCCGAAGCGCACCGCAGCCTGAAATGGATCCGGCGGGATCTGGATCACCTGGAGTAAGCCGATGAGCTCATCCCGGTAAGTTGCCCAAGGGATCGCCTCAGCTCCTGGAGCCGTCTCAGCCGCGGTCATTAACCGGCGCAAGGCGCTCAGTGCCAATCCAATAGCCTGCAAATCTCGTTTTGGGTATGGACTTTTACGGCAACTGCCCAGGATATCCAGTGTAAGTACAGATTCGGTGATCTCCTGCTCAGGCGTCTCAGCCGTGGGGAAGAGCCCGATGAGGGCGGTCTG
>CAYGZL010000060.1:0-9702 GCA_964354345.1 uncultured Anaerolineaceae bacterium | reverse complement strand
GACGCGCAGCGCTCCTTGATCGGACTGGCGCAGCCCCTCGATGATTTCGATCGTGGTGGTTTTACCCGCCCCGTTCGGCCCGACCATGCCGAAGATTTCGCCGGGTTGGATTTCGAACGAGACATCCTGTACGGCTTTCAGGTCGCCGTAACTTTTATGAAGATGTTCGACCTGGATGACAGGCGGCTCGGAACTACTGTTCCGCAGGACGCCGGGCGGTTGTAAGCCGTGTAGCATATCTCCCTCTCTTTCAAAAGTTACTTCCAATGATAGCGAGCAGGTTTATGGGTGAAAGATTGCTTACTCCAGCCCCCACATCTGGAGGGCTGAATTTCCCCGATAGTATTTGGGTCATATTTTAACCACCTTTATCGCCCATAGGCTGCACCATCCCCCCGCCAGTTGCACCCGTCCAGTGATCTTTACGGCAGCTTTCTGACCAACGATCTTACCATCATAGGTGGTGATTTTAAAATCAGTCATGGTGTAATCACCCACGATCGACTGCATTTCATTCAATCCAATCCCGACCTTGATAAAGAGGTCCAGATGTTCTTGATTCATGATCGGGTAACCCGAAGTTCGACCGAGTTCGATCTTGTAATAGCCTGATTGAAGGCTGAAATCTTCTGGGAGGTATAGATATCCAATCACGGTAACCTCGCTGGTGTCTGGCTGGGTACACACATCCTCGAAGCGGATCGTAGATTGCCGTGTTGCGACGGCGATTGGTATTGCTGTCGGGATGATTTCGGGTGTATCGGTGGGTGGGGGTGGCTCAGTCGGTACCGGTGTGATCGTATCAATTGGCCTGGCCGTCGCCTGGATGCCAAACAGTTCCGCGGGAGAACAGGCTGCGCTTAAAAGGCTGACTGCCAGGATAACGAATACGACGATTGAAACGGATAAAGAAAATTTCATATCACTCCACCCACACCGCGACACCAATCGCCCCCGGTCCGACATGCACACCCAGCACCGGGCTGAGCTCGTATACCGCGGACTCGACCACCTTTGCTCTGGCACAGATCGTCTGACGCAGGCTCTCTGCGTCCGCCGGCGTGGTGGCGTAATAAGTACCCAGGTGCGCTGGACGGCTGCCCGCTGCCTCAACTGCCAGCTCCACCAGCCGGTTAAGCGCTTTGTGACGGGTGCGTACGCGTTCGAGACCATCCAGCTTACCCTCGGCGTTGATGGTTAATAGCGGTTTGATGTCCAGCAGCGCGCCCAGGAAACGCGCCGCTCCACCGATCCGCCCCCCTCGGTGCAAGAATTCCAGGGTATCCACCCCGAAGTACACCCGCAGCGTCTGCATCACCCGCTGAGCCGCGTGAACGACCTCGTCCAGGGAACCCCCCGCAACCGCTGCTCGCGCCGCCTCCAGCACGATCATCGCCTGCCCGGCGGTGGTCGAGCGCGTATCAATCACTGTCACGGGCGGACGCGAGGCGGAGGGAATATCGCCTCCGGAAGTCGATCCCGCAAATTCCTCCGCCGCGGTTTGGGCAGCTGAATAGGTACCGCTGATCCCGGAGGACACAAGCGGGACTACGATCCCATCACAAGTCGGCGCCAGGGCCTGGTATACTTCCAGAAACTCTTGCGTCGACGGTTGCGATGTGATCGGGATGGCCGGGTCGTATGCCAGGCGGGTGTAAAATTGACTGGGGGTGATGTCAACCCCATCTCGGAAGGTAATGCCTTCCCATTGGATTTTGAGGGGTACAACCTGGATTTGAAATTGAGTGACAACTTCAGCCGGCAGGCCGGCGGTGCTATCCGTCACGATCGCGATTTTGGACATGAGCGTCTCCTTTTCTATATTCTTAATGACTTTATCCCCTTTTTTAATGTTTGTCAAGAATATCGCCTTTTATCTTGACAGGGTCGCGTTTCTTTTGTAAAGTATTCATGGAGGTAACACCATGATCCCATCCACCCATTATGCCCACGAAGCTGAATTGCTTGCCCGCGCCGTCCTGGAGGGGGATGTGCAGACGATTGATGATGTCTTGCTCTACCTGGGTTCCAGCAACTCGGACCTGCGTTTGACGATGCAGGCCTGTTTGCACGACGCCCCGGATGGCGTGCTGTGGCGGCAGATGTTGTATTGCATCACCGCTGTAGCCGGAGATACTCCAGCCCTGGTTTCGGCGATCGCCCGTCGCTTACAGCAGCACCGGCGCGGCGAGCCCATCGAGCCTGACGCATATCGGCCTCTCGATATTGAACGGGTTGATCAGTCAATCATCGAAGCCTTCACCCTGGATGAGAGCGAATCGGAGCGGGCGATCAAGGAGCGCATCCTGCGCCAGGCGCTCTTAAGCCCCGAGATACACTATTCTGCCGTTTATCTGTTGGCGTTACGGGGTTGGGTGGAGATGATCCCGTTATTGGAAGAGTTGATTGTTGCCGAACAAATATCCCGGCAGAACCTGGCTGGCAAGAAGGAGCGCTATTCTCCACTCTGGCAGATCCGGGCTGTCCGTGCTCTGGCGGCGATCCATGATGAGCGGTGCGGCGCTGCGTTGGTGCACGCGCTGGCGCTGGATCATGGCCAGGTGCATCAGGAAGCCCGCCGCGCCCTGGATGACCTTGGTTTCCTGGCCGAGCCAGCCTGGATCGAAGCGCTGCATCATCCTGATCCGCACATTCGCTGGCACGCCGCACGTGGGCTGAGCGCCTTGAGCGCCGAGAGTCTGCTGCGTGATCCCCAATCTTTGCGAAACAGTAGCTCCGTTACCATGTTGGCCGCCGGTTTATTCGATGAAAACCAGGCGGTGCGCTGGGCGACAGCCCGCGCCCTGGCAGCCCTCGATGAAGCAGGCGTCCCGGCGATCCTGACCGTGCTTACTCAGCACGAGCTGACCGATCCCTTCCGCCAGGCTGCGTATTATGCGCTGCGATCGATGCAAAACCCGCAAACCCAGATCCGCCTGGCGCCTTTGCTTCCCTTGTTGCAACGCTCTGGCGACAAAGCCGCAGTCCCCAGTACTGCACGCCGTCTGTTGGATGAGTGGGATGAATATACCGCTAAATCCTGAACAGGTTCTGTACGACCGATATCGCATTGACCAGGTCATCAGCCAGGGTGGTTTTGGTCGTGTGTATCGCGCCTGGGATCTTCGCTTGAATAATCCATGTGCCATCAAGGAGAGTTTACTCGAGTCGCCTGCGATGGCCAGACTCTTCACCCATGAAGCTATGCTTCTGGCGCGGCTTAACCACCCGAACCTGCCGCGCGTTTATGACTCCTTTGATCTCCCCGGTGTGGGGCAGTACCTGGTGATGGAATTTATAGAGGGTCGGGATCTGGGTGAGATGATTGAAGCAGCCAATGGAGCGCTGCCCTATGACGAGGCACTGACCTGGATTGATCAGGTGCTGGATGCCCTGGTATTCCTGCACAGCCGTACACCAGCAATAATCCATCGCGATGTTAAACCCGACAATATCAAGATCAATCAGGACGGGCGAGCGATCCTGGTTGATTTTGGTATCGCCAAGGTGTTCGATCCCCAATTACACACCCATACCAGCCAGCGGGCACTTTCGCCCGGTTATGCGCCGTTGGAGCAGTATGGTGCCGGTCCGACTGACGCGCGCAGCGATATCTACTCGGCGGGCGCGACCTTGTATGCCATGCTTACCGGTCAGCACCCCACTGAAAGCGTCCGGCGAGCTCAGGGGGTGTCGCTGCCTTCCGCTGCCAGCCTGAACCCAATCATCCCGGGGGAAGTGGACGCGGTCCTGGTGCGCGCCCTCGAGATGCAGCCCGGCAGTCGTTTCCAGAGCGCGGCTGAATTCCGCGCGGCGTTAAGTACAAGCCGAGACCGCACTCTCCCTGGTCCACGCCCGATGGTTCCCTGGCAAGATAAGCCTGCACAGCCATCGGACCCAGGCGACCTGTCAAAAACCCAACCGGTCAAACGTGCCCAGCCTGCTAAACGTAAGGCAGCGGGCCTGACAACCCCGGTGCTGTTAATCATCCTGGCGATCCTGCCAGCCATATTCTGCCTCGGTGTGTATGGATGGGTAAATTATCCTGACTGGAATATCTCGCTTTTCAACCGATCCGTTACCTGGAATAGAGCCGGTTCAATCCCTTCGGCGACACCGACGCATACTCAACCCTCACCCCAAGCCGATCTGCCCGTGACTCAACCGACTCACTCACCTGAAATCAGCACAACGTCGGTGTACAGTGATGAGTTCGCTGGCAGCCTGAATCCACGTTGGAGCTGGTCCAACCCTGATCCCAGGTTTTGGAGTCTGACCAGATTTCCCGGGTATTTATCCCTGGACGCCCAATCCGGGGACCTGTGGGGTAAATGTAATTCCGTGACGAATCTGCTCCTGCAGGACGCACCGCCGGGTGATTTCACTCTGGAGACCTGCCTGGAGATCCGGATCACCGCGGGTTTTCAGCAGGCCGGGCTGATCGTTTACCATGATGATGACAACTACCTGAAGTTCGATGCTCTACGCAGCGGACCGCCGGTGGGGGAGAATGTGGAGCTGGTAATTGAGAATAATGGCGCCTCGCCGCCCTGGAACAATCTCTCAACCAATCTGGATGGACCAATTTACTTAAAGCTGGTGCGTCAGGGGACGTTTTACCGAGGATTATTCAGCTCTGACGGGAATTCCTGGCAGATAGTCAGCACCATCCAGTCAGGTCTGTTCAGACAGCCACGCATCGGACTGTATGCCTTCGCCAGCTATGCCAATCCGACCTTGTGCAGCGGAGCGAACACAAATTTCAGGGTTAATTTCGACTATTTCCGCGTGACCCCTACGAGTAATCCTTAGCACGATGCCGGTGGCAGGATGCCGGCGGTAGGAAGCCGGCGGCAGGATGATAGAACTTCGCGCTCTTAGCGTCTTAGCGGTTCATATTCCCTGATTAACTTATCGCTTAATTTTGACCTGCAGTCCACCTGGGACGGGCTCATCGGAGATAACATACAGGTAGCCGCCCCCGCAGCCGGAATACATCGCACCGGCATAGCGCGCCTGGTAGCAGGCCAGCAATCCTGGCAGGTCAATCGTCAACGTCGGGTGGCGTACTGTGTGTGGTAGTAGCGTTTCCCAGCAGTGCATCGTCTCGTTCATTGATTTCCCCAATCCGCCCAGGTTCTGCGCCAGGATGGCCGCGTAGCAGTCTCTGCCTGTCTGCCCCAGGCGACCGATCCAGGTCGGGTCCAAATTTGTCACACCCAACGGAGAGTAACCAGGCGGGCGCTGGTTGACCGGAAGCAGGTAGACCACGCTTTCCAGCCAGGCAGCAATCGCCGGATCACGACAGGTTTCCACGTGGCATGGGAAATAGCCACCAGCGTAGGTTGCATCATAATCCAGGCGGTTGATGCCCGGATAAATCAACCCGGCCATATCCTGCGAGCCTGAGGGGTTCTGCTTGCCCTGGTTCTCAGCGGCGTAAAGGAGACGCACCAGTAGCGCCGGGTCGCCTTCCGGCAACTCATCGCCCCACAGGGATCGGGCGACATTGCGCGTGCTGGTGCCCATCCCACTGCGATCCATGAAACGGCAGTTTGGCTCGATGGCTACCACCACCATCGAACCCGGAGGTGTGGGGTTAAGGCGGGAGGCGAAGGGCTGGTCAATCCAACCACCCGCGAACGCCATCCGGTAGGGGATTTTTCCGTTGAACTCGGTCAGATTTCCATGTGCCTGCTTTGACATGCTGATGCAATCCTATCATGCCTTAGCTATTTAGCGGTTCATACTTTCTTCTCGCAAAGGCACAAAGATGCTAAGGTATTTTATATATAGAGCTTAGCACCCTTAGCGTCTTAGCGGTTCGATATTTCTCAACCCTATTCATGCACAGATAATCCTGCTTTACGAGCATGGTATTGCTCTTCGATCCAGGCGTAAGTCTTCGACAGACCGTCGCGCAGGGGCGTCCCTGGCTCCCAGCCCAGGATTTCCCGGATGAAGGTGTTGTCGCTGTTGCGACCGGCCACGCCGCGCGGCGCGCTCAGATCATAATGCCGGGCGAGCTGGACGCCGCCGATCTCTTCCACCAGGCTGACCAGGGCGTTGATCGAGACCAGCTCGTGCGAGCCCAGGTTGATCGGCGTGGCGATCAGCCGCTCGCAGTGGGCGATCTGATCGATGCCGGACACGCAATCGTCAATGAACATGAAGCTGCGAGTTTGATTGCCATCACTCCAGATCGTGATTTCGTGTAGACCTGTATCCCTGGCTTCGATCACCTTGCGACAGATCGCCGCTGGCGCCTTCTCCCGCCCGCCATCCCAGGTGCCATGCGGTCCGTAGACATTGTGGAAACGTGCGATGAAGGTTTTCAGGCCCCGTTCTGCCCAGTACTCCTGGCAGAACATCTCCGAGATCAGCTTCTCCCAGCCGTAGCCGCGCTCCGCCATGGCTGGATAGGCGTCGGATTCTTTCAGGGCGCGCACATGCGGATCCTGCTGTAGCAGGATATTATAGGCGCAGGCAGACGAGGAAAAAAAGTAGCGCTGCGCGCCAGCCTGGTAAGCGGCCTCGATCAGGTGTGTATTAATTAAAATACTGCGCAGACATTCCACCCGGTAGTGTTCGATAAAGCCCATCCCGCCCATATCAGCCGCCAGGTTGTAGACCTCTGCAGCGCCCTCCACGGCGCGGATGGCGTTCTCCTTTTCACTCAGGTCAAGGCACAGGCTCTCGACGCCGGGAATGCGCTGGTACCAGGCGGGCAGAGGCTTTTTATCCACCGCGCGCAGACGGGTGAAACCCTGGTCATGGAAGTAACGGGTCAGTGCTCCGGCGATGAAACCGCCTGCGCCAGCGATAACAATCAGGTCATCTTTGCGTAAGGTGGGATCGGTGGCAGCGACGATATTCATAAATAACTCCTATGGAGGGGGATCGTGTTGTCCTATTATACTATCGGGCCGGGCAATTCCCACCCAACCGCTCAGGAGTACTTTTTAACGGAACGTGTGCCGTCCATCGACCGCCTGAATTGAGGTTGGCTTGCGCGATGCACTGCCGATCGCCCGCGTTTGGCGGGATAGCGTTTGCCGGGATAGTTGCCAAAGAGATTAACCCCTGATATACTGGTTTGGGCGATCTGTCAAAATGTCCACCATACCCAGATCCTCCATAACAAAGTACGACTTGATGAACTGGCTGACCGGCCTGGCTAAATTCATGGGTTGGTCGCTTGTCTTTGGCGTCATATACGCCCAATCACCGCTTTATACCTCCAACCAGTACGAATATTTTTTACATGGCCTGGCTCGGGCAGGATACGGGTATTTGAGTCACGACTGGCTGGCGAACACTGTCGATGCGCTGCCCCTGTTCAGCGCGCTGGTCTATTGGACGGTTCGTCTTTTCCGGAGTGAGGTCTTTTTTTATCTTTATTATGTTGTGCTGTTGGGTGTGTATCTATTCAGCATGGTAGGGATCATGGATCGGGTGTTTGCGCTGAAAAAAGATAAAACTCGCAGGTTGATTTTCATCACCCTCTTCCTGGCAGTTCACTCAGCCGCGTTCCACTTCATTCTTTCACGCGGCACCGGAACCGAAACGCCGTTCTTGCTCGAAGGCGGCGTCGCCGGACAGCGCCTGCTTGGACAGGTTTTCCAACCCGGCGTGTTTGGTGTATTCCTGGTTCTCTCCATCTATATCTTTCTGAAGGAGCGTCCTTTCCTGGCGCTATTGCCAATGGCCGCGGCGACTTATTTTCACCCAGTCTATCTGCTGTCAGCCGGCCTGCTGACCCTCGCTTATATTGGTATTCTTTACGCCCAAAAGCGCACAATCCGCCAGCCCATTTTTCTGGGATTGACCGCCTTGCTGCTGGTTCTTCCTGCGCTGGCTTACATGACGTACATCTTCTGGCCGACTATCCCGGAAATGGCGCGGAAAATCGCCAACCTGCAGGTGAATTTCCGCAATCCACACCATGCCATTGTTGCGCAGTGGCTGGATTGGACGGTTGGCGTGCAAGCGCTCATCGTTCTTGGGGCGTTGTTCATCCTGCGCAAGACGCGTCTGTTCCCCATCCTGGCGGTCCTCACCTGCGGTACAGTCCTGTTGACACTGGTTCAGGTAATCACCGGCAACAATACCCTGGCACTGCTCTATCCCTGGCGCACATCCGTCCTGGTGGTTCCGCTTTCAACGATTACCCTGATTGCTTACGGCGTCACAAAAATTCTGGATTGCTGGAAGCTCAATCCGAGCAAGCTGGCAAGGTGGGGTAGTTTCGCCAGCCTGGGGGTGATCGTCAGCCTGCTCGCGATCGGGGTGCTCCGCTTCCAGATCGAAACCGCCCGGCGGCAGGCAGATGCAGCCCAACCCATGCTGGCTTTTGTCGCCAGCCACAAGTCATCCGGCGAGGTGTACCTGGTGCCGGATGATATGGAGCAATTCCGGTTGGCGACTGGCGCGCCGATTTATGCCGACTTTAAGTCCACTCCCGACCGCGATAGCGAGATCATGGAATGGTACCGGCGCATCCGACTGGTGATCGCGTTTTACAATACCCAGGGGGATGTGTGCTCTGAATTACACACCTTTGCCCGGAATGAAGCCGTAACGGATGTCGTCCTGCACAGTGACAGCCTGGTCAACGCCTGCCCGGGATTGGAGCTGGTCTATCAGGATTCACATTACAGCGTTTACTCACTGGCGGCTACCAAATAACATTGCGGACTCCCCACAGCAGGATTGCCCCGTCGGATGAGCCCGTCGCCAGGTAGCGCCCATCTGGCGCGCAGGCCACGCTGTTCACGTAGCTGGCATGTCCCTCGAGGGTGGCCAGGAGTTGGCCATCCTTCGGCTGCCAGATGCGCACTGTGCGATCATGCGAGCCAGAGACCAGGAGCTGGCAGTCGGGAGTGAACACCACGCTGTTGACATAGTTGGTATGGCCATACAGCGTTCTAAGGAAGGCGCCATTATTCACCTGCCACAATCGAATGGAGTTGTCCCAGGAGGCGGAGGCCAGGCGCTGCCCGTCCGGGGCAAAGCTCACACACCAGACATTATCGGTGTGTCCCTTCATTTCCGCCAGTTGTGCATTACCACTACTCCACAGACGGAGCGTGCAATCTCCTGAACCGGAGGCAAGGCGCTGCCCATCGGGTGCATAGATCACCCCATTGACATGACCGGTGTGTCCGCCAAGGGTATATTGCCTGGCTCCCGAGCTGACCTCCCACAGGCAGATATAGTTATCGTGCGAACCGGAAGCCAGGTAAGATCCATTTGGGCGGAAAGACACGCAGTTAACCTGGCTCGAGTGCGCCTGCATGGTGTGCATCAAGCGGCCATCACTCACCTGCCACACACGAACGGTCGTGTCTTTTGAACCGCAGGCCACCAGCCTGCCGTCCGGCGAAAATGCGACGCTGGTCAGCCATGCCGGTGTCTCAAGAAATTTAATTTTCGTAAATTTATCGGTTTCATACAAATACAGGCCGTCTGTTGTGGCGGTAGCCAGCAGTCTGCCGTTGGTTGAAAAGGCCAGGGCGGTCAGTTGAGCTTCACCCAGGCGGTGCAGCAGCTTGACTTCACGGGCGTTGGCGGGCGTGATAATTTGCAGCGGAGTTTTGGAGGTAAAAGGCAGCGGGGCGACCTTCGGGTTGGAGGAGACGGGTGGCGGGGCACCCTGGGCAGGCGGCGTCTCGGTTGGACTGCGCCGTTTCAGGGTGTTTT
>CAYGZL010000059.1:0-10630 GCA_964354345.1 uncultured Anaerolineaceae bacterium | reverse complement strand
CAACAATGGCTGCGTCATGCACGATCATCATTAACCCTTTGACAGACCGTCAGAATTTCATCCACCAACACCGGCGTGGCAAAGCCATGCGCCAGGTTCACCAGTGTTGCCCGATGGTGGGCTTCCGTGTGAGTCGCTGTGTCAACTACTTTATTGATCAACTTTCTCCACCAGGAAACCATGTTTCCAGCATCCTGGATTGTATTGATAGGTCGGGTAAAGATGATCAATCCCTTGTGGGTTACAAAAGCACAATCCAACACAAGCAGCGCTGAACGCTGGCGAATAAACCATTTCAGACGGTTGCGACGACGGGGTATCTCGAAAGAATGAATCATCTCCCGAAATTTCTCGCCGATAGATTGAGACGTAAAATAATGTTCCTTCAAAAGTTGAAGAATTATAACTCTCCAGACCGATAATTGAGGCCGGGTTTGAAGAATAACCATACCAAAATTTGCCGATGGTGCAGGATCACCCCCAGATGATTGGCATCCAGCGCCTGTACGGCCTCGAAATGATCTTGGGCGGCGGAAATATTCCTCGGGCCAGGCTTTCCCAGAGACAGCATGGAATGGCAATGCAAGCGGTTGAGCAGCTTGTAAAGCTGGTCTGACTCAAAGAGCACGCGTGCATCTGCTGGATTGAGAGAAAGCGGTTTCAAAGCCAGCTAGAGTTTGCTGAGGAGCATGGCGTTGGTTGAAATATACTAATCCAGGTTGCGCTGTACCGTGTCGAGGTTGGGATCAAGTGCTTGGGAGGGTTCCCAACAGGCAATCCCCTCATCATAATGTCAGACAATACCTACGCCCAATCCATCAACCGCTCAAGATGCTGCCGGCTTATCCTGGCATCGACTTCATTGCCTGTCCTGACGCAATTATTATATGCCCAGAGCTCACTCCAAAACATGACTGCCGGGTGAATTTGTTTATAGTCATAAGTGTCTACTCCGCAGGCAAGAGAATACGCGGGTAAAACCAATTGCGCTTCATCTGGGGTGATACACCACCAATCCTGATCTTGCGTGTCATCGAGAATAATCGTTTGAACATAACCTAAATCAAACCAACACAGGCTGCTCGTGCAATAACCCCAATCAACGAATTGCAGCCCTTGCGAGGTGAGACGAATATTCCCTGGGTGCACATCCCCATGAATATAGGTTGGATACCCAGTTTCCAGCAGTGAAATGGCGATCTTCGCATGATGACATACCGAATTATCGTGAAAAGTTAACAGGAATTCAAATTCAGCTTTGAGTAAATCCGGGATAGTGGTAAAAGTACGCCGGGTAATGAGCGAGGACACCGGATTATTATGGCGTTGCTGGGCGTGAAAATATCCCAGTTGTTCGAATGCCTTGGGTAATAAATCACGATGCTGCTCGTGCAAATCAGCCCCATCCAACCATTCCCACCCAGCAATCGTTGCATCCGTTGTTTTTATGGTAAAAATTAGACGCGGATTAAGGATCGAGGCTGTGGGTAAGATGGTTTGATTGACCCAGATTTCGTTATTCCCCAGGTCATCATCATCGGCAATGTACTTTATGAAGAATGGAGGCGAGGTGCGCAAACAAAAGGCATTCTCCTGGACAGGTTCAAAATCGCTTTCTTTGAGTTGGGCAAACTCAGGCCCCGTCGTTTTTAACGCCGCGATGATCTTGTTTATAATACCCACGAATTGGTTGGTTACCTCCGGGTGTTAGCCGTCAAGACCTCCACGGTCAATCTTCTGCCGAGACCCCAATTGGCTCCGCAGAATGCCCATGGCTGCCCGATCTGTCCCATCTCTTCTGCGCTCCCACCTGACAAAGAATTGGTTGAATGAGCTCTCGCTGTCCGTGCTCACGCAGCCAGGTCTGTGATTTTTCAAAATGCTCTTGATGATGGTCGTAAGAAGCCAGGAGATAGACCAGTTTGAGAGTTTGGTTTTCCTCTCATCCTGTTTTCAAATACTCCAGATACTTATTCACGATTTTAAAGCCAACCGATTCATAGAGCCGTATCGCAGGCGTATTCGAAACGCCAGTAGAGACGCTTACGCGATTCATTCCGTGCGCCTGCATCCGACGCAAACATTCGAGGAGCACGGCGCGTGTCAATCCTTGCCGGCGGTAAGCCGGGCGCGCTCCTACTGGACCAAAGTCGCCAATCTGGTTGAGAGGGTCAATCCAGCCATTCACATAAGCCGCGATGACGCCATCTGGCGCGACTGCCACCACATCGAGATCGCGATCGTAGCCTGGCAGTTGCGTAAAGTATACATAATCCTCAGTGCTGACATTTCCGACCGTCCATGGCTGCCACACCTCGCGATGGGCTTCAGCACGGTTTGAAATTTCGCTATGGCTGTACTCTACCGCCGTCTCAGCCACTGACCGCACCTGATAACCAGTGGGTAACACCGGATCGGGAATCAGCCCGTCAAGTGAGCAAAGCAGATTAACTTCAGAAAACTGGCCGCCAGGTCGGAAGCCATGCTGCTCCAGGAATGCAATCCGTTTGATGTCGTCTTGACGTGAGCCGGACACAAAATGACCGCCCCACAGTTGAGCGTTGATCTTGCGGAGCTCGGTTATACGCGTTTCTGCCCATGCCATTGCCTCATGCTCGATTCCACACCAGGCATACTCCGGCAGCACCTGGCAGTCAAAGGATGGATCCTCTCCTAAAACTGCATAGCCGACTAACTGATCAGCAGCGTGCCAGAGACGAATGTGTTCTTTGGGATTCAAGTGGCAAGCAACCATAAAGAAACCAAACACCAGGTCACCGACATGTGGATAGCGCCAGTCATCGGTATGCGAACGCGCCTCCATCAACAGACCTTGCATCGTCAGTAAGTCATATTCGGTTTCATAGAACCTGGATACGGTAGTCAATCTTCTCCTCGGAGGATCTTTAGCGCCTTGGTGGCTTCCTCTCTAACGGGGAATGTAGGATCAGGGTAGCCTCTATCCTCTGAATATGGATCATTCAGGGCTTTTACGAGGGCTTCATCCATTTGTTTCAGAAGGTTATGGTCCTCTATTACCTTGCTGATGACTCCCAATGCCCAAGCCGCTTGTGATCGCACAAACCACTCCTCATCCTTGAGCCGAGCCATCAGCGGCTCTACTGCTCGTGGATCGCCGATGTGCGATAAGGAGATAATCGCGATCTTGCGTAAGTGCACGTCCTCACTGGTCAGGACTGCGATCAGAGGCTCTACCGCTCTTATATCACGAATTTTACCCAGGGCAAGGGCGGATAACCTGGCCACTACCAGGTCAGCATGGCTCAAGGCTTTAATCAATCCAGGCACGTCCTTCCTGTTTTTCATCTCCTCTACGTTGGGAACAACCATGGGACACCTCCTTGTGTATTTGTTTTATATTTCGTTCGCATCGACTGCTACTTTCCTGCACTCTTCCGCAACCTTTTCAAAGCCCGGTAACCCACGCCAACCAGGATAATAAGGCCGGCCGCCACAATAATGACCAGATTCTGTCCCCGACCTGCTTTCTGCCTAAGCTGTGCTAGCGGGATCGAGGTCGCCAGCGGACACTGGGGTGTTGCTGAGGGATCAGACATCGAGGTAAGGGTAGGCTTGGGAGTAAACATCGCGGTAAGAGATGGGACTTGGGTCGGGTTATTTTCTGCTTCTACGACCCTGGTAGCTGCATAGGCAGTAGCAGTGGCATCCTCGCATCCTACCTTTGCGGCGGTCCGCCTGCCCGAACCGACGCTGGAGCCAGCAGGCTGAGTAGGACACACACCAGCACCAGACTACATATCAGTAGAAAAAGTGACTATCGCGGATGAATAACCATTGGACCACCTCCTTATTCGGTTATGTCTGTGGTCTCCGTTACTGAAGGCCGGTCTGTTTCTGAGTGTAAACCATTGATTACTCACATGCGCCTAACCGCAGACGTCAGCCACTGGCACAGGCCAAGTAAGACCCATTCGTAATCCTGAACTTACACGAGCCAGACACGCCGGGATACACATCGAACTCCCCAGCGTTGGTCCAGGTATCCTTTTAGAATACCAGGTAGAAGTGTCCGACAGGGTTGTCTGCAACCGCGAAATTCCCATCGGCTGCCACACTGACCAGTACGTGATAGGGCTGGTCGGCGCAGGGGGTATCCCTAAAATACATAATGCCTACATATGTTACACAGATCTCCATCCGGGTATTCGTGTACCACGCACCAAGCGGGTTGACCAATTTTCTCTGTACTGATCCAGGCGCCTTTTACACCAGGGTATGTAGCTGGGGACCATCACCTAAAAAATTGCACTGGATTGTTGGCGCTGCGATTTGATGACCTTGTTAAGGATTAGGCATAAGTAATCCAATCCACATAACCATCACAATCCCAAAGAACACGAGAAAAATTAGGATAAGGACAAAACATCCCTTCTGAATCAATTTGATTGGAGATATGGTTTCCTTCTTTCTTTGAGGGCCTAACTTTGGCATCAGCCGCTTGCGAGTCGTAGCGAAGCGGGTCGATTGCGTACCGAGTTGGGCGGTGTTTCTTTATATGAGCAATGCAGCAATAGGTAGCCAATGGGCTCAATTTCTTATTCCCTTTTACTTCTGCTCTTGCCCAATTTTCCTTGCTTTGTTTGGTGGACTCAAGCGCTCACATAGGAAGCGACTGTTGGTTTGTTAGAACTGGGAGAGCTGCCAGTGCTGGAACATTTCAATGGGTTTCAGCCCGGCGATCTGTTCCTCGAAGCTATTCCCTTCTTCCACCAGCGCTGCGCGGTTTCCAGGCATTGTTCGACATACGCAATCATTAACTGAAGATCGGTACAGTTTCCGACCGGGCCGTGTCCAGGCACGAAATAATCGGCATCGAGCATACTTACTTCTCTCAGGGTGTTCAAGAGCTGAAGTGGATCGCCATCCGCAAGGTGGGGATGGCAGCCAACGAACAACAGGTCGCTCATGAAGACGGTGCTCGCATGAGGCAGGTAGAGGATCGTATCACTTTCTGTATGTGCGCCCTCGAAAGTGATCAACTCAGCTGTTTGCCTGGCGCCATGGATCTCAAGACGGTTTTTAAAGGTGATGTTTGGCATACGGACGGACAGGTGTGGCAGCGCTTCCACCAGACCCTCATAATAACCAATCCACATCAAGAGCTCCCGCTACTTTTGCTCATCGTTGGTATTTTGCTGTTGGGCGCGAAGAGCTTCGAGCCTCTGAGCAGAGTTCGCTGAATACCATTGAAGTTCTTCCTATCCAGCAGTCACTATCAACTCGCGAGTCCGGGTGCTTGAGATGATCAGCGCATCGGATGCGAACACATGGTTGCTCCAGATATGGTCATTGTGATGATGGCTGTTGATGACGATCCTTGGCTTTCGGCCGTACTTATCGATTACGAATTGCTGGAGATCCCCGGCAGCTTGCGGCGTCAGGAAAGTATCAAAGACGATGATCTTTCCGCCGAGGTCAATCAAACTCGAGTTGCTGATCGCTGCGCCGCCATCCTGGGCGATGGCAACGACACCCCTCGTCTGGATAGTCCAGCACGATATGTCGATCATGTGCACGCCCCGGTCGCCCAGCACTTCGTTCCTGCGCTGGTTGTCGATCTGCCCGATGAAATAGAAGGTAAAAACGACATGGTTTAATTGTCCATTTGGTTTGAAAGGATGATTTCAGGCGCTCATTCCCAAAAATCTCTTAAACAACAAGGGGGTTGAGCCACGCCCAACCCCCTTGTTGTTTAAAAAAGCCTGCACCTAAGCTACTTACGGTCTCAAACTAAAATTCACGGTCACCGTTTGACCGGTGAGTGGGACGGCGATGGTGATGCGGTACGTTCCGGACGGATCGGGCAGCGGTTTGGTCGCCAGGTTATAAATATACTGGTTACCGCTGAAGCGCATGACGCCCGGGGTGTCCGCGGCGCTGGTCGATTTGGGCTCGTTGATCTCCAGGCCCGGAGTCGTTCCAGCTACCAGTGTGAGTTTGATTGTCGGCGTCAGGTTCGTTGGTATGGCGCCGTTGCAGTCGGTGAACTGCACCTTGACCGGGATGGTGCTCTTGTACTTGAAGACACTTGTTCCATCGGGGTTGATCGGAGGCAGGATGCCGCTGGTGTTGTAGTTCACGGTAACGCTGGCTGTCGTTGAGCCAACGCCACCATCGTCATCCGTCACAGTGATGCTGGCGGTGTAGACGCCAGCCAGGGCGTAGGTATGCTGCCGGGAGAACGGGCTGATGGCAGGGTCGACCGTTTGCGTGCTGCCATCACCCCAGTTGATCAGGGCGGTGTGCGTATCAGCAGCCCCAAAATCGCTGAAGCTGATGTTGAGTGTGCTGTTGCTGGCGCCGCAACTCACACTGGCGGACGAGAACGAGGCTGTGACGGTCGGGGCGACGTTGAGGACGTTCACCTTGGCGCTGTCGACCGCGAAGAGATTGCCGGGATCGGTGGCGCGGACATTGACGGTGAAGGAGCTGGGGCCATCCAGCACGGCGGCGTCGAAGGTGACTGACTGGCCGGGCGTCTCGAACGAGCCGTCGTTGTCGAGATCCCAGGTGTAAGTCAGGGCGTCGCCGTTCGGGTCGGAACCGCTGGCCGTGAGGGTGACCGTGCTGCCTTCATTCACGGTATAAGGTCCACCGCCATCCACGGTGGGAGGCGCATTGGGGGTCAGGCCGATGACGACCGGGTCGTGGTCGGAGATGCGGAACGAATCCGGCGCATACAGGCTGGCAACCTGTCCGGCGCTCTTGAACTCGACGTTGTAATCCAGGACACTCGGTTCATCGGCGTTGATGTGGTATTCGCCAATCCCCGAAACCTGCCCAACCAGGGAAACCGAGGCCAGGGCGTGATCGAGGTAGCCCCACTGCCCATCGAAGACGTAAGAGTAGGCATCCGGTCCAAGGAAAGATTCGATCAGGTTGGTGAAACCGCTGTTCTTAAGGACAGTGATCGGGTCTTCCATGGCGTAGGAGTTGAAGTCCCCAACCAGGAGGACATCGGGATCGCCGGTGCCGGTTGGGTCGGTGGCCAGCCAGTTGAGCAGCTCGGTGACGGCGTTGATGCGCACCTGATTGCAGTTGCCCTGTCCATCGCCAGAATCGGGGGCGTCACAGGCGCTGCCCTTGCTCTTCAGGTGGTTGATATCCACGATGAAGACGGCGCCGGTGGCGTTGACCTGGAAAGCCTGCGCCAGGCTCACGCGGTTGCGCGGCACGCTGTCGCCGCTGTTGACAAAGGCAGTCGTGTTCAAGGGCGAGGTTTGCCCGATGGGGGTGACGACGCCGGGCTTGTAGAGCATGGCCACGCGGATGGCATCACTGCCCATGGCGTTGATCTGGCCGGTATTGGCGTCCACATCAATGAAGGTGTAGGTCCCCGGAGCCGTTGCGGCGTTGAGCTGGTCGACAAGGAACTGCAGGGAGCTGTCGGGTCCGTAGCCGTCGTTCTCCACCTCGTTCACGCCCAGCACGTCGGGGTTCATTGCCAGGATGGCAGCGACGGTCTTTTGATATTGGCGGGTAAATTCAGTGGAAGAGTTGGCACCGCGGCAGTCGGCGTCGGTCCCGCTTGGGAAGCAGCCCGGTGTGCTGGCGTTGTTATCGGCAAAGGTGTTGAAGAAGTTGAGCAAGTTCATGCCCACTACTTTGACCGTGCCGTTGACCACTGGAGGGAAGTCGGGGCGCGGGTTGGTTGGCTCAAAATTGACGTAGCCGTCCATTGCATTGATCGGGCGCATGCGGTAAGCGTTGCCGCTGGCAGAGTTACCCGCCCAGGTGTAGGTCATCACACCGATGATGCCGGTCGCCGTGTCGCCACCGCGCAGCGTGTTGTTGGCGGAAAGCGGACTACCCCCGCGCCCGAACAGGATCGGGTCGGGGTTTTGGAGATTCGTACCGTCGTCGATGATGATCTTATTCAGGTCGTTTTGGACCTGGAGCGCCAGGGCTGGCGCTCCCGGCAGGACGATGTTGGTCGGCTGCTTGAGTCTGTCGCCGGAAGAGAGCACCACCTGCCCGAAGCGGCCAAGCTGGAAGTGCTCGGTCACGAAAAGCGTCTGCGGCAGGCGCACGAGCATGCCCTCGTATTGTTCCAGGAACGTTGACGAGGGGACGGGGAAGGTCACGTCCACTGGCGCCACGGTGCCGGTGCTGCACCAGGTAATTTTCGTAGCACTGATCTGCGTCTGGTCCTGGTATTCGCTGGCGGTGCCGGTGACGCGTACCACATCACCCAGGCTGACATTGTTCTTGCCTCCATTGTAGACGAAGATGCCGTCGGATGTGGCCTGGTCACCATCGCCTGTAAGGTCTTGCAAGAAGAAACCACGTAATTGGCCGGAGCCGCTTGGTACTTCGTAATCGCCCACCACCACGCCTTGGGTAGTCACCACACCGGTCACCGCCGCTGTCAGACCGCTGCCCTGGATCTGGTAAGCCGGGGTGTATGCCAGGGTGCAGGGATTGGGCTCGGTGGTAAAGCCGGCAGTAAAGTTAATCACCATAGTGTCGGGCGGGTCGTTGGTATCCTGGTCAGAAACTTTGGAGCCATCAATGACTAACGTACACTGCTCGCCGTAGACGAAATCGGTTGTCGGGTTCAAGGTGAAGCTGGTTGGGCCGCCTGAAACTGCTGCCGGGTGGTCACCGCTGGTGGCGCAGGTCAGCGAGAACCAGGGGTCGGTGACGTTGACAGGCTCACTGAAAGTCACGGTGATGTTCTGGTTGAGCGGCACGTTGATAGCGCCGTCAGCGGGTACCGTGCTGGCGACCGCCGGGGCGTTATCCGGGCCGGTGGTGGTAAAGCTGGTGATGTAGTCAACCAACATCGCATCGTCCGGGTCGTTGGTATCCTGGTCGGTCACCTGGGCGGCGAAGATCGTCAGCGTACAGGTCTCGTTGTTGGCGAAATCAGTAGTTGGATCAATGACGAAAGTGGTGGGACCGCCTGTCACCATTGTATCGTTCACGTTGCGCGTCCCGGAGTTGGCGCAAACGAGTTGGAACCAATCCCCGCTGACATTGACCGGCTCGCTGAAGGTGACGGTGATGTTATCGGTGAGTAAGATATCCGTCGCCCCGCCGACGGGGCTGGTGCTGGAGACAGTGGGGGCGGGATCTAAGGTTACGCCCATTGGGGTCAAGGAGAAATCATCAACACCTAAGCCATCGTCTGAGCTAGAAATATCGAAATCAGTCCAGCGTATCCAAAAGGATGCGCCATTTGGGATGTTCAAGCCCGTGATGGTAAAGCTGATTGTAGCCCGGTTGCCTGCTGTATTCCCATCGAGGGTATTCGTCGCAGCGTTGATGTTCGGGCTGTTGAGATCCAGGTTGTCATAATCCACGTATATCCCCGCAGTCAAGCTGGTGGCGTTCGTGCTAAGCTGGAAGTCAAGGCGATCAGCGGCGCCACGGTTGATCACCCCTGCGCGCCATTGTTCGCCTGTGTAAGAAACCACCAGGGAGGTAATGGTAGAGCCGGTGTCGTTCGAAAAGTTGGCGCCAAAAATAGGAACCAGAGTGCCACTGCGCAATCCACCATACGCCCGCTCAATATTCGCAATCGCGCCAAAACTGTAGACATCCCCTGCATTATCAGAACCCGTACTTGCAGCATAAGCTGAATTATTTCTTGTACTGGTGCCAGATTCACTGAGATCCCACCCTAAAGGAAGAGATGTATTCGTTGTACCTGATGTAGCCAGAGTATTGAAGTTCTGTGTATATGTGCCGCCTAGTGTTGTGAGGCTGATAGCGCCAGCGGACAATGCGCTCTGCGTGGGCAAAGCCACCAGCATCACAGCCACGATCGTGATCAATGAAAAAATTTTAAGTACAGGTTTCTTCATGCGATTCTCCTTATATCTTAAGTTGTATGAGGTTCTGTGCCTTCAAAGGGAGAAAGGTAAGGCCAGAGCAGCTTTGGCTCGCTAACGCTGCATCTGCACGTGGGCAGACCGCTGCTCGCTGGATAATTTACGTAAACCCATGGATTATATCAAATCATTGGCGACTACTCAACAATTCTCATTATGGATGTCGTCGCGAGGAAATCCACATCATGGAGTGCTTCTCACGATCGAAATATGGATCGTCATCCAGCCAAATCCCTTAGCTTATCGTTACCTTTATGCAAACCTAAAAGCCAATTATTTTCATATGATAATACATTCCAGCAGTAGGCAGCGTGCCCCCACTCGCAGCCGGAGCATCCCACCACAGCAACCTACTGCCGCTCGCTCTGGCGCTCGGTGAGGCCGGAGACAGCCAGGGTAGCGCCAAGGCCGACAAGCACCCCGACAACAAATACCAGCAGGAATCCTCATAAACGAGGTGCTGCCGTCCATTCTATAAGCAGCGACGACCCAATCACAATCCTAGCAATGTCTGGGTAGAAGGATTAATGGAAATATTGTGAGAGGACCCTATGAGCAAACACACAGGTTTACCACTATTGGGAGGAAATGTAGGGATATTCAGCCTACAAGGGATAATGGGGTGGTTATTTATGACGCTTGGATTTGGAGATGGCGATAGTCCGTATACGAACATAATGAGCTGGTGACACCTCCTCAGGAGACATTGCTTTCCCAGATTCTGGGAAAAATATACAATCATCTCGAGAGCA
>CAYGZL010000058.1:0-28630 GCA_964354345.1 uncultured Anaerolineaceae bacterium | reverse complement strand
TCCAGCATGCGTCGGAGCGCTGTATATAAGGTGCCAGCAGCCAGAACGACTCTGCCCGTACTCATTACCTCCACGTCCTTGATGATGCCATAACCATGTTTGGGGGTTGTGGCAAGACTAAGAAGTATGAAAAATGAAGTTTCGGTAAGAGGCAAATAATCTTGTGCTTCCATCAGGACTCCTTATATAGTCGGGCTATATATCGCATAACTATATATTAGTTGTTTTTCGGGTAAAAGTCAAGTATGCAATCCATCTAATTATTATCATTAGTGGAACACTAGCGACCCGACACTTCAACAAAAGAATAGTTGATCGGCAGGACAAATATGTTCCTTTCGCTAATCCCAAACTGTCAGGTGGCTAGAAAACTATGTAACTCTCCAACCATAATTATGGATAGAACCTGTAGTAAAGTCTGATGAAAACAGGGAGAATGGAAATAAGGCAGGCGCCTCCAAGACAGCCACCCAATGGTATCAGGATCACCAAGGAGAACGGCAACCCATTCGGAGCGGCGGTGCGACGTTTGTAGAGCCAGAAACCCAGGGCAACCAGCCAGCATGGAATCAAGTACATGCTGAGAGGAATATCCAGCAGCGCAGACCAAAAGACCTGCTCAGAAGCGTATTCCTGCCAGGAACAAGCCCAGGAGCCGTCGGTAAAGCCGTAACATTTCCCGTGGTATGTAAAGACGGCAGATGCCAGTCCAAAAATAAGCGGCGTCAGGATGACCAAGAAGGTGAGGACCGCCATGACCGGAAAAATGATCCAGAAGCGGATCGTTTTTCCTCGCTTTTGACCAACCGTTTGATTAGCCAGCCGCCTGGGAAAGCAATCAGGCAGAGCAGAATGAATTCCATAGACGAACAGGCGATGGGAACCATCACGGTTTGCGCCATACAAAGCGCGAAGTTATTGTTACCATCGCCATTATCCTGGCCGACACACAGTGGGGTGAGATTAACCAGCCCCAAAGCCAGTATCGCCGCCAGCCAGGCCAGCAAACCCTGGCTGAAAAACCACAGGATAGGGTGACGTTTCCAATGAGCCGGGGCGAGAGCGGGAATAATAAATCCAAGTGCAAAACTGACTACCAGATACACCCAGCTAACGATGAAATATGACTTCCAAAAATACTCGCTCCCTGCCGATATGGAGATGAGCATCCAGAATACTATAGCGGGAAGTATGGTCACAAAGCCGGAGAAGAAACGGAGGAAGATAGACATGTCTGCTCCTGTTCTAATGAGCAAATTCTACCGAGTTCACACCTCCTTGAAGTATCAGAATCTTCCAAAAACTCTCTAAAAAAGAGATGAATACCGCATTAATCTCGTTTTTTTTGAGCGATTGGTAATCCAGTTGGCGCGCAGGCAGGCGTCCTCTTCGCCTAGACTTCATTCGGGTATCACAGTCCTTGTGATTTTCATAACGATACCAGATGCTGTGGGGTCAGGACAACGTACATACTCTGTGGTTACCCCATCGGGATCAATGACCTTTTCGTAAGGCGTGCCTTTGTATTTCCATGGAAGCGTGCCACCACTCTCAAGAGCACGGATCATTCCTGTCAAACTGTCCGCCAACCATGGGCATAATTCTCCAAGATCATCTGGATAATGAAATTTCTGCCCCACATTTAACCTTCCATACATCCAGGCACAGATCCCCTCTTTTACGAAATCCGGGTAAGTCCCGTCGGAGTGCAGCTGTCCACGGTTGCCTTCAAAAATCTCGAGTTCTATTATGTAGTCTTTCATCGAATTCTCCTGATTATGGCAGAAAGAAATTACATGATTGCTAAAACCAGATATCCATCATGAATAGCTTCAACCATCGAACTTCATTCGTTACCCAAGTCGTTCGGTATCTTCCATCTTTCGTTACCTTTCTTCTGCAGCTCTGAGTACAATTTTCAATCTTTTCGCTTGTGCAGTCGACAGGTCAGCCATCCGTTTTTCGAGTATCCTGCAGAATTCATCTTTGTCTTTTGCACCAATCGCCACGAGGGTGGCCTCGGCATGTTGGGGAACATCCTTTGCCCGGCAGGTTTCCAGATGTTTTATCAGATACGGTAGCAAGTCCGTTTTGAAGGCGATGTTTCTGGACGCCACGATCGCCAGGGTTTTGACTGCATTATCGGAGGCAATAACCGAACCTGTTTCCATCAGCTGGATAAGGTATTCACGATGGGGATAAATGTCTTCGGCTCTCAGGTGGGCAATCCTGGACAACGGTATCAGGCTGCCCCAGACCAGCCGGTTATCGCGGCTGTGCGCCAGCTTGAGTAAGTCATTCACGTATTCTGCGATTAATCCCGGCTTTTGAGCGCTGATTTCTTCGAAAACCGCCAGGCAATCGCCCTGGATCCTGGGATTTTCGTTCCCGAGATTTTCAGCGATCTCGTGAACCCCCTGATCATCTTCGGTAGCAACCAATTCTCGCGCAAGCTCTTTGTTGGGGGCCTGATCGCGCCGATTTTGGGTGTAAGCGAGTCGATGCAAGATGGACATGGACTTTTATTTCTTCCTTTTCGCGATTTCAACGATCGCTTGAATCCGTTTCAACCTCGTCTCCGGTGCATATCAGCCTCCATAACTCAAGCTGCTAGCTTTCGAAGCGCCCCTAACCGCTAGCCCCTTGCGAAAGAGCAGTGAACCGCTTTTCGAAATCTTTTCTTGCCAGGTAAATATACGACAGCAGCTTCCCATCCAATACAACACCGAAAACGCCATAAGCGCATGGAGCTTGCGCCTGCACCTCCTGAGCCGTCCCTTGCTCCACCTGGCGGGCTGGGATCCCCGCTTCAGCGGCTAATTGCAATATGCTCGCTGCGGCATTATCAATATATGGGCACTGTGAGGTGCGTACCACCGTCAGGCCAGGGCCAAAGGCCGCCAGGCGGCTTTCCCAGTCGTAGGGAAATGAGGGCATTGGAGTATCATCAAAACGATATACCAATAGCTGAAAGCAGGGTGGGGCCTGATCGATCTCTACAAAACCGTTAGCCAGAAAGAATTTTTTCTTGGGCAACCAGGTGGCGTCCGTGGTTACGATGGCAACGCCCTGCTTCCCCTGGGCGCGGGCATCATCCAGGCACGCCTGCAAGAGCTGCTTGCCATAGCCCTTCCCTTTGCCCTTTCCGACCACCCACAGGCAGTGAATGACCAGGTAACCCGGGGCATGAACGGCCCGCCATGCATATTCGCCAGGTATGTATTCGATGAAAGCTGTGTTTCGCCCGCCACACTCGTGGAGAATCTTCAGCTTCAAACCCTCGGAAAAGCGGTTTTCAAGCCAGGCTTGCTTGTATTGGTAACCGGGTGATTTCGGCTTGCTCATATAGCAGAAAAAACCAGCCTGCCCAAGATTGGAGGGGTTGACATCGATGATATCGAATTTAGGTTCCATTTTTCTGCTCCATTGACGGTCATTGTTCAGCTTGCCAGCCTCGTTGGCAGGTTATCCCAATCCAAAAAGCGCAACGATAAAAATGAGCGCATGCGTGATCGCAGAAGCGCAGGTGCTTTTCCCAAAGTGACGCGCCAATCCCAGGCAGAGCGCCGAAACATACAACTGGACTTCCCGGGACAGCCACATCTGCGGTGTAGCCTTCCAGATCTGCGCATAGAATAGATCAGCCGGTAAGTGACGCAGCCCGAACAACAAAGCCCCACGAATATTCCAATCCAAACCCCATACCGTTGACCCAGTTTTGTTTGAATCCAGCCCCGAAACATCGTTTCTTCCCCGGCAACGGTGATGCCCACAAAGGCCACTAACCCGAACAAGATAGCCAGAAGTCTCAAGACATCGGCTGGTTGTTGGTTGGCTATCCCTTCACCAGTGGTACCAGGCAGGTTATACGGGATGCTATTTCCCAATAGGGCTCCGACCACTTTGAGCAGGAGATAGATGGCTATGAAAGCAATTGTGCCTGATAGAAAGCTGCGCCAGCCAGTCCATTGCCATCCTACCGCTTGACGGATTGGGCCAACCGTTTCAGGCCACCAAAATCGCAGAACCAGGATGGGTAAGACAAGATTCGGCAGCATAATCAGCCCCAGTTCTGCCACCATCACCAAAACGGGCGACACGGGCCAAGCCAGGTACCACCCTCCAGCTAACCACGAGATCAAGCCGACCAGGGCGAAATTGGCAATGAGCCAAACGATCAGGATGCGCCTCAACATGATTGTGTCAACCGAGTTTGATGCATAAGGTGCTTTCTTAGCCCTTGCGCCATCCGAATTATAAACGCATATCCAGCGTCACAGTAGGAATATCTTGACACCTCACATTTGTCTAATCCCCCAACCTTTTTTAGTATCATAGGATATATAGTATGAGTGCTAATTTCATCTTCTCAAGAGGTGTATGGACGAACAGACAGCCATTCAATACCTGAAACGTGGCGATATCGGTGGTTTAGAGCTTCTGGTGCAACTTTACCAGTTGAAGGCAGTGCGCATTGCGTATATGGTTACCCACAATATGGCGCTGTCTGAAGATGTGGTTCAAGACTGCTTCATCCAGGCTTATCGCGCAATTGGCGGATTCGATGCAGGTCGCCCTTTTGAACCGTGGTTTCTCCAAATAGTTGTGCATGCAGCCTTGAAAGCTGCTCAAAAAGCAGAAAGGCATGTTCTGATCGAGTCTAGCTCAGATGACCTCTGGGTTGAGAACCTTCTTGGGTGGGTAGAATCAGCTGAAGCCGAGGCTGAAACCTCCGCTTTTCAACAAGAAATTTGGGATGCCTTGCAGCGGTTGTCGCCCCGCCAACGGGAGGTGGTGGTACAACGTTATTATCTGGAAATGACCGAGAAAGAGATGGCTGCACAGACCAATACAGCTCCTGGAACAGTGAAATGGCTATTAAATACCGCCCGAAACCGTCTACGCAGCTTGCTGGGCGAAAGGAGTGTAAAATGAATTCGAAAACACGCCTGAAGACTGCTCTTGATTTCATTTCCCAGCGAGATATCCCGGATAACATGAACCTTTGGCCGCGCATCGCGGCGCGTCTTGAACGAAAGGGTACTCGAGTAATGGATGCAAAGTTAAAACTAGCCTGGATTGTGGTTTTGATAATATTAGGATTGATTCTGGCAACCGGCGTTGCTTTTGCTATCTACCACTATTTCAATGACCCTGGCTTGAAGTCAGCAGAAGAGGCAGGGTTACTTTCTCATCCGAATGTGACAGCCCTACCCACCCCGCTGCCAACTGGCACGCCGCTGGAACCGGCGATCCAGGTCAGGACAGAACAAATGTTGGAAGAGATCACTATCACCCTCGAATGGATTTACCTGAATGATGCGCGCCAGGCAGCCGGCTTCTCAGTGCGCGGGCTGCCTGCTGAACTGAGATTGGGTATGCCGCGGATGAGTTTTGGCGCGCTGATCCCTCAACAGGTGCGCAGTGCTGGGTTGGCGCTGAAAAACGACTCTGAGGTCATCGCCGGGACCTATGTCATCCAACAGATTGTGCGCGAGTCGATTTATGATGGAATAAGCGAAGGGCATACAATCGTCAGCCTCGATATCCCCATCCTGGACAAGGTTGGACAAACCTTGAAAACCTTCCACTTTGATATTCCGGAAGTACCCATCCACCTCGAGACGGTTAACGGATCGAATACGTATGCAACCCGATCCAAGGGTGTCGAAATGCGCCTGGAGTGGATCATACTTACCCCATCGGAGACACGAGCGCGCCTGTGTATAGATAGTTCCGTAGGTCGAAATTTGGACATTCAAACCGCTGCCATCCAATTCGCCGAAACAGCCGGGGCTATAGGGAAGGTTCCATCCCTGCAAGGTCTGCAATTAACACCGGTCAGCGCAGAAAATGGAGCGCGCTGCGCAGAAATTGCCTTCCCTACTGGCTGGCAGGGAGCTGGGGTATTGCGCCTGGCTGTTCACCAACTGATTGATAGCCAAGGTCAAACTCTGGATGGTACCTGGGAATTCGTGTGGGGGGAGCTGCCCGGCGGCGTGCAAATCCCAGGACCAGCCACCCCAACGCCAGCAACTCCATTGGCAACCCAAGTGGTAGGTGGAATGACGGCGACCTTGGTCCAGGCTTATGCAGATGCAAACCGGTTGGCATTCGCGATCCATATCTATGGTATGCTCGAAGGTTACGGTTTATACGATTTGGCGCTTAAGGATGAGAATGGGAACGAAATCAATGCTGGATTTTCGGCTGACTCAAGCAACACAGAGCCAGGCTCATATAGCATTATCGTTTCACCTGCCAGCAGTTTGAAAGGGGCACGATTCCTGGGTCAGTTAATCATAAGCGTCCAACCCGCACCAGGCGAAAAAGCAACAACAGTTTTTTCTTTCGATCTGGATATACCGATTTATCCAGCATTGATTTTGAAGCCCCAACTGGCATTGGTCGCCAATGGGATTGAGATGAACCTGGAGATGCTCCAAATTACGCCTTCTTACACTCAGGTCTATTTGTGTTACCAGAAGCCTACCCAGAATGACTGGATGGTCGGTAGTTCCTCCCTCCTGAAAATCGGGGCCGATCAATCTCTTATGGATGGTTCCAACCTGGCTTTTGACTCAAATATCGAAAATGTGAAACAAGGTCTTGAGCCAGATTGGATCATTCCGATATATACCGGGCGCTGTGTGGTCGTGGGCTTCCCGGTAGGGCTTCATAACCGCCCTGAAATGTTAACGCTGACCATTCCTGAGTTGGAGCAATCCATTCCCGAGGCAATTCCCGATGAACAAATCCAAATAACCCGCCAAAAACTACGCCAGGAGGGCATCGAAATGGATTGGGTGACATCTTCAGGGAACGATGGCGGAGGTGGGGCTGGGCCAGTGATTATTCAAAAGCCTGAAGGAATGACTGATGATGAAGTGATTCGCCGGTTCTATGAGCTGTTGGGATATTACTACACAGGACCATGGAGTTTTGTGGTGCATGTAAATCCATAGATTACAATTCCAATCTCAATCCAACAACGCCCTCGGGTCAGCCGCGTTTTACACACGCAAAAATAACATGGCCTGATTCTTCAGAGCTTGCTTCTTCATGAACTTCAAAACCTGCTTCATGGAGAGCCTTTCTCCACACATCCAGGGGAAACAACCCCATGACCGAAAGATCTGATTCAATTCTTAACCTGCCATTTTCTCGAATCAGATAAATGATCGCGCCCTCACAGGTATCATCCGTTGGATCAGGGTCATAATCATTCTCTATGAACACAACCTCGATATGAGCAGGTTTGACTTTGGGATCTGCGGAGGATACACGGGTGCAATTCTGGCGAAAGGTCTCCTTGGTGAAATCGGGCTCCACCACCATCACTCCGCCGGTGCGCAAGTGGCGGTAGGCATTTTGAAATACGGCCGCCAAATCGCCTCGACTTGCCATGTAGGATATTGCGTCATCAATCAATACCGCATCGAAGAGCTGGTCAAGATAGCAAGTGCGCATATCGCCGAGCAGAAACTGACATTCCGGATTCAACTGCCTGGCCAGGTCGAGCATCGCAGGGCTGATATCGATACCTGTTACTTCAAATTGCTTCTTCAGGTTGAATGCGTTCTTACCTCCGCCGCAGCCCATATTCAGCAAGGTACGAACCTCCCACTGGGCATATTGGCGGATAAGCCGGGTGACCTGGTCACACCAGGCGGCGTAGGTGGTGCTGGCGTCGCCCCACAGGGGCCACAGCCAGGCCAGGTCGTTGTACAGGTGGATGATCTTCTCGCTCATGTTTTTCTCCTAAAGAGTTCTCGGAGCGTGCCATTTGGTGCGGATGGGTCTCATCCCTGGTTTCGGCCAGTTCTCCCAGAAAGTGTGCAGCACATGCTCCAGCATGAGCTCGAAGAGAGCTTCCGAATCGCGGGGGTGGCGGTGGTAGGTGGCAATAACCTCTGTCCGGACGATTGGGTCTGGAACAGGTTCAGCACACCCGGTGCAGTAGAACTCCTCATCCCCTTGCTCTGGCGCAAAGGTATGCAGAGCGAAGCGTCCATCACGGAGGAGATCGGCATATTTGGGAGATTCTGGCTCGATGAAAATATAGAGATGATCGTTTGAAATCGCAGGACAAACGGGATGGAGGCGCGGCCCGCCATCTTTGCGGATGGTAGCCAGGAAGGCATAGCCGACTTTGTATTGATATAACAAGCGCCTCCCAATTTCGGCAAGATCAGGTGAAGCGAGAGAAAATTCCTTCCATGTGACCATATCATCCTTCCTTCCATTTTGTAATCGGGTCATTCCACATATTGCACGAAGATCATGGCTCCACTCAAAACTAGAGTCAGACCAGCCAGGACATGGGCCAGCCAGGGAGCCAGGATGTTTCCTGTGCGGTGAAAGATGTAGCCATAAACCAGGCCCATTACGGTAGTGAACACCATGCCATAGACAGACCAGATTGGAACGATCTGCGCCTGCTCGAAGGGGGGACAGAGGTGCCATACTGCAAAACCAACGGCTGTTGTCACGATCCCAGGCCATAGCCCCAGCGACTTCTCAAAGCGTGGCTGCAGCCAGCCACGAAAGAAAAATTCCTGGAATGGCGACATCACAAGCAACCAGATAGGGATGCCAACCACCAACTGCAAAGCGAAAAAAGGCGCCAGCTTGTGTTCGGTGGTAAACCAGATGATCACCATCAATAAAGCGCCGCTGCCCAGTCCCCATAACAGAGCTTGTTTTATCTTCTGGCGCGTGAATCCCATAGTTTTCCAATCTCGGGAAAATATGCCCCAAAGTAAAGGAAAGAATAAACCCACACCTACCACCAGCAGGAATAGCGGTGCAACCAAACGACTCAGCAGGCTGATACCATAGAACAGGAGCAACGCGGTGATCGCTTCTGTAAATGCCCTGGCTTTCATGCGGTGGATATCTTGCTCAGTTGGTGAGATGGAAAGATCCATAAAACCTATTTTTTCGTTCGTTTGTTTAGCTCCTCTTATCCAGAATGATCAAATCATCACTCCATTTCACAACTCCTGTCAAACAGTCAGCCAACTGCCTGGTTGTTTTCTTCAACCAGCATCGTTTCGACGGCCTTTCCCAATGACAGACCAATATTCTGAATATTTTGCAGACCTTTCAATCCCATTGCCTGATAAACCAGGCCAATATCCTGCTCCAGATCTTCAATGGCCCAGGCGGCCTTGCGGTAAGCCCAGATGCGATAATCCGGCTCTTGGTGGAGTTCCATTTCATAGACTTTGTTAGCCAGCCTCTCGACGATACGCTTGTTGCAAGCGTGCTTGTCGCCTGGGATAATGGGACGGGGGATGCGGTCAGAGATGCCATATTGAGTGCACAGCTCGCGAATGCGGAGAGCAATCCGGTGCCAGGGGTAATCGCACGGGGCATAGCTGGCTGGCGGGTAAAGACTCTGGTAGAGATTCACCAGGTCAGGAAAACGCTCGCCCAACACCTTGAAGAAGTAGCTCTTTTGCTGGTCGGCTAGAGTCAGGCTGCTGGCTAGAACGAACCTGCCGCCATGTTCAGCCGTCCAACGGACGACATTCTCCAGGTTCGCCTCAGCATCACACAACCCTGGCAGGATGGGCATAAAGCAGGTGCCGGTCAGGATGCCGGCCGCGGCTATGGCCTGCATGGCTGCAAAGCGTTTCTCGGCCGGCGGAGTCAGGTGTTCCATCTGCCTGACACGGTTGTAGTAGGGCGAATCCGGCGTGCTGATGATGCTGAAGGCAACAACGGAGGGAGCGCCTGTGTTGATTTCCTGAAGCAAGTCGAGATCGCGTAGGATGAGTGGCGAACGTTCCAACACGAAGACCGGAAAACCAAGGTCGCGGCAGGCCTCCAACATCTGGCGGGAAATACCAAATTTCCGTTCGGCGGGCTGGTAATCCCCAGTAAAAACCAGGTCCACCGGATTGCGGCTGAGCGCACGGCGCAGCAGCGACCCGGCGTTCTCCTTCACTTTGATGATATAGGCGAAATCATTGGGATCGTCGTAAGGGGAATATTTCTGCTCGCGGCAGTAGCAGAACTCACAGCCATGCTGGCAGCCGATGTAAGGATAGGCGCTGTATCGCGTCCAGAACCAGTGATCAGCGCGCTTATGTTTATTAAGAATGGTCTTTGGCCGGTAAGGAACAAAGCTGAGGCGGCGGCTCATGACAGCTTCTCTCTGACACGTTGCTGTAATCTTGCCGGCAGATAGGTGGTTGCTTTACGTAGGATCAGTGCCCGGTGTGGGCGACCGGCTTGCTGCACAAGCCAATCGGCAGCCAGTTCCGGATAGTATTTGCCTAGCGTTTTCAGCCCCCAGCCAACGCCTTTGATCACATCGGTATCCCGCTCCTCAAACAGAGGAGCGAGGAAATCTAGCAGAGCTCTAGCCTGAGGCAGGAATTGTACTGCGCCATGTGAACGTTTGGCCCAGAAATGGACCGCCACGCCGACCATGCGCCGCACCCAGCGGTTGGGGTCTTCTCGCCAGGGCGCCAGCAGAGCCAGCGCAGGCTCGAAATGTGCCACCAGCGCCGGTCCGGGGACACGTTCCCCGAATGTGTCGGTGGCATACCAAACATCCGCAGCCATGACATATGCGCGACAGCGCTCGAACGCCGCGGGCAGGTCGTGCGAGAACTGCCGGCGCAGTGCGCTGGCAATGACCACCCAACCGCCCATCGTGCGTTGGGCAGCAACCTGGTCCAGGAAAAGGTTGACAGCCTCTAGCGGTTCGTCGCCTACGCGTTCCCCGATCGCATCCAGCAGGCGAAACGATGAGCGTTCGGCAAGCAGCGGGGAAAGAAGGCCGCAGGCTGCCTCCACCTGCCTGTCCGAGACCAACCGCGCGAGCCGTTCTCCCAATTCGCGAGCGTCTTGAATATTCATACCTTGTACCTGTGCCAGTCTTGATCGCAAGACTTTAAATCATCATAGCATAGAATATTCCAAACCGTGCCACTATGTGTTCTACATCACTTGTTACCTCGTGCATTGGGATCAAAGCTTGTATTTCAAGATAGACCTTATTTTCCTATCAATTCCTTTACTCCCTTGCGTATCGTCTTTCGATCTATTCCGCTAATCTCCGCCATGCGCGTAATTCCGCCGTGACCCGTCTTTTGAGCCTGGAACGCCGCGAACAGCCTGCGCTGGCGGGCATTCATCAGGCTCATCAGCAGGTTGATCTGTTCGTGTAGCGCCTTTTCCGGGTGATCGCCCGGACCGCGGCAAATTGAACAGGTGCAATGGTTTACTCGCAAGCAAGTTTTGGCTGCCATGTTCACGGACCGGTGGCGTTTAACATGCGTTGTGCAATCCAGCCGCCGCGCTTGTCTAGCAAGATCACGTTCGCCCAGGTAATGCTGTCCACTTCGGCGGTTTCGATGATCTGCACAGGTGTGCCATACGGCAGCCAGGCAACCAATGTGCCAGCAGGTTCGGCTCGCAGGTTGGCGCCATTTTCGCCGATTACCTGTGCGGACGGCAGATCGCTCCGGACTGTGAAAACCAGCGAAGCAGCGATCCAGCCTTCCACATCTTCCTTGCCGTCGAAATACAGCACATGCGCCCATTCCATGCCTTGCACAGTCTGGATCTCGGAGACAAGCACAGAACTGCCTTTGTCGAGCTGGCGAATAATTGCGCCGCCAGGAGCCTGGCGTAGATATACCTGGCTGTACTCTTTCGACCAGACGAGGAGCAGCAGCGGCCTTGGCGTGGGGCTGGGTTTCGGTGTCGCCGTTGGCACTCTTGCCGGTTGGGTGGGATCTGACCCGGCAGGCGTTAAGGCCAGGTTGGCAGTTGATGTTGCCGTCGCTGTAGGGGAATTTAGGTTGCCAGAGGCAAAAAATTCTCTGAACAACGGCCCAGAGGCGCGGCCAACGACAATGACCAGGCCAATAACCAGGGTCAAAACGATAACCAATGTACCAACAACCCATGCCCAGGGAGATTGGCTGATGCGGTACAGCTTACTCTGCATAGATAATCCCTTTCCACCTGGGATACTGGCTGGGCTTCGGCGCCGGGCAGAGGTCGAGAGCCTGTTCGACGCTCATTGGCCAGATCAGAAAGCCATACATCGGGTGGGCAGACGCCGATCCTGTGTGGATGAAGAGGTTACTTTCCCCTTGAAGGGGTATATCCTCCATTGGCGACGACAGGCTCTCAAAGAAGCGCGCCAGGATGCAGAACTCCGAATCAGATGGCTCACAGCGTTCCCAGTCAATGCCTTCGGATGAGACGAATAGCCCGCTCATCTGCAATGTGATCAGGTTTTGGCCGGGACGGTTGAACAGCGCCAATACTTCCTGGCGCGTTTCAGCGCCTTCGACAAAGGACATGTAATAGGGCTGGCTGCCATGCCCCTGCTGTTCATAGTATTCCTGTGAAGCCGCGTCGTGAACGGTATAGTAGGGCGGCAGCATTACACCCGCTACCGCCCACAGTGGGTAGCGCATGGTTTCGTGCTGGTAATCAACCTGCACCAGGTCGAACACCGGCCCATCCCGGTAGAAGTCCCACTGCCATTCCCGCAAGCTGCCGGATATGCCTCTTAGCGACCAGGCTCCGCCATCTATGGTATTGCTATAGGTTAGCACTCCCCAGTTGCTCGTTTCCATCGTTTGGATGATGGCCTGTTCACAGGGCGTCAGGGTTGGTAAGGGCGGTGTCGCTGTGCTTACAGGAGTCTCCGTGGGCGCCGGTTGCTCTTCGGGCGGTGCGATGAAATACCCAGGCAGAGCACCGAACGACCAGGTGTAACTTTGCCCGTTGGCGGTCAGCGAAACGGTATACGAAGCGCCAGGCGTCAGGGGATTGCGCGGAATGATCACCGTTGCATCGCGGCTGGATAGAAAGCTGCGCCCTAGTGCCTGGTGTTGTGGATTGGGATTGGTGTAGCTAGTTTCGGTGTAGATGCAGTGCTCCACATTTGTTGCACCTTGCTGGAAGGTATGCGCTGTAATGTTAACGGATGTGAAGCCAGAGCCAAACTGGACGATGATCGGCGGACCAGAAGGCGTGGTGAAACTGGGGCAGGCCGAAAGCGGGTCAGGCGTCTCGCCGCCCAAATACAGACACACCGGCAGCACTTTGTCTTGCGCCGGTTAGAAGATCGGGAAGCTGCCATTTGGGTCGCCCAGGCCGCGGAAGGTGTCCAGCGCCGCTGCCATCTGAAAGCCGCCATCCTGTTCACGATAAGAACCAATACCAATCGTCTTCAGGCGCGGGTCAAGTACATTCATAGCACGGAACGGCCCACTCATCAGTTTATCAATGGCAGAAACATCCTGCATGGCGGTATCGGAAGCAGCCAAGACGTTCGACGACTGGCCAGCAGCTTCACCATCCAGGGTGTACCAGGGGTTGGCAGGATCCTCGGCATGCATCTGTACATTGTTCTTGACCACGTAACGGGCGTGGAGCTGGTCGCCCTGACTCCAACCATCATTCATGGACACTCCTGGCAGGTTGGCCAGGGCGCGATAGGCGTTGACATTGGTCAGCGGGTCGCCGGCGCGTACTGAGAAAGCCACGCCATCCACTTTCCACCATACCGCTGTGGATGTGCCGTTCTGGAATAATTGCGGCAAATCGCGCACCATGTAATACAGGCTGTACGCCCGACCGGGAAGTTGGTGAGCTGCACAGTCCAGGGAGCGTAGCCACGTTGCCGGAGATACTCTTTGACCAGTTGGTTTGGGTGGTTGTGCCCCAGGCGTTGACAAGCGGCGCAACCGTGTTCCACACGTACCCACCTTGCTCCTGTCCACCAGGTGCGCAGGAACCGCCAGTATTGTTGATTGCGACCTGCGTCCATTGCCAGGGAGCAATATTGGTCATGGTGGCGAAATTATGCTCGAAGTAACTTAGATAGCCATCTCCCGTAGGCACGACACAGTCCGAGAAGCCCAGGTAAGCGCGCTCGACGGTATTCCCGCCCTGTGGATCATAGAATTGAGCCGTAAAGGTGATGGTATCGTTCGGAAAAGCCGGGTTAGGCGAGATGGTTACCCCCAACAGACTGGGTGGATCGTTATGGATCGGCGTGGGGGTAAAAGCAGCCGTGTTCGTTGGCGTTTGCGTTGGAGTGCGTGTTTGGGTAGATGTTGCTGTGGGCGTGCGCGTAGCAGTGCCGGTCGGTGTGCGGGTGAACGTAGCGGTTGGCGTTGGGGTACGCGTCGTCGTGGCGGTTGGGGGTGCGGGTAGCAGTGGGGTTGGTGTGCGCGTTGGCGTCTGGGTGGGCGTGGCCGTGGGGTTGGCTACGGTGATCGAGATCAGCTTGTCCCATTGCGCCGTACCTGTGCCAGTCTGGTACAGGCCGGTGGTATCCTTGAGCATGTAATAGATGTTGTATGTTCCCACCGGGAAGTTGTTCAGCGCAATTGTCCAGGTCACGCTCAACTGGCTGGGCGAGATTTGCTGTTTGGTTACTGCGGTCAGCGTACTTGTTCCATAGGCATTGTTGAGCGGGGCGGTATAGCTCCAGGGCACGCCGCCATATTGGCCGCCGGTGCAAGAAGCGCCAGTGTTGTCAATCGCAGCCCCATAGAACAGCGTGCTCAGAAAAACATTACTGCCAAAGTAATTGGAGAGGTTTCGCTCGAAGTTGCTGGCGTAGGCCTCCCCAACCGCCTGGGTGCAGTTGCTGAAGCCCAGGTAGGCCCGGTCCAACGTGGACGCATCCTGCGGATCAGAAAACACGGCTGTAATCGTCAATGTGCCTGTGCGTGAAACCGGGTTGGGCGAGGCGGTGATCGAGATCAATGCCGGCTCGTCGCCAGTTGGCGCTTGCGGCGCGCTGGCGTGTACAGTCGTTCCTGCCTGACCAAGCAGGAGAACGAAAAGCGATACGAGTAACCAATGACGGGTTTTGCGGAATAACCAGTTCATGGTTTGCCCCCCTTCATGGAGTCCACTCCACGTAGACCGGGTCAACGCCAACTACCAGGCCGGTGGAAAGATCGAGCGGGTTGCCCAGCATATCCCAAGCTGAGCCTGGCTGAATGGTAAAGGTAACGGCGTGAGACGGTTCAGTCATCGAGACATACCACAGCGCCCATACCTGGCGGCCATCTTCATGAACGAACTTGAAGCCGCGGATACCAGGCGCTCCGCCCACGTCGCTGGGAAACACTTCACCGGTGTAAGCCGCCGGGCCAATGCTCTCGCGCGCGATTTGGAAGGCCTGGTAAGCAGGTAGCGGAGTCAGGTTCACAGACATCAGGCCAGAGTTTTGCCAGCCGAGCAAGCTCTCCCACATATTGGTTTCGAAATCGAGCGACATGGCGGTCGCATAGACCTGGGCTACGTAGCCAGCCTTGGCCGTCTCGAACACCGGCACATCCTGGCAGCTGGCGCACAGGATCGCCGATTGGGTGTTGTACAGTGCCTTGCCGGTCACGCTGTATTCGGTCAGCAGGTTACGGATGAAGTTGGCCTTGGCGATCACCACCGGGCCGCTGGTATGCCAGTAGCTGTGCCAGTTGTAATTGCTGTACTGGTAGGCCGTGCCCCAGGGCAGATCGTAGACGGCAAAGCCATCCGAAGCATGGAAGCTGACGCCATCGAAGAATGCACCGCCGCCCGCCTGCAGGATGCCTTCCAGGAAATTGCTGCTGGAGCAGTCTTTTCCGCCAGGCGGGTTGTTTGGATCGCATTCCAGGCGCAGCCCGCCTACCAACACCTGGGCTTCAGGGCTGGCTGCCTTGATCTGCGGGTAGACTGCTGCCAGCATGGCCGCATACGCCCCGCCGCCATAGTAAGGATCAGCAGGGTCGCCCCAGCAACCAGCCTCGCCTGCCACATCTGGCTCAGACCATAGTTCCCAGGTTTGCACCTGGTAAGGATCAGCGCTGTAGCGCTGCACCAGGTCCTGCAGGAACGCTGACAGAGCGGGCAGCTTCTCGGGCAGCACCGGGCCACAAGTCACGCTAGCTGCATGCGCCCACTCCGGCGTATCGTCCACGGTCAGCACAACGCGCAGCCCCAGGCCATTTGCAGCCTGCAGCTGCGCATCTAGCCCGGCCAGGGCATTCCAGTTGCGCTGCCCTTCCTCTGGTTCCAAGTCTGCCTAACTAACTGCCTGGCTAGTGTGAGTCCAGCTTACCCCGGCGTTGAGGATCTCGGTCAGGCCGCTGGAAGCATCCAACGAGCTGGTATTGACGCCGAAGGCGCTCTCCGGCACCAGCGGCGCTGGGGTTGGCGTAGAAGTGGGCGTTGGTGTGATCACTGTACCGTCGTAATCGCGCATGACAATGGGCAGGTAAACGAAATGGTCATAGCCTTGCTGCGCGTTGGCCGGGTCAACCGGCGCGCTGGCCAGCAGCCCCAGGGTCAGTAGCAAGAACAGGCTGGCAAAAGTAGTGATTGTTTTCATCAGCATTTCTCCTTAGAAAACCAGCAACGGTTGAAGCACAGCGCCAGATGTGGCCTGTCCTAAACCAGCAAAGACAAACGATACGAGCGTGAACAGGCAGCCGCACAAACCCAGGCCCACGCCGATCCAGCCAATGATCTTCCCGACTTTTGCCAGGCCCTATCCATCCAGCGATGGGTTGGTGACAAACTCTTTTTCAGCCATACTGGCCAGCACAATTGCCCCGATCGAGCCGATCAAAGGCAAGATGGTCAGGCCCAGAATGGCAGAAATCAGGCTGCCGAGGGCTTTCATACTCATGTTTTTTGTGTCCATAAACAACTCCTTTTTGGTATTGGGGATTACCAGAGATGGGGGATCAAACGCCAGCGCACACTCCCGGCGTAAACGCCATAGTTGAAGACCGCCTGTTCTTCCCAACGAATGCGCAGAACCAGGCTGAGGAAAAGTACAAGCATCAAACTGCTGTTCCAAAAGGATGGATCGCCAATCACCGCGCCAGCCAGGGCGACCAATTCGCCCAGGTACATTGGGTGACGGATGAAACGGTAAAGGCCATCTTTGACCAGCCCGCGATCTGCTGGCGCAATACCGAAGGAGCGCTCCAGAGCCGCCATGGCCCATAACACGAGCAGCAGTCCCAGGTCGGTGATCATTTGTCCAACCAGGGTTTCATCATGAATCCGCAAAGCCAGGGGCAACTGAGCCGATGCCCAGGCTACCGCCTTTTGCAGCCAGCTTGTTTCTGCGGACTGCCGCCCGCGCGTGACCAGCAGCCATGCGATCAACCCGCTCCACAGCAACACGCTGATTACCTTGAGACCCTTGTTCATGTTGTTGTGGTTCATGCGCTTTTATCTCCGAACACCTGGCAGGTTGTTTCGACCACCATTTGGATGGTGGCGAACTGGAGCTGATCTTCCCGCCGTTCCATGTCCAGAGAAGCTAACCAGGCGCATATGTCTCGTTCCACATCGCTGAGATCTTGACCGATTTGTGTGCGCAGCCAGGCAACCAGGCGGTCTTGATATGGATTGCCGATTTGTTTGATTGAAGCGACCAGCCTGGCGGTTTGCGCCTCGGTGGAGTTCATTGCAGGTTGCATAGGCGCTACCCGAAGATCGCCATCACTGGAGCCATGAAGCTGCCCAGGATGACCAGGACGAAGGGGATGAAGAAGAATACCGCCGTCGACAGCATGAGCTTCCCGTTGAGCTTCTCGACCTCGCTATCCAGGCGCGAGCGGTACTCCCGGCCCAATGTGCGGGCAACCTCGTTCATCAGCATCGCCCCGGCCACGCCCTTTTCGGCAACCAGATCGAGTTGAGCGGCAAAGGATAATAATTCTGGCAGGTCAGCTTGAGAAAAAACTTCGACCAGCGCGCCGCGCACCGGCTTGCGCCCGAACAGCGGGCGTCCGGCGCTGCGCGAATAAGCGAGCACGTCTGATAGCAAGCTGGTCAATGGTCCGGGCAGCACAGCAGCGCGCTGCACCGCCTGGTCTGGCGAGACGCCGGCAGACATTTCTGCCGCCACCAGCGCGGCCACTTCAGGCAGGCCGCGCACCACACGTTTGCGTACTGTATTGGCTTTGGCGCGCACCGAGATGAACGGATACGCCACCGCACCCAGGGGCACAAGCAGCGAGACAGGGGCCGGGTCGACCAACAACACCAATGCGTCGATGCCGGCGTAAATCATGGCGGTGAACACCAGGCGGCCGATTCCCCAGCCTTTGAAATAGCCGCCACGTTGCGCCCAATGCAATTGCTCTATCCATGCATCCAGGGAGAAAGGCAGGCGTTCGGCGACCCGGTTGCCGATTTGCTCGCCGCGCAATGCAACCTTCTGATCATTGCCAACCGAGGCGTAAAAGTCCTCCAGCCCGCGCCCGACTTTAGGTTTCACCTATAGACTGCCGGCAAGGAAGTAAGCTACCAGCGCCAGGGTGCCGGCCCCCAGGAAAGGCGCAACCAAACGAAGTGTGTCAGCCATGTTCACCTCTCACTCCACCGATTCCTGGATGAGATCGCCGATGGAGGAAAAACCAAAAGCCGCCCAGGCCACCGCAACGAAGATGGCAATTTGGGCGGCCAGGGTGCGGAATAACGCGCTGCTGCCCGGCGTAGAAAAAGCCAGGAAAATTGCCCCACCTAATGCCAGGACAATGACCCGGATCGTTCCCCAGGCGCCATTGGCTTTGGAGAAAGCTTTCGAGCGGCCTTCCAGTATGCCGGCCAGGTTTTCGGAAACCATTTGAAAAGATTGGGCGTAGCCCTGGCCGCCGGTTTCCCACAGCCGCCCGATTTCAACCACAACCAGCAGCAGGGAAGATGAGATATCGCTTGCTTCAGCCTGCATCTCATCCAGGCCTTTTTTGCCGCGAGATTGGAGCCCGTGAACCAGGCGGTCAATCCAGGGCTTTAACTGACCCTTGAGGTTGAGCGAGAGAGAAGCATCTTCCAGCGCCTGGATCACGTTTGGGTTGAGCTGGATTACGCTGGACAGGTTCATCAAGAACGATGGGATTTCTTTTTCCATCGCCATGCGCATCTTGTTCCATTTGCCGGTGACAAGGCTGTTAACGCCGAAATAGGCAATGGCTGGCCCGGCCAACCAGAACAAAGGCGGCATACCAAACGCAGCGGCGGCGATTGCCAGGCCCAGGCCAAGTACGCCGATGGCCAGGTAAAGCGAGAACTGTTCACGTCCGCTGACATCAAATCCATACCCGGCGAACGCCATGCGGATTTTGTGTTCCTGTGATCCAACGCGTGCTTCATTAACCATCGCGACTTCTTGTTTGGAACTGAAGTCTCGTAATAGAGCATCTGAAGAGGGTCGGCGGCCAAACAGCCAGCTCAGCAGGCCGTATACAATGACTGCCGCGCATACGGCGGCGATGATGGGAAAGAGCAATTGGAGAGAGAAGGTCAAGCAGCGCCTCCTGGGGCAGGAATCAAAAAGGCGCACCACCTAAGAGGGTGATGCGCCCGGTTAAATAAAAACGCGCCCGCCCAAGGGGGGGCGCAAATTCTGATTGGATTATAAACTCAATCTTCGGATTTGGCCAAGCAATTGGCGTTTAGGGAATCTTTCTCGGAAAAAATTAACGGGAATAAGGGTGGGGAAGAGATGTGTTACGCGACAGAATTAAGGAAAACTGTCCGGACAAGATCATTTATGTGAGCGAAATTGGCATGGTTGAAGAGCAAAATTAGTCGAACAAAAGTTAATTTCATAGGGATCATCATATATTCCCAAACCATGTGGGATTTTTAGAATTGGGAACTCATTTTATAGGCAAAAAATAAATATAATCTACCTGCCTATTTTGCCGGTTGGGCTCTTCATCCTGTGGTAAGTAGGCGCGGACATATTCAACAGTCACCTGCGCTTGTGTGACCGTCACACGCAGGTGGCCTGAACTGCCGAGGATGTCGCCGCTGAGATAGCCGTATTCAGCGGCGCTGTTGGTACCGTTGGAGCGGAACGCGCTCGGTTGGGGGACTTCCTGGTAGATGATGCCGTCGAGTTCCTGTTTGACAAACAGGTGGTCATGTCCGTGAAAAACAGCGGTAACTTGATTAGCGACGAGCAGCTGGTGGATTGGCATTGCCCAGCCCGGACGCTGCTGTGCAAAGCCCGAACTGCCATCCGCGTTTTGGCCACCCCATTCGTAGAAACCGGCCACTTCCACACCACCACGACCATTTTTGTCTGCACCGCCAATCAATTGATGGATGAAAATAAATTTCCATTGGGCGCGACTGGCTTCCAGCGTGGCCTTCAGCCACTGATATTGTGCCTCGCCCAGGGTTGGATTCCATAAGTCGGTTCCGCTTCGTTGGGGTGGGGTGAACCAGTAGGGGTCGAGCACGATAAAAAGCGCATCGCCCCATTCCCAGGCATAGTAATTTTCCAGGTTGCCAACGTTTTCTTCAGGCGTGCCGTTGCCGATATAGAAGCCATCCGGCACAGGGTTAGGGAACAACTGCGTGCGCAGTCTTGCCGACCAGATAGACATATCATTTCCAGAATTGCCCTTGAGGGCACCTTCGCCATCGTGATTGCCCAGCGCCAGGAATAACGGCGCGGATTTACCAACCAGGCTCAGGTAATAGCGCTGTGCCAGATATTGCGGCTGCGCATCAGTATAGGGCTTATATTTATCCGTCATGAACGTATCACCCAGATCAATCATGAAATCGGGATCGTCCGCGTACTCGTTCTCCAGCGTTTGCAGGTAAACGGGTAAACTGCTGTTGGTATCCAGATGCGAATCGGACTGAACGGTGAATGTGAATGTGCTGCCCGCTGAGCGCTGCGTAGAAAAAGTTTCGGTTGCGGTGGCGGCGAAGTTCTCTACGCTGCCGGAACGATAGCGCACGCGATAGGCGTATGTCGTGTTGATTTGCAACCCGGCTAACATGATTTCCACCGGCCGGTTGGCGCTCAACGCGGTGTGCGGTGTCTGATTGGTGAAAATTTCAGGTGCCGGACCGTATTCAAGGTAGCATTCGGCCTCCTGGTAGGCGAGAACGCTGACGGTGATGGAATTGTTCGTCGGGCGTCCGAGAATCATGTCGATCGGGTGGGAGGGCACCTCGTACGATAGATTCTGCGAGGCGTCGCTGCCGCCCTGGTTGTTCGATGGTGCTCCGGTGTCGCGCGTCGGCTTGGGCGCGGGGGTTCGCTGGGAGGGGGAATCCGTCGCGGGCGGCTGAGTCTGCTGGAGAGTGGGGAGCGGCGCGGAGGGAGAATCAGATGGTGTAACAGTAGGCAGCAGAGTTGGGGTCGGTTCAGGCGCACAGGCAACACTCAAAGCGAGGAAGATGACGAGGGTCAGAATCAAGATGGGACGTGGGGTTTGCATAAATTATCCTTTTTATGTGTCATCACTTAACGGTGTACGAAAAGGCCAATTCATCCGGCTTGTCGAGATAGGTGCGAATATAATCGACCGTTACCCCGCTGGGCGAAACGGTGACGCGTACATGCCCGCTGTTGGGGAAGACATCACCACTTTCGTAGGCATCGGCATTTTCATAGGTGTAACCGGGATGGGCTGGCTCAGGCAGGGTTTGATAGATCACGCCATCCAGTTCCTGTCGGGCGAAAATATGGTCATGCCCCTGGAAGAAGATGGTCACGCCGTTGTCCACCATCAGTTGGTGAATGGTCTTGTCCCATCCGGGGCGATGGGCGGCAAAACTGGCCGCGTCGCCCCACTCATAGGTGGTTGCTAGCTCAATGCCGCCGCGTCCGGTGCCGAGCACGTGATGCGTGAATACGAACTTGTATTTGGCGGTGCTGGTTTCGAGCATCTGGCGGAACCAGTGATACTGCGTCTCGCCGAGGGTCACGTTCCACAGGTCGCGGTTGGCTTTGCTGTCGCGGTCAGCGCCGAACTGGTTGTCAACGGTCTGCGGGGAGTGCCAGTAGGGGTCGATGACCACAAAGAGCGCGTCGCCCCAGGTGAAGGCGTAGTAATCGCGCAGAGACCCGATGAATTCGACCGACTCGGTGTCGCCGGTGTAGAAGGCATCGGGGGCGGGTTGAGGATAGTAGGCGTTGCGGGCAGTCTGCGCCCAGACGGCGACATTATCCGGAGTGCCGTTCAGGTTAGCCAGCGAAGCCTGTTCGTGGTTGCCGTTGACTAAAAATATGGGCGCGCCCACCGATCCAAGCCATTGCCGCTGGTTGATATACAGCGCCCGCACCGTATCTGCGTTGACTGTTTTGAGTGTATCCACGCTGAAGTCGTCGCCGATGGCGATATAAAAATCCGGCTGTCCGGCAGCGGCGCTGAGCAGGGTGCGCGTGTAAAGAGCAGCATCAAATTGCTTGTTGACGCGCTCCGGGTGCGAGTCGCCCTGGATGGCAAAAGTGAATGTGCTGCCGGCAGTGCGTTGGGTGATAAAAGAGCGCTCTGGACCGGCAGTTTCGTTGTAGAGCAGATGGAAATAATAGCGGGTATTTGGCAGCAACCCATCAATCAGGGTCTCGATCGGTTCGCCAGCCGCGGCGGCCTGGGTGGCTGTTTGCGCAGTGTAGGCTCCTGGCTGAGTGCCGTATTTGTAGGATATTTCCATCGCGACGGCAGGCACAACATTGACGGTAATTGAGGTATCCGTAGGCTGGCCGAGGATTTCAGTTGCAATGAAATTGGGATTGGCAGAAGTGGGCGCTGGCGCCGGGTTTTTCCCCTTGGGCTTTAACGTAGCTGTCGGGGCAAGTGTCTCTATCGTGGTTGGTTGCGGCGATACGTTTGGAGAAAGCGGCGTGACGACCATGACTGAGGGCCGCAAAGTGGCCTGTTCATTGCCCGAGCCGGCCAACGAAGATGGCACAGCCGGTGAGCAAGCCGTAACAAGCACGATCAGGAGAAATAAAATATTGCGTAAGTATTTCATGTGTTGATCCTGAAAAATTTCCTACTTTTCTAGCGTATCCTGCGGAGTCAAGTCGCGACCGGTCAGTCCGGGGTAATCAGGAGTATAGCGATAGACCCGAAACACGGCGTTCATCAATTCGCCTTCACGCGCCGGATCTATCGGGATATTGGCGCTCTTCGACAATGTTCCTTGCTTGACAACCGGGTTGATGTATTTCCAGACGACTTCACCAGCCACGTTGACCTCAATGAAGGTACCTTGAACACCGTCATCGATCAGAGTGTTGCCGTTGGGTAGGCGCTGGGCGCCGGAGATGGCTCCAGAAAACAGGGATTCTGATGGGGTGGCCTTGTATGTCCAGGAAAAAGTTGAGGGGGCGAAGGGCTGGCCAGTAACGAGAGCGTATTTGCCATTTGCATCTACGGGCGGGGTAAACTCATCAATTGTTGAATAATTTCGGCCCAGACCGTTGTTAAAGACTGTGATATTGCCGGCGCCTGGGTATCCGGGGGCAACCCACTCGGCGTCATGCTGCTGGTAAAAGGTCTGGTTGCTGGATGTGCCCGTATCGTAAGTGGCCGGGTTCCCCCAGCGGTAAAGCAGATCGCCGCCCTTGCCGTACTTGCCCCCACTTTGCCCGGCAGATTCGGCGGTGGTGGTGCTGTGGTCGATAATCCAGATCTCGCTGTTGCCGCGCACGCTTAGCAGAATTTGGTCAAACTGCGGGTTATAGTCGATCGAGTTCATGTGATTCCAGAAGGCTGGAATGTTCCGTCCTTCGTCATCAGCCTGGATCAGTTCTGGGTGATCCGCCACACTGGCATAATTTTCTTTGGTTTTGTCGATATCCTGTACCAGGTGATCCCAGACATGCCATTCCCAAACCACCTGACCGCCGGACGGGTAGACCGGCTTTACTTCGATAACTGAATCGAGGAGGAACATGTTTTTCTGCTTCACTTCACCAGCCAGTTTAGTGGCTGGAAATCCGGCAGCAATCGCTTGGTCATAGGTTTTGTTCTGGACAGCCAGCATCAGGATGTTGCCATTGGGGAGTATGTGAATATCGTGGTGTTGCATGAACTGGTCGCTGGAATAATCAAACTCCCACACCAGATTACCATCCCAATCATACTCCTCAATACGTCCGCCTTCACTGCCGCCCGTACTGAGCGGTCCTTTGGTCATGGCGGCGCGCAGCAGATGTCCATTCTTAAGGAGATAGGCGGATTGCCCCGGCTCGTAACTACTCCCAGGCCAGGAGTGAACAAGCAGCCCCTGATTGTTGATCAAGTAGGTGGTGGTATAGTGTTTTGGAGCAAACAAGGTGTAGCCTTCCCAGGCTCCGCTGGCGTTTGTAAACAAGCCCACTGTCTGGGTCACGTACGGGGCTCCGGTAGCTGGGCGAGCCACCCGAAAACCAATGTGATAGTAGGGGTGGGAAGGATCTTGTGGGCCGCGGTAGTAACCCGGGTTACGATTGGATACCCGGGAATGGCCGTTCTCGCCGTTATACCAGTTGCCACCGCGCATGCTGTGATAGGATTCGCCATCTGGCATCAGCGTGCCAGTGACCGGCCCGGTGGGGTTGTCGGCTGAGCTGGTGGTGCAATAATCAACTCTGTACCAGTCTTGAACCCATTCCCATACATTACCAGCCATATCGTATAGGCCAAAACCATTTACCCCGTTGGCGGTCTGGTAGCTCGTCTGGCTGCCCGGCCAGTCAAAGTCAGTTTTCAGGTGCAGTTGGCCGTTGTAGAAACCCACTGGCGTCGTCCACGGCAACGACCCGCTCTCGTATGGATCGCCTGAACCGGGCCAGTTTGCTTTGGTATTATCTGCATCGTCGCCCCATGGGAAAGCATAATATGGATCGGTCTGATCGCCGCGTCCAGCATATTCCCATTCGGCCTCGGTAGGCAAACGATAGCCGTTCCGGGTAAAGTCACACTCACCGGTCGCAAGATCGTAGCAGGCGGTGTAGCCATTCTGCCCGCTGAGCCAGTTCGTATAAGCTGCCGCTCCGTACCAGCGCACGCAGACAACCGGATGATTGCCGCGATTGTTCAAGACGCTGAAAACACTGCCGTTCCAACTGATCTGGCTGTACTCGGCTGACAGGCTGGTTTCAAAGTACAAGATATCGGTGAGTTTACCATAAACAAGACCGCTGCGCGTTTCGGTAAAAACAACCCCGCTGCGCACTTCAATCAAATCCTGCGCCAGCGCCGAATTGAAGTAATCTGCATATTGCTGATTGGTCACCTCATACACACCCATATAGAAAGAATCCAGGTTAACAATATGCAGTGGTATTTCATCGCTGGGATGGGCCGGGTCCACATAACCCTGGTGATCGCCCATCACAAACTGACCGCCAGGGATTAGCGCCATTTCAGGAAACTGGATAGTTGATGAAAGGGATTTATTTGGCAGAGCTGCATCAGCTTGCCTGGAGTTGGTAGCAGCGAAAAATGAGCAAAGTAGGGTTGCCAGAATTAAAATATGGATTAATCTTTTCATCGAAGACCTCCATGATATGAACCGAGGTGTTATCTCTATAAAGAAAGCGGGGCCGCGTGCTTGGTGCTTTTTTGCGGAAAGCACGTGGCCCCTATTGTATTGAGGCGATACGAAACCTAGACTATTTGAACAGGAAATCCGTATTCGGGATTTCGGGCATCGGGATGGCCTGGGAGTACAGGTATGCGCCGGTGGGGTGCGATTGGTCGCCAAGCAGTTCGGTGCGCAGAGCGGTCAGTTCGGCTTTTTGCGCATCGGTCAGAGATTGACTCACTTTGGCAAAATTCACCGCCAGATTGTAGATGATTTCGCCATCGTAGGTGCCATATTGCTCCATCATGCTGAGCACCGTGGCCTGGTCAGCCGCGCCGCCATCCTTGAACTTGCGCAGTTCAACGGAAATTTGGCGGCGAATGTCCACAATCCCTAGCAGCGATGGCTTCTGAGTATCCACCAGCCCGGTAATGAGTTGCGCCTGGTCGGGGGTCAGTTTCTGGAGCATGGTCTCACCCAGATCGCCGGTCAGGTTGGTCGGGATGGAGTAGGTCGGGTCGCTCATGGCTTTGATATCCTTCAGGTAGAAGGAACCGAAATAGGTGCCGTGCCGTTCCGGGCAGAAGTAGATATCCGCTTCGATGGAACCGGCGTACCAGGAGTACAGGTCAGCAGCATAGGTCATTACCGCCACCTTGGTATCCCGGTCGAGGCCGCGAATGTCTTCCGGCTCGGTCGCGCTCGGCCATTCTTTCATGCCTTTGCCCACCATCGCATCGAAATAGGCTTTTTGTTCGAGGCTCATCTCGTTGATGATTTTGCCCATCAATTCGGCGCGGGCGAAACTGATTTCGCCATCCAGCCGGTAGAGTTCGGCAGAATAGGCTTTGACCGCGTCCAGGCTCAAACCGGTCGCCCCGGCGGGCAGGTCGCCTTCAATCAGGCGGCGGAAGGCCTCAATCAGCACGAAACGCTTGTACCCATATTCGTTAATCTGACTCACCTGGCTGGTGGCAAGGGTGACCAGTTTGGCGCGCTGTTCGGCGGTCAGGTTAGTGAGTGTATTCATTGCCGCGCTGGTCAGGAAGTCACCGGCATGCCCCATTTCGCTCGGATCGTTGTCGCGCAGGTACTGGAAGCCCCAGAAATCGGCCACTTTTCCGGGCGGGAAAAACGAATCCGCGCCGAGATCGCCAGTCATCGAGGCGAGCGCATCGTAGGAAATCGTCATTCCTTGAGCTTTGTCGGAAATGGCCTGCTCAATATTGTAGGCCGAAGCGTCGGCGGCAGGCTTGGTATCGCCTGGCTGGCTGCCCTGGTTTCCCTGATTGACCTGCTGCCCTCCATCGGCGGGGCCGTTCTTGGGTGAGCAAGCCAGTTGGCTCTGCACGGTCTCGCAGACACCGGTCTCGGTGCCCTTTTGCGATGTAAATTTACAAGTCTCTTGCTCGCTTTTCGCGCTGCAAGCCGCGATGGCTTCCTGGGGAGGGGTGCGCCCATCCGCAGGCTGCCCCTGAGCAGTATCCTGGCTGGCAAGAGCGGTGGGAGTTGACAGTTGTTCTGAGATTTCAGTCGCTGCCGATGTGGCCGAAGCCTGGCGAACGGTTATCTCAGTCGGCTGGCTCGTAGCAGCCACGCTGCTTTGCGAGCAGGCTGATAGCAGCAGGGCTGCGATCACTAACAGGTAAAGAACTTTGGTTTTCATTTTGTCTCCTTATTTTCGAGTGTAGGTTACGTGCAGCTCAGCGCTGGCAAGCGTAATATTCTGAACAGCCGCCAACAGCACTTCTCGGTTGATCTGAGAAGCAGGCACGGAGAACTGCGGTTGAGCAGAGAGTGCATAGACGGTGTAGGTGTAAACTTTTTCTCCTGGCCCTTTAGAACAAGGCGGAGAGTAGGCGGTCTTTCCGTTCACGCTGTTGTTGCCCAGCGTGCCAACCCCGGCGCTGTTTTTCGCCAGATTGGTAACATTCGCTGGAATATCGTACATAATCCAATACCAGTGGATATCATCCGGGCTGGCGATATGGTGCATGACAAGAGCGAAGCTCTGGGTCTGGGATGGAGCGCCGCTCCAATCGAGCGCCAGGGTTGAACTGATGCCATCACAGGTATATTCAGTGGGCAGTGCACCCCCCTCAACCACCTCAGGGCTGCTCAGGGTAAAGCTTCCTGTGTCAGAACTTGCCGAGGATACCTGCAGGGTATATACCGCTGTTCTGGCGGTGATGAACAGGGTTTGACCATCTCCGGTGAATGTCACATTGGTTGGGTTTTCAAGCGTTGGTATGTTTCGCAGGGCATTTCCAGCCGCGTCGAAGACCCGCACCTGATTGGGGGTTGTCAGGTACAGATTCCCCGCCGCATCCAACGCCATTCCATCCGACCCGGTTGCAGCAAACAAGCGCTTGTTCGTCAGCGTGCCATCAGCGTTGATGTCATAAGCAAAGGTTTGCCCCGCGCCGTGATCGGCCACATACAGCGTGGTTCCATCATCCGTGCCGGCGATGCCGTTGGGCCTGATCAGATCGCTGATCACCCGCAACACCTGGTTGCGATCTGGCGACAGGTAATAGACATACTCGCCATCCTGAACCACCGCGGATTGGTAGGCCGGGTCGGTGAAGTAGATCCCACCCAGCGGATCAATCCACAAGTCATTCGGCTCGTTGAAGCGGACCCCATTGTATTGATCGGCCAATACCGTGACTTGGCCTTGCGCGTCAATGGAGATCAGGCGACCGTTGCCCCCCTCGCAGGCGATCAACATGCCGTTGCCATCGAAGGCCAGACCGTTGGGCATCGCCAACCCGGCGAGGAAGATGGTCACGGTGCCATCCGGCGACCAGCGGTAAATCTGGCCGGCATTGATATCCGAAAAGTAGACATTGCCTTGCGGATCGGCAGCAGGACCTTCAGCAAAGAGGAATTCGCCTGCCACTGGAACCAGCGCAGAAGTGGGCGCAGAAGGAGCAGTGGCGGTGGGTGCAGGCGTGATCGTTACTGGTGCGCCAGCAGTGGGTATTTGCGTGGCAGAGGCCGGCGATTGAGGCGTAGCGCTGGGTGAGAGCGCCTGGTTGCCACAAGCCGCCAGACTCATCATGCAGAGGATCAACATTAGTTGGAGCAAAGTTTTCTTGAGCATCGTTTTCTCTCCTGGCTTCATGCTCCTAGTTTACAGTTTCTCCCGGAGAAGAAAGAGTGCGCCCGGTCACGATCTTGCAGCCTGGTAGGTGACAAGACTCACGAATGAAAATGACGGGTGTCATGGGGCACCGGGTTTAGTAAATGCGACCTGTTCATTAAGAATCCTTTACTGGTTTTATAACTGAAGACTTCCGAA
>CAYGZL010000057.1:0-128817 GCA_964354345.1 uncultured Anaerolineaceae bacterium | reverse complement strand
TTTTCGTAAAAGTCTCTTGGTGATTGGAGCAACGGTGGTACACCCGGTAACTTCCCGAACCCGGTCGTTAAGCCCGTCAGCGCTGATGGTACTTGGGGGGTAGCCCCCTGGGAGAGTAGGTCATCGCCAAGAGACTTTTTTCTAAACTCCTAATCTACAAGGAAAGGGAGTTTTTCTTTTTAATCAGGATACTCGCAACTACTTTGTCAGGTGAATCTCCTGTCGGAAACGTGCTTTCGATTCGAGTTCCGCCTGCTTCAGCGCGGCATACCGGCACGCTTCGATCATCATACGCTTGGCTTCATCTTCGGGAAGTTTACAAATATCCTTCATCGTGTAACCCCGCTCCTTCAGATATTCATCGATATACATCATTTCCAACGCAGCTTGTGGCATTCCTGCGGATGAGGGATCCGTATTTTCAGACATGACGATCTCCTTCAGGTTTACGGCTTAAAGTATAATCCGGTAAGATTAATGGGGAGGGCTGCCCATTCTGAAGGTCAAATTCGCGGCGCAGGCGCTCCCAGTGTTGCAGGTGTTCCAACGTCCGTTTGCCGGGATGCACCTTCTGCGCCCAGGCAGCAGCCGCTTTGCCTGTTCGCCGGCCAAAGACACACACATCCAGCAAACTGTTACCCATCAGCCGGTTCCTACCATGGATGCCTCCCGCGGCTTCCCCAGAAACATATAATCCCGGGATCTCGGTGCTGCCATCCGGGTGAATGGCTACTCCACCGTTCTGGTAGTGCAGCGTGGGGTATACCAAGATCGGCTCCCGCGCCAGGTCAATCTCAAACCTCTTGTATTGCCGCACCATGGCAGGCAACTCTCGGGCGACTGTCCCGGGTCCATTCAGCAAGTCAATCAGTGGAGAATCCAGCCAGACACCCATCTGCCCGGTAGCCGTCACCACGCCGCGCTTACGTTCACGGCACTCCCGGATGAAGGCTGCGGCTTCTACGTCGCGCGTCTCTAATGGGTAGACAAACTGTTCACCCTCGACATTGCATACCTGCGCCCCCAGACCGCGCACTTTCTCTGTCACCAGTTGCCCAAGGATTTGCTCCGGAAAGGCTGCTCCGGTCGGATGGTACTGCATGGTATCAATAAAAGCCAACCGGGCACCCACCCGATATGCCAGCACTAACCCATCGCCCGTGGCGCCATAATGGTTGGTGGTGGGAAAATCTTGATAATGTAGTCGTCCACTCCCACCTGTAGCGATGATCACTGCTTTGGCGTGCACGACCAGGAATTGTCCGGTATCCAAGTCCTTCAACACCGCGCCAGTAGCTTGCCCACGATCATCCAGAAGCAACTCGATCACCGGGCGGAATTCCCAAACCTGGATCGCTGGCAGGTTGGTTTCCCGTGACCGAACTTCGTCGCGCAGGGTGCGCATGATCTCCGCACCGGTATAATCGCGCGCAGCGTGCATACGTTTGCGGCTGGTACCGCCTCCATGGATGGTACGCATGGTGCCATCCGGATCTTTGTCGAACATAACTCCCAGCGATTCCAACCAGGCGATCACCTCTGGGGCATCCATCACCAGTGCTTCTACCAGATCGGGATCGCTGGTAAAACCACCTCCACCCATCACGTCCAAGTAGTGAATGGCAGGTGAATCATTGCTTTTGTCTGCTGCCTGGATCCCCCCCTGTGCCATCATGGTGTTGGCGTCTCCGAAACGCAGCTTGGTGGTTATTAACACCTCTGCCTGATTCTCCTGTGCCAGCAGGGCAGCGCTGGCGCCGCTCCCACCTCCACCGATCACCAGCACATCCACGGTTGCATCCGGCAGGTCTGGATCTACCATCCCAGGTTTGATCAGCGCGGCAGATTCAAGCTGATCAACCAGCTCATTGGGTGCACGGCAGCCCTGGTTAGCTCCCAGACGGATTTCTCGAAATGCCTCCTGGATATAATCTGGATGAAATGTGCGTAAGAGTGATTGCTTTTCCTGTGAGTTGAGCTGCGGGTATATTTCTTTCATCCGTTTTGGACGGGAAGCCTCGACTTTGGCGATAGAGTTGCGAAGATCAGCTGGATAAGACATAGCTCTTCTCCCGATGAAAGGCAAGCAAGATTAAGATACACACCAGGGCAGGGATTGGGTGGGTTCACCACAAGTATAGTGCAACTCCTCGCGAATATGTTGGCTGAGGATCGAGATCAATAACCCCAGCGATACACCATGTTCACAGGCTTCCTGGCACATGCCGCACCCCGAGCAAGAGGTCAACCAGCGGCTCAATCCGACCAGTTCTGATAGGGCAGGGCGTTGATTCTGCCGTGAGCCTTTAACCCCAAGCAAACCCTCCAACTCACCATCATAGATCGGGCAGACATCCAGGCAATCGGTACACAAGGTGCAACGAGCAAAACATGCCAGCAGGCTGCAGAAATCTCCGAATTGCCAGGTGCGCATCTGGTTCATGTGTTCTCGCTGGATTGTACGCTGGTTTGCTACCGCGCCGACAGCAGTCTCGCGGCACACCACTTCTGCTTCAGTAGCGACCCGGTCGGTGGACATCTGGAGGTGAAAACGTGCATCGATCCTCTCATCGCGAGCGATCACCAGCAGGGATTGCTGGGTAGCGACTCCAATTGTACCGATAATGATATCCGCGCCGCGTGGGGCGGGCCAATCACAGACCTGGCAGTTTACCCGGAATTGTGCTGGCGTGAGGCCCTCGGTGCTGTACGCCAAGGATTCCTCGGTCAAGGAGACGGTCCCTTCTTGCGCCACACGCCGGGAATACTCCTGGAGTGGAAATGTGCCTGCGCAGTCTACGCCGATGACAATAACTCTTCCTTCATTTTCTGAAGCCTGCGGGACGTAAATTGCGCGATGCCGTTTTAGTAATTCTACCAGAGTACGCAACTCGCAAGGTCTGAGCACGATAGCCAGTTGATCTTTTGGATGATCTGCAACGAATTCCCTGACCGTCCCAGCCGCGTTACTAAGCAGTAAAGGAGCAAATGGGTTGACCATTGCCAAGTCATTATGATCTTCCACCACCTGTGAAATAACACACCCCTTTTCAGACGACTCGACTGGAGCAAGCATGGCTGTCAAATTATTTTTAATCCAAAAGGCGGCGAGGAAATTCTGCAATCTGTCCAGCGCACCGCTATCTTTAAAAAGCAAGACGCGATTAACGTTCATCGATCAACTCCTCTTACCCAAATGAGCCAATAAATCATCGGCAATGATCAAGCGCGCTGACTCTAAGCCAATCTCGAGCGCTTCCCATGAAAGGGTGTCGTGCACGACCTGTAAAATCTCGATTTCCCGCGACGACCCTGGACCACCAAAGATTATCGTAACCAGGTCCACCACTTTTTTAAGCATTTCACCCGAGGCCAGGTGAACTTCTGCCGCTGGAATTCGCAACAGTTCTCCTCGGTCCGCTTGCCAGGCGGCATGGTAGACGATCCAGCGAACACCCTCAATCTGGATGCGGATTTCAGCCAGCATGCGCCGGATGGCGGGGCGGGTCTTCAGCGGTTCCCCCAGCGACACCCAATCTGCAGCATAGATGGTTGCCATTTCAAGCAGCCGTCCAGCAAGACCAACATAGCGAGCACCGATATGGACCCATTTTCGGGGGGCCTCCTCGGCTCCGAGAGAAAGCGCCTTACCCCATTCACCCAGAAGTGCATCAATCCCAACCTGGCATTGCTCCATTGATAAGGTAATTTCACTATGATCTCTTACGACTAAGCCCGGGTGATTTATATCCACCAGAAACGCTGTGGGACCGTCATGGGTACTGGCAAAGACAACAAGGAAGTCTGTAGAGGCAGGAACGGAGTTCAGCAATTTAAGTCCCTGTATGATATAACCTTCCCCTGCAGAGGCAGCCATTGTGCGCCATTGCTCAGGGTGCATCACGGACGGTTCCCGCGCCGCCAGAATTACCCGTCGGTTACCTGCTAACGCTGGCATCAGGTAACGTTTGACCTGATCCCCCCGGCAAGCATACAGGAACGGTGGTACTTCACCGATGTCTACTGGTACAAAGGTCTTACCCAGCTCTTCTTCAAGCAAGCAGGCTGTCATGGTATCCAACCCACCCCCACCAAACTTCTCCGGAACAGTAATGCCCCATAAGCCCATCTGTTCGATCACGGCTCGCAAATGATTTTGCTCCTTGGGTTCCAACACACCCGTAGCGAAGTACTTCATCTCCAGCGGTCGGACTTCCTTATCAATAAACCGACGGAGCATATCCTGGAGCATCAGCGTATCCGGAGGAAATTCAAATTCCATGCTTTATTCCTCAATTACCCTGGAGATATATTGCTGCTTGACCTCGTCGAGAGGGAGCGACTTCAGAGCATTGATCTCGTTCTGGTAATGACCAGAATGGATTTCTTGAACGCGTTGGTGCAAGTGTTGTGCGGGCGGAGCCAGGTACTTCCCATATAACCTGCGCGCCATCAGGGCGACATTGGGAGGGACGATTTCCGCCGGGCAGCGCGCCACGCATAAACCACACATGATACAGTCGAAGGAGACTTCAGCCACTTCTGCCAGATCGCCGCGGAGGGCGGCAGCCATGTATTTCAAGACATCAATTTCCTGGGGACAAGCCTTGGTGCATGTGTTGCACCCATAACAGCGCAGGATTTCAGGATAATATTCCAACAATGTCTCGCCGGCAGGTTCGAGATCTTCCAGGTGGTAAACGGGATGCTGAGCGGGGAAGAAGGGAATCTGTCCGAGGATCATCCCCGGATGGACGACTGTTTGACAAGCCAGAGCATAATACAGACGGTGGTCGTGCGGTAAACGGTACACCGTACCACACGCTCCGCAGAAACCTCCCCGGCAGCCTACTCCACGCGTCAGGTGGAAACCCGCCCACTCAAATGCCTTCAAGATTGTCAATTCTTCAGGTACTGTGTAATGCTTTCCTAGGATCGAAATATCGATCATATTGATCCTTTCTCCCCTGCTCAAGCGCTCAGCAAAAGGTTTAACGTGTAAATTTCGTCGGTGGCAGCCTTCGCCAACAAATAGGCCATGCCCTCTGCCAGGTGGGTTTGCACCAGGTAGTACTTAATCGTAGGATCCACCTGGGGGCACACCAGCACACAATTACCACAGCGATCACAGTCCTCGCCGACCAGTGTTTCCAAAGCCATCGATGTGCGCACCTCCAGGCGCTGTCTGCGTTTTGGATCGCGGGCAAGCAATGGACAGGCATCCATACAACAGCCACAACCCAGACAGGCTTTTGTACCAATCAAATCATCGGAAGTCTTTAGCATGTAACCAGGCCCAAAACCTGAGCTCAGCAGGCGGCAGCGGGCAACAGGCGGTCGAGGTTGGGCAAAGATAATATTTAAAATTTTCCGGATACGGAAGGGATCTGTTTGCAGCCGTTGAGGCATAAAATCTCCTTTATTCAAACGCTGTAAAACAACTTCGAATCACTCAAAACTACTATTTCGCGATGAAACAAAGGCGATCCGTTGTTCAGTCGGAGTGGTGAATAAAGCAAATGTCTCTATTTGCGCCATGACCTGTTCGAATGTAAATTGGTGCAGGTTGATAGCTCCGGAGGGACAGGTAGCAGCGCAAGCCCCACATCCCTGACACAAGACCTGGTTCACTGTCATCACGCCACGCACTGGATGCAAGGAAAGTGCAGAAAAGTTACACACCTGGGCGCATTGACCGCAACCCGCACACAATTCCTCATCCACGAAGGAAGTGACTGCTTCCACTTGAATTCTCCCACGCATGAGCGGAGCCATTGCAGATGAAGCTGCGGCGCGCGCCTGTGCAATCGTCTCAGTGATATCCTTTGGTCCCTGGCAGCAGCCCGCCAGGAAGATCCCTGCCATTGCGGTCTCTACCGGGCGTAGTTTCGGGTGTGCCTCCATGAAGAAGCCGTCCGCTGAGCGAGCCAGCTTGAACAGGCTGGAAAGTGCCTCGGTATCCCGGCGGGAGGTCATCCCCACGGCCAATACGACCAAATCCGCTTCCACTTCGACAAGCGTGGATTGCTGCGATCCTGAGTCACCCTGTGAATCCATGCCTAGCAAGGTGTCTTCCGCACGAACCAGAACGCGGTTTCCCCGCCGGAGAATCTCGGAGGGATTGCCGCGACGGTAGATAATCCCAGCTTCGCGGGCGCTATCATAAAATTCCTCGAACCCCTTCCCAAAGGCACGCACATCTATATAGAACACCGTGATCCGGGCATCCGGCAGCCGTTCGCGAATGAGAAGGGCCTGGCGGGCAACCGTCATACAGCAGACTCGTGAGCAGTAGGGGTTACCCACAACCTGATTGCGTGAGCCAACACATTGAATAAAGACAACATCCTTCGGTTTATTGCCGTTAAACTTAAGGCCCTGATTAGCAAGCTGTTCAAAATCGAGAGTGGTGATGACTTCCGGGTAAGCCCCATAACTGAGTTCTGGAATGCGGCGCGCTTCGAATGGCTCAAACCCGGTGGCAATGATGATCACCCCCGCCATCACCTCTCTATTTATCATTGCGGTTGTCTTCTGCGAAGTAAATTCATTGGTTTCCGTTGTCGCGCCGGCGGTTAACCCACCGACTTCCAGGCGGAAATTACCCACGTAGCCACTGACTTTCACTACTTCCGTTGAGGTCAGAACCGTGATGCGTGGATGGCGGGTTACCTTTGTTATCAGGTAGTTCACCAGATCGGAGGCTGGCTCGCGGGTCGGGAATGTCTGATATAACTGGCTAACCTGCCCACCAAGCTGGTGTGAACGCTCAACCAATGTTACCTGAAATCCAGCCTCAGCAAGATCCAGCGCAGCTTGCATGCCAGCCATACCACCACCAATTACCGCAGCGGCAGGTATGACTTGCACCTGCCTGATTTCCAGAGGTTCCAGGAGTCTGGCTTTCCAAACGGCTGAACTCACCAGTTGTATGGCTTTGGATGTGGTTTGTGGATCGAGTGGGTGAACCCACGAACACTGTTCGCGGATGTTCGCCATCTCGAAGCAATATGGATTTAACCCAGCTTCAGTAATGACAGCCTGAAAAGTTGGCTCGTGCATGCGGGGTGAGCAGGAGGCAACCACAACGCGGTTAAGCTTGAGTTCGGCAATGTCTTTTTTAATCATTGCCTGCCCGGGTTCAGAGCACATATAGGTATAGTCGCGGGCGATCACCACACCGGGCTTGCGGGAAGCAAATTCAGCTACAGCTTTTACGTCAACAGTGGCTGCGATGTTGATGCCGCAATGGCAAATGTAAACGCCAATCCTTGGAGTATTCAAAGATCAACCTTCAACTTTCAACGCCAGATGGACCAGTTCTGCGATGTCCATCACTTTCAGCCGTCCTTCAACTCCTAAATGTTTCACGGCTTCATCCAATGTCAGCAAGCAGAATCCGCAGGCAGTGGCTAAGATTTCAGCCCCAGTCTCTAGCGCTTCTTTTACCCGAAGTTGGGCCAAGCGCACCCCGGGGTTCGTGCCCTCCAGCCACATCCGTCCACCCCCGCCCTCGCAGCACAGGCTTTTCTCGCGCGAGCGGTCCATTTCGATGAGCTGTACACCCGGGATTCCGCTTAACACCGTGCGAGGCTCATCGAAGATTTGGTTATGCTTCCCCAGGTAACACGGATCGTGGTAAGTGACCCGCTTATCCAAACGGGCTGAAAATTGGATGTTCCCGCGTTCAACCATATCCGCCAGGACCTGAGTGTAATGCTGTACTTGAATTCCATTTTTAGGGTAGTCATTCGTAAAAACATTAAAGCAATGCGGAGAAGTAGTTAATATCTTCTTCACTCCCTGACTCTTGAACAGTTCCTGGTTTTCTTCCACCATCATCTCAAATAAACCCATTTCACCCAGGCGACGCACCTCACTGGCACAACAGTTCTCCTCGTTCCCCAATATGCCAAAATCCACGCCCGAGTTCTGCAGAATAGATACCAGTGAGCGAGATACCTGCTGTACGCGTGGGTCGTAGGAAGGGATGCAACCGACGTAGTAAAGATACTCGGTGCCATCCGAGAAGTGTTTAACCGCCAGCCCGTCTGCCCAGGCCGCGCGCTCAGAGCGGGGTAAGGTTAATGGATTGCCGTGCCGAAAAGTACTTTCCAGAGCTGTCTTCACATTGGGATGGATACGACCTTTCTCAACGATAGCGCTGCGCATGGAGATGATGGCTTCCATCGGATTCACCTGTTTGGGGCAACGGCTATAACAAGTGGAGCAGGTAGTACAGTCCCAGAGTTCTTCACGACCTTCCAAATCGAAACCATTTCCAGCCACCAACAGGCGATATATCAGGCTGCGCGGGTTGAGCCTGGTCTTGATTGCCATCGGGCACCCCCCCGTGCACTTACCACATTGAATACAGGCAAACAAGCCATATTGCTTGGCAAATTGGCGGCTTTCAATTATGAGCATATCCTGCTCCTTTCCTCATTACCATAGTTCTGTCACAATCAGCTTTCATTTTTTACCATCTCAATGCCGGCCAGCAGGATCATCGCTGCCGAAGCAGCAGCTTTGGCATGGGCTACCGTATCAGGGATATCTTTCGGTCCCTGACAACAACCCGCCAGGAACACACCGGGAATACCACTTTCAACCGTGCGTAGCTTGGGATGGTCTTCCCGGAAGAATCCATCTGTGCCCTGTTTCAAGTTCAGGGTTTGGGCGATAGCACCGGCGTCGGTGCGCGGCTGGAGACCGACTGCCAGCACAACCAGGTCAGCTTCAACCTCCACCAGCTCGCCCAGCAAGGTATCTTCAGCGCGCACAACCAACCTCTCGCCACACCGGATAATCTCTGAGGGGTTGCCGCGCCGGTAGATAATGCCCTCCTGGCGTACACGGTCATAAAATTCCTCAAAACCCTTACCAAATGCGCGCACATCCATATAAAACACGGTAATCTCAGCCCCTGGTAAACGCTCATGGGCTAAATGGGCCTGCTTGGCAACAACCATACAGCAAACGCGCGAGCAATAGGGAATGTCCAGACTGCGATCGCGTGATCCTACACACTGAATGAAGACCACCTTTTTTGGAGGCTTCCCATTGAGTGAAATTTTGCCCGCAGTTGGGCCTGAGGCAGACGCCAGGCGTTCAAATTCCATCGTCGTGATAACCTGAGGATATACGCCATATCCAAACTCGGGTTTGCGGCTCGGTTCAAAGATGTCGAAACCCGTGGCGACAACGATGGCGCTTACATCCAGCTCGATTCGCTCTAGTTGTTCATCATGGTGGATCGCGCCCCGCTGGCAGGCAGTTACGCACTGGTTACAATCTGAGCAGATTGCACAGTCCAAACAGCGTTTGGCCTCTTTGATTGCCTGTTCCCGGGTCAAACCCAGCTCTACCTCACGAAAATCAACCACCCGCTCAGCTACCTCCAGTTCCGGCATCGGAACCCGCGCCTGGGTGGCTTGTAATCCCGCTGGTTGAAGCCTGCTCATCGATCGTGAGTTACTCGCGACTCCGATGTTGATCTTTTTCGGGTCCGGCCAGGAAAATTTTCTTCCGTTGCGCAAATCCACACCGCGCAGGTAACGGTGGATTGTCTCGGCTACACGAATGCCCGCACCCACCGCTTCCACAACCGTAGCAGCGCCAGTTACCGCATCACCACCGGCGAATACACCCTCCAAGGGAGTTTGCATTGTCTCCGGGTCGGCAACCAGCCGGTCGCGATTGGTTTTCAGCCCCAAGCCTTCCGATTCAACGCTCTGCCCAATGGCAGCGATCACCGTATCCAGCCCCAGCTTGAATTCGGATCCCTTGATAGGAACAGGTCGCCGCCTCCCACTGGCATCTGGCTCGCCCAATTCCATGCGAATGCACTCCATACCTACGAGATGTCCATGTTCTTCCAATACACGCAGTGGGGCAACCAGCAGCTTCAATTCAATCCCTTCGGTTTCTGCTGCATCTACCTCAAATTTTGCAGCCGGCATTTCAACACGTGTGCGCCGGTAGAGGATTTGTACGTTAGCCCCCAGACGTAATGCGGAACGGGCTGCATCTACTGCTGTGTTGCCACCGCCAATTACCGCCACCCGCTTGCCTTGGATGGAGGGCAACACCTCATCCATATACCCAAGGTTCACTTGTCGTAAAAAAGTCACTGCCTGGAGCACTTCCGGTAAATCTTCTCCGGGCACTCCCAATTGGCTGCTGTGGTGGGCACCGATCGCCAGGAAAACCGCCTGGTACTCACGGCGAAGATCCTCAATACTCGGACCACCATGGCGACCAACTGGCGTATTCAGACGCAATTCTACGCCCAGTTTGCATATGAAATCGATCTCCTGGTTAAGTATCGTTCGGGGCAAGCGAAAGGCGGGGATTCCTACAGCCAGCATCCCTCCAGGTACAGGCAATTCATCGAATACCGTTACATGATATCCTTTGCATGCCAATTCGTAAGCCGCGGTTAATCCTGCTGGACCCGCACCGATAACCGCTATTTTTTCATTCCATTGGACAGGGATCGGCTGAGGTTCGTCGCGGACAACGCCATCTTCATTCAGTCCAAAGTCATAAGCAGAGCGTTTCAAAGCGCAAACCGAAACTGGTTCGTCCCACTGGCTACGTTTGCAGATACTCTCGCAGGGATGGTAACAAACCCTACCCAGCGTTCCGACAAACGGCACACCTGCCTGCCGTACCCGCTCAAGGGCGTGTTTGAATTTTCCCTGCGCGATGAGGGCAACATACCCCTGCACCGGGATATGCGCCGGGCAGGCGCTCCTGCAAGGCGATTCCTTCTTTTGGATGGCAAAAGCGTTTGGTATCGCTTGTGGGAAAGGTTGGTAAATTGCTTTGTGCGTGTTCAAGCCTATATTAAAGCTATTGGGTATTACAACCGGGCAAGCTTCGGTGCACGCTCCGCAGGCTGTGCAACTGTTCACGTCGACATAACGCGGTTTTCTCTCTAAGGTGACGTGGAACGCTCCGGCTGCACCCGGTATGGCTGCACCGCGTTCCGTTGACAGGACCTCAGTGCAGGTCATCAGGATAATGTTGGGATTGCGAGGCACATCCGCCATTTTTGGAGTGAGGATGCAAGCGGAGCAGTCGAGTGTAGGAAATGTTTTATCTAGTTGAGCCATCCGCCCGCCAATGCTGGGCGAACGTTCGACAAGAATGGTTTTAAATCCCGCATTGGCGAGGTCCAGTGCCGTTTGAATTCCGGCAATACCACCTCCGATGACAAGCACACTCCGACTGAACCCGGTCATTTCTCCTCGCCTATCTCAGTCCATTCACTCGCCTGGAAAGTTATTAACGGTAATGGCTCATGAATATCACGACCAGGACGATAATCAAAAAATTCTTGCACAGTCCTACCCACCGCGCTGAAGATCATGCCAACCGGGATATGCATCGGACATGCAGAGGTGCACATACCACAACTGACGCAGGAGGTACTCATATGGCTTAACCTGGTCAGGTGAAATAACAAGGTGTCACTCATCATCCGCGCCGCGCCCTTCCGTTGGGCTGCAGCGAAATAAGCTTCTGGCTCGTGTTGCATGGCGGGAGTCCTGAACAGGCAGGTCTTACAGTAACAAATTGGACAGGCGGTCATACAGTTATGGCAGCGAATACACGTGGCAAACAGGTCTGTTATGCCTCCGTTGGTCGCCATGGCGGTCGTAATCCCCGCCAGCTCGCGTTCAAGGACTTGTTGATGTCCAGAAATAAGCTGGTCAATCATCGCCTGGCTTCCGCCGGCTTTCTCAACTTGATCGGAATTGCTGCTAAGCAATTCTTTCAGGTTCAATTTGTTGGCCAGGATGTCCTCTACTGTAACCGGGATAAACCAGCTTGAATTTCCCTCTGGATTGTTTTCAACCCCCACCAGGTGGAGGTGGATATCAGCTTGCAGCGGGATGGGCTGACCACAGGTGCGACAGGCAGGACGTAAAGATAGCCCAGGCAATACCGGATCGCGCCCCTCGCGGGCTGCGGATAGAAATTCGACCAGATACCGGTGCTCCAGAGCTGTGGGTGTTATCCCACTCTCGTTCCCCTTCTGAAGCGCTTCCTTATATTCAACTACCTCGCAGGTTCCGGTGCAGTCAATGCCAATCAAAATCACATCTTCCAGGTTAGCTTGCTGGAGTTTCACCAGCTCAATCAGGGCACGTATCTCACAAGGGCGCAACACTGCTGCCAGGCGTCTTGGGGTGTGTTTACCAGTCAGAACAGAGATTGCTCGGGCATTGTTTATCGGCATGACCGGTGAAAGTGGATTTGCCCATTTCAAGTAATCGGGATTGGTTACCAGGGCTGGATAGATCACCCCACCTTCCCCCTCCAGCGGGACGAACAGCGCCTCTACCACATTGGTCTCCATTAACCGCTGCAAAAAATTGCGCAACGCTGTCAGCACATCACCATTCTCTACTCGGATCATCCCATCCATAGGTTACCCTCTTATACGTTCCATTTCTCGCGCAGGGGGTTCGGTCCCATTTCCCTGAGCGAGGCAACCATGTTAGTGACTGTCTCGGCAAACCGTTGCCCTTCGCTGGCGCTGATCCATCTCAACCAGATCCGATGTTCATCGAAACCAGTAGCTTTCAAGATGTTCTGGAGTGCCAGGAATCGCCGGCGGGCTTTAAAATTGCCAGTCTGGTAATGACAATCACCCGGATGGCATCCACCAATAAGAATTCCATCTGCACCCTCAATCATAGGTTTGAGCACGTAGACTGAATCAACAGCGCCGCTGCACATCAAACGCACCACACGTACATTGGCGGGATATTGCAGCCGTGAAGTGCCTGCCAGGTCTGCACCAGCATAGGTGCACCAGTTGCACAAGAAAGCCACAATGTTGGGTTGAAAGTCCTTATCACTCATGCGGATTACCTCTTTTTAGCGGCGGATGCTGGCTCGGAACTCGTGACTCAGGATCCACAACTATTCCGAAATGATTACCCTAAAATAGCCTCCAATACCTTGAACTCTTGTGCGAACTCAAAACCCTTCTGTTGGCTGGCTTTGTTGGGGCAGGCAGCCACACAGGCCCCACAACCCTGGCACAGAACCTCAATCACTTCCGCGTGATCCATATCCGGTTCGAGCCGGCGAGCGCCATAAGGGCATAATTCTACACACAGACCGCAGGCTGCACACAGCTTGGGATTCACACTGGCAACCAGGGGAGTAGCCTTTAATACCGGCTTGGATAACAATGCCACTACTCGTACGGCCGCTGCCTGCGCCTGAGTGATCGTCCCTTCGATACTTTGTGGCGAATGCGCCAAACCAGCAAGGTAAATCCCCTCGGCAGCAAAGTCCACCGGGCGGAGCTTGACATGGGCTTCCAGGAAGAAGCCGACCTGGTCCAGGGGTACTTTCAACAACTGAGCCATTACCCGGTTGCCTGGTTCGGCAATAATGCCAGCGCTGAGCACCAGCCAGTCAGGCTCTAAATTAATCGTCTGATTATCGGGCTGAACAGCAACGCGGACACTTATACTGCCTTCTTGCCTGGCAATCACCTCGGGTTTATCCTTCTCACTGTATTCAAGGAAGATAACCCCGGCCTGACGAGCCTGACGGTAATATTGCTCTCGGAAGCCATAACTGCGGATATCGCGGTATAACACATAAACATGCGCCTGCGGTGCTTTTCGTTTGATTACCAGTGCGTTCTTAATTGCCTGGGTACAGCAGATCCTTGAGCAATAGGGATGCTGCTCATCGCGCGAGCCAACGCACTGGATCATGACAATGGACTGGTGATTTTGAATTGGCGAAGGTTCTCTACTCAACAAGTTTTCCAGATCTTGCTGAGTCAATACGCGCTCATGTTGCCCATAAAGGTACTCGGTCGGATTGTACTGGCGTGCACCAGTAGCGACCACAACCGCGCCATGCTGTAGTTCAATCCGCTGTTCATTAGCGGTCTGGATTCCATCCGTAAGCCGAACTGTACTACGGTACTGTCCGGTATAGCCGCTGAGATCGGTTAATCCAGCGCCAGTGATCACCTGGATGAGAGGCTCTTGCTTGACAGAATGAATTATATCCCTGAGCACGGCCTGTGGGTCAGTCCCTTCCTGCATCCCGAAGTAGATATGGCGCAGGTTTCCACCCAATTCGGTTTCCCTCTCCACCAGGTAAACGCCGAAGCCCTGGTGAGCAATTGATAACGCCGCGGTCATACCTGCCAGACCCCCCCCTATGACCAGGGCTTGCCGGTTCACCTCGAAAGTCTTACGGGTGATAGGATGTAATCCGCGAGCTTTTGCGACTGCCATGGCTACCAGGCTTTTCGCTTTATCCGTGGCATTTTGAGGAACAGAGCGGTGCACCCACGAAACATGCTCACGGATATTTGCCATCTCAAAGAGATGGGGATTCAACCCGGCCTGCTGGAGGGTTTCCTGAAACAGGGGCTCGTGTGTGCGCGGTGTGCAAGAGGCAACCACCATGCGGTTTAATCCCAATTCCTGCACCTTTAGCTGGATGCGTTCCTGGGTATCCTGGGAACAGGTATACAGGTTGTGTTCAGCGTAAACTACGCCAGGTAGGGTTCTGGCATACTCGACTACCGCGGGTACATCAACAACTGCCCCGATGTTAATCCCGCAATGGCAAATGAATACTCCCACCCGCTCGGGTTCGTCGCGCATATCCCTCTCTGGTGGATATACCGGCTCGCGGGTTAGAGTGCCCCGGCTGTCTTTCAATAATGCAGAAGCCTGTGCCGCTGCACAGGAAGCCTCAATCACCGATTCGGGAATATCCTTGGGTTCAGCAAAGGCTCCAGCGATGAATATTCCTGGTTGGGAAGTCTGGGCAGGAGAATAGGATTGAGTTTCAGCAAAGCCGAACGGATTTAGTGCTACACCGAGTCTTTCCGCCATCGCCTGGGCTTGCGCAGTGGGTCTCAGTCCGACTGATAGCACAACCAGGTCATATTCCTCTTCATGCGCCACCGGATGCCTTCCGTTATTATCATCGAAGGTGGCATATTGCAGGCGGAGGTTGTGGGTCTGAGGCACTTCTTTTACTGTTGATACCATACAACGAATGAAGCGGATGCCGTGTTCGGATTTGGCGCGCTCGATGTAGGATTCAAATCCTTTCCCAAACGAACGAATATCTATGTAAAAGATAGTTGGCTCAATATGCGGGTCATGCTCTTTTGCGATGACCGCCTCTTTCGTGGCGTACATACAACATACTGACGAGCAATATTGCCCTCTTCCGGTTATACAATCTCTTGACCCGACACATTGTATCCAGGCGATCTTACGCGGGTGCGCACCATCGGAGGGGCGCGAAACCACACCACTAAATGGGCCAGAGGCAGACAGCATTCGCTCAAATTGGATACTGGTAACAACGTTAGGAAAACGCCCATAACCGTACTCCGGTTGGATATTGCCAGGCATCGTCTCCACGCCCGGCGTCAAAATAACGGCGCCTACGTTAAGCTCCAATGACTGTCCGACATCCTCTTGCAGCACTGCTCCTGCCCGGCAAACATAAACACATTGATTGCACTCCGAACAAACTCCACAGCGTAGGCAGCGGCTGGCTTCAGCCTGAGCCTGGGCTGTGGTAAGTGAACAGGTGATTTCGGCAAAATCCTTTCGGCGTTCTTCCGCAGGACGTTTATGGACATCCAGGCGCGGCACACAGGCAACTCTTCCCGAGGCAATCTGTCCTTGAATCTCATCTTTGGCTAGTTTTACCACTGGGTGTAAACCATCGGTCTCCGGTACCTTAACGCCCAGGTAAGAAGAAATCGAATGGGCTGCCAGATGACCTGCCGCGATGGCGTTAACAATAAACGCCGTCCCTGTCACCACATCCCCACCTGCAAAAACGCCTGGAATACTGGTGACCAGGGTTTCAGAGTCAACCTCCACCCTGCCGTTGCGGAACCGCTTCACGTGGTTGAGAAAATCCGAGTCGGGACGCTGCCCAATGGCAAATATTACTACATCGGCAGGAATAACCGATTCGGTTTCAGGATACTCATCGAAATCTGGCCGACCTTCGATGAATCCGCGGAAGTTAATGTTGACAGTGCGTACCCCGGTGACGTACCCATCTACGCTGGTCACTTCTCTAAAGGTGCGCGCCGGGAAAATCTCAATGCCTTCCTCTTCTGCATCATCAATTTCCCATTGGTGAGCAGGCATTTGAATTCGGCTTTCCAGACAGGTCATCCCTACCCAGACAGCGCCTAACCGTAATGCGGTTGTGGCTGAATCGACTGCCACGCTTCCCCCACCAAGCACAAGCACCCGTTTGCCCTGGAGCATCTGTTGGAAACGTCCGTTATCACCGATCTGAGTTGCATCCTGCGACTGCAGGCTGACTTCACGTAGAAAGTCGGTCGCCATAAGTACCTGAGGCAGGTCGTTGCCAGAGATAGGCAGCTTGACTCCTTTGTGCGCACCAATTGCCACAAAGACCGCGTCATATTCACATTTTAATGTTTCGAGATCCTCTACTCGCTGGTTAAGCCTTAACTCGATGCCCTGAGAAACAAGCGCGTCAATCTCGCGCTGGACAACTTCATGCGGCAATCGAAAGGCAGGCACGCCTACACGCATCATCCCCCCAGCGACTGGTAGAGCCTCGTAAACAGTCACCGCACAACCCCAACGGACGAGGTCGTGTGCACAGGTGAGTCCAGCCGGACCTGAACCAACGACTGCCACCCGCTTGTCTGCCAGCATCTGACTGTTACCCGTCGAGAAACTTGATCCAGACACCTGGTGTTCCCAGGCCCAATCAGCAACATACCTCTTTAAACCGGCGACATTCACCGGTTTATCAGCTTGCTGACGGTTACAGGCTTCCTCACAACGGTGGTTGCAGATCCGCCCACAAATGGACGGGAAGGGATTGTCTTCCAGGATCGTCCGGTAGGCATCAGCAAAGCGTCCTTCAGCGACCAGGGCAATATAACCTTGCGCTCGTTGGTGGATGGGGCAAGCATCCCGGCAGGGAGCCACCCCTCGTTTTTCGATTACGTAGGCGTTGGGGATAGCCTGCGGGTAGAGCTTATAGATGGCTTTACGATTTGAGAAGCTGCCATTGAAGGTGTCCGGGAGGCTGATCGGACATGCCGTAGCGCAATCCCCACATCCTGTACATTTGGTCAGATCGACAAAGCGCGGATGCTGGTTTATCCTTACTGTAAAATTTCCGGCTGTCCCGCTGATCGTATCGATCTCCGCACAATTTAGTAACTCGATGTTGAGGTGTCGCCCCACCTCTACTAACTTGGGAGACATGATGCACATAGCGCAGTCGTTCGTAGGGAAAGTTTTATCAAGCATCGCCATCGTCCCGCCAATGGCAGGCGCTTTGTCGACCAGATAAACCTTAATTCCCGCCTCGGCCAGATCGAGTGCTGCCTGCATACCGGCAATACCGGCGCCGATGACTAATACCGCACCGATTGTCGTTCTTCCGTTCTCTTTTCCGTCGTCTAAAGAAACCATGTTGCCTTTCTGAGTCACTCAGAACTACCCTTCAGCAAACCGGCCTGGCGGAGGACTGGACGAGGGTCAATCAAATGCTTACCCCACCAACGGGAAGATTCAGGCAAGTCAAACGCCAAACCGAGCAACTCGGTAAAGTAGAAAGCCGGCATTTCTGGGCCGTCACGTTGCCGCATCTCCAGGTTAACCTGGCACAGCGGACAGGCTGTAACCAACGCGTCTGCCCCGGCCTCGCGAGCTCGTTCGACTAACCGCCCTACCAGACGGTATACGACATCCGAACGGCTAAGCGACAGGCTACCTCCACAGCATTCTGTCGCATATGACCAAGATCTGACTTCCGCCCCAACCGTTTGGAGCAATTTTGTCATCTGTTGTGGGTTATCAGGATCGTCAAATTCAGTTATCGCCGGTGGACGGACAAGCAGGCAGCCATAATATGGCACCACTTTCAAACCATGCAGAGGTAATTTCACCCTGGCTGCAACTTTCACCAGCCAATCGTCATCACTCACCACAGCCAGGGCAGGTCGGATAGCGACTCGCCTGTCAAAGGTATATCCAACCACAGCTTCGATCTTTGCCCGCGTGGAGGGTTCATTTCTTAATATCTGGTCTGTCGCTTTGATTCGGTTAAAACACGCCGCACATGGGATAACAAGGTCATAACCCACCTCAATCGCCAGTGCCAGGTTGCGTGCGGGGAGGCTGAGCGCCAGAGTATGGTCTAGCGCATGCGCAGAGGAAGCACCACAGCAATTCCAATCGCGCAGCTCGAACAAATCTATGCCGAGGTGCTGGAACACCGCTTGCATGGACAACCGATATTCAAGGCCAGTCGCGTGTAAACTGCAACCCGGGTATAAGGAATATGCCATTGACTTAGCTTACCTTCCTCCGGCTTCTCTGGACCATCTTTCGAACTCCTGCGGCTGCCCGGGAGCGTTGGGGCAGCACAGGTACCTTCCCTTTTATGAATAGCCTCGCTCCTGCTTTTAGATCGTTCTTGATCGGAACGTGAGCCAGGATTTTAAACAATCCCAACATCAATGCCTCGTGGGAGCGCCCCAGCAGCTTCACTACACCTAAAAACAGTCGGTGAAATAACAGAGCATCTCGCTCCGCACAGGGGTAGCCCCTCCCGATCGAGATCTGCCGTAAAGCATCCATCACTGCCGCGGTGTCAATCTGATTTGGGCAACGGGTAACGCAAGTGAAACATCCTGCACATAACCAGATGTCCTGGCTACGGAGAACAGCCTCTGCCTGGTTGAGGGTAACCATACGCAAGATCAGGTCAGGACCATATTGCATATCCTGGACAACCGGGCAACCTGCGGTGCATTTATGACAGTGGTAGCAAAGCTCGACCTGCTGGTGTGAGAGTAGATTAACCTCGGCAAGTAGATCGCTAAGAACAGCACTCTGATTGACTTTACTTTCGATGATTGTCTGCATAAGAAAACCTTTTGGCTTTGCCAGGAAGGAATACCATTATAAGCGTAAATGATTATTTATCCCAAGTCATCCGGCCTCTGCCTGAATCCCATCCAGCGCAGACCCTATCTTGAGAAAGAAGAAGACCTTATAATTAGTAGGGCTAAGGCTACGACCACCCCGTATATATATGAGTCACTTGTATCCAGGTACTATTTGTGTTAACATAAAATCGTGAGTTTTCTCTCTCGCTTCTTTTCTCCCTATCGGCAACGACTCCTGGGGGTATCTATTTTCAAGCGCGTATTGATCGGGAATTCCTTGTTGATCATCTTCGGCGCGATCTTCGGTACCTTAATTACCCACCAGCTAGTTGTGCTCGGGGATCTTAAGTTAATCCTCCTGTTTTCTTTTACAGGTATCCTGCTTACATTACTGGTCAATTACTGGATCGTCAAAAGTGCTTTGCATCCCCTGCATATGCTGACCGCTGCGTTGAACCAGGCCGATAATAAGCAGATCGTTATTCCCGATGTGTTACGAGAGTATCAAGATCCCGATACCATCAGCCTGGTGAATGCGATCAGTGGTCTGTTGGAGCGCCTGGAGCAGCGAACACTTCAGTTACGAGCGCTTTCCGAGCGCGCCCTCAATGCTCAGGAAGAGGAGCGGGTCCGGATTGCGCAAAATTTGCATGATGATACTGCCCAGGCCTTGTCTTCTATTATTATTCATCTGGAAAGGCTGGAAGGTATCGTCCCAGAAAACCACCAAAATCTAATCGAGCGTTTATCAGAGATTCGACACCTGGCGAGTCAGGCTTTGGAAGATTTGCGGAAAATCATCTGGGATTTACGCCCTTCCATCTTAGATGATCTTGGACTGGTGCCTGCTATCCGTTGGTATGCTCGTACCAGCCTGGAAGAGGTGCGTATAACCGTCGAATTTGATATCCCATCGAGCGCGATGAGGACCTCGCCGACCTTGGAGACTCTCCTATTTCGGGTTACCCAAGAAGCGGTGAATAACATCCTGCGCCATTCTCAAGCTAAACGGGTTATCATCCGCCTACAACAAAGAGAGGATCAAATCTACCTGGAAATAGAAGATAACGGTTGCGGTTTTAATGTAGAACAGGAATCGCGGGAAGCAGTATCTCGTAAACAGCTTGGTTTGTTGGGAATACAGGAGCGCGTATCGTTGATAGGTGGCAAGGTAGAAATCGAGTCCACGCCTGGCCAGGGTACCCGAATATTAATCAATATTCCTGTATTAACAACGGAAGGATATTTGCATCCATCTATTGCGGAATAATCGTTCTAATTCAGGCTGTTTTTAAGGCATAATAATGCGAATCGACATTCGGTATTTTCGCCAACCGTGGTTCCGATAAGACGGCAATGACACGAAAAATCCATATCTTAGTCGCTGACGATCACACCTTACTCCGCAACGGGATCCGGGCAATAATTGAGGATCAACCAGACATTGTCATTGTGGGTGAAGCAGACAATGGACGGGAAGCAGTCCGCCTGGCTGCCCAGTTGCATCCAAACGTGGTGCTCATGGATATTGCCATGCCTTTGCTCAATGGCTTGGAAGCAACCCGCCAGATCAAGCGTGAACAACCTGAAATAAATGTGTTGATACTTACAATGTATGACCACGAGGAGTACTTCAGGCAGGTTTTAGAAGTGGGCGCTTCTGGATATATTGTCAAGAAAGCAGCCGCGAGCGAGCTGGTGTCTGCTATCCGGGCGGTGAACAACGGCGAGGCTGTTCTTTCACCTACCATCACCCGCCTGCTACTGGATGATTACCTGCGTAAAGAAAACAACAAGCCTGAGGCAAATCCTGATGCGCTCTCACCGCGTGAGCGTGAGGTTCTGCAGTTGATTGCCGAGGGCAAGACCAGTCGTGAGGTGGCTGATATTCTACATTTGTCGGTCAAGACAGTTCAATCTCACCGGGCAAACCTGATGCAGAAATTGGACCTACACGACCGGGGTGACTTAATTAAGTACGCCATTCAAAAGAAAATTATCGAAATCTGATCTCAAGGGATAAAGGCAAGCAGGAAGGATTGCCCATACAATATCACAAAAAAAATAAACCATGGCTACTGAACCCTCTTCCCAAGAACTCTCATTCTTAGATCAGATCCGGCAAGCTGAAGCGGAAGTTACTCGCCGCATCGCCGTAGCGAACGAGGCAGCCCACCAAAGAGTCGCGAACGCCCGGTCACAAGTAACCCAAATGATTAACCTGGCAAGGGAAGCCGGTCAGAGCGAGGGCCAGGCGCGCTACCAGCAAATCATTAATCAAGCGGAGGCAGAAGCCCAGGACATTATCGCTAAGGCAGAAGAACAGGCGAAGGAGTTGCGCCGCCAAGGGATTACAGAAATGAGCCAAGTAGTGGAACTTGCAGTAAATTTCATTACAGAACAGGCTGAGGAGGGATGAGCGGCAAATGAATGTCGAAATGTGTCCTGTCGAGATCATTGGATTAAAAACTAAACTTCAGGACATCCTCCACAGCCTGCGTCGGTTGGGGTGTGTGCAGATCGAAGAATTGAGGGAATTTTCTGCAATTATGGCGCGACCATTGACCCTCAATCGGGAGACTCTGCGCACTCAAGAAGAGACCAGCGTCTTATTGGCTCGTCTGGAAGGCCTTATCGAGGCACTGGGATGCGCGCATACCCAAAAGAAGCTGGTTCCGATGGAGGACTACCTGGTGGAAGCTCGCGCCTGCACTGAGCAACTTGTACCGCAAGTTCAGGCGCTTGCCTCACGTTGCGAAAAGCTCCAAACAGAACAGGCAATGTTCCCGCGCTACGAAGCTACCTTACGCAAACTGTTGCCGATTATTCCATCTTCTGCCCATAAACCAGGCAATGTGTCTGTTGGAATTTTGGTCAGCCGGGTTCACGTTGGTGTGCTTGACTCAGTAGGCAATCAAGTCCTGCAATTGACGAGTGGTCGGGCAGACATCGTGGCAAGTGATGTGGACGCCTCCACCCGCGCCATGCTGATTGTCTTCCCACAGGAATTTACCAGCGAGATTGAAGCGTTGCTGGGACAGGAGGATGTTTCTCGCTTACGCTTGCCTTCTGAATTGGGCAGTGGACCACCCGATGTTGTCCTTTCTACTCTTCACCAGCGCATGTTAGCCATCCCAAAAGAAATCGAAGCCATTAATAAAGAAATGGATCGTCTGTCCGCTCAGTGGTGTGACCGGCTTTTAACCATCCGGGATGCATTGCGCGATGAATTGGACGCCAATAGCGTCCTCTCACGTTTTGGCGAGACAGATATGACCTTTATTTTGGTGGGTTGGGTGCCTGCCAGGAATTTCGAGCAAGTCAAAATGGCTCTCATGGACGAAGTTGGAGAAGCTGTACTGGTGGAAAAGCTCCCCCTAACACCTGAGTTAAAAGAGCGTGCGCCGGTTATCTTACAAAACCCCCGTCCAGCCCAACCCTTTGAAAGCCTGGTTAAGCTACTCTCATTACCGCGCTATGGGCACATTGACCCTACGCGTCTGATGGCATTATTCCTTCCCATCTTCTTTGGCATGATCTTAGGAGATGTGGGGTATGGAGCGCTTTTACTGGCAATCAGTCTGTGGCTGCTGTTAACCAGATTCAAAACCGGGATTGTGAGGGACATTCTGATCATCCTGGCTATGGGTTCAAGTTGGGCGATCCTGTTTGGCTTTCTATACGGAGAGTTATTTGGTTCTCTGGGCGAGCATATAGGTATGCATGCTATCTGGATTGATCGTGCCAGTGCAGACCAGGTGGCAGGTTTATTATTGATGGCTCTTGTAGTCGGCGCTGTGCATATCACACTTGGATTGATCCTGGGGGTATGGGAAGCGATCCAGGAAAGGAGCCGCAACCATCTCCTGGAGCGGGGTGGGATGCTGTTAGGATTGATTTGTCTATTCCTGATCGTCGGCGTCTTAACCAATTATTTGCCAAAGGGATTCATGACTCCCGCCATTGGGGGCATGATCGTGGGCATTGCACTTTTGGGCGCTCCACTGGGTTGGTTAGGCTTGCTGATCGGTCCAATCGAATTTATCGGGTTGATCGGAAATGTGCTTTCATACTTGCGTATCGCTGCAATCGGCCTGGCTTCTGTTTACCTGGCGAAAGTAGCCAACGACATGATCGGAATGCTGGGCAATATCATCGTAGGAGTAATCATTGCACTACTAATCCATGCACTTAACCTGATATTAGGAGGTTTCAGCCCAACCATTCATAGCCTGCGTCTACATTACGTAGAGTTCTTCAGGAAGTTTTATGAAGGTGGTGGTAGACCCTATGAGCCGTTCAAGTCGCGCTTCTAATCAGGTCTGTGGATGGATAGTTTTTAGTTAAAAACGGAGGATGATATGGATATCGGAACTGGATTAACTGCAATCGGCGCTGGACTGGCAATCGGCCTGGCGGGTATTGGCACAGGCATGGCACAGGCTCGCATTGGCTCAGCAGGTGCGGGGGTGATTGCCGAAAAACCAGAAGCCCTGGGCACGATTATTTTGCTGATCGCCATTCCTGAGACAGTAGCCATTTTGGGATTTGCCGTCGCAGCCATGCTCTTACTACTTGGCGGGTGAGATGGGTCTGCAAGCGATTTTGGATGGGATCACCTCAGCGGGTGAAGCGCGATTACACGAGATAGAGGCGCGTACCTGCCAGACTTCAGACGAGATTCTTGCCAAAGCGCGCCTCGAAGCTGAACAAATACAAGCAGAGGTGTGTGCATCCGTTGCAGCACCTGCCCTCAGGGAGCGCGCTCGCATCATCCATAAAGCCCACCTGACAGCGATTCAAATTATCGGTGAGGCGCGAGATGAGCTGGTCAACACAGCCCTGCAGCGAACCCGGACCAGTCTTGAACGCCTGCGTATGGATCCAATTTACCCGGTTTTGCTCCAAAAATTAACCCTTGAAGCATTATCTGAAATTGAAAGCTCTGTCAGCGGAGATCTGCCAGCCCGGTTGGAAGCTGATCCGCGTGACAGACTCTTGTTGGAAGGCACTCTCAAAAAAGTTGGGGTGAACCTCCCCGTGGACTATAAGCAAGAATGCTGTGGAGGTCTGATTGCCAGGAGTGGAGACCAACGCGTGATAGCCTATAACACCCTGGAAGCACGTTATAACCGGGCGATTCCATATCTACGCCGTTTCCTGGCGGCCCTGTTTGAAGCAAGACAAGGGACAGGCTCCGAAGTATGTCCGACTACGACTACGGAAACGCCCGCCTGAGGGTGATGAAATCCCGTTTGCTTTCTACACACGAATTGGATGCCCTGGCTGAGTCTGGCAGCATTCAGGGGTTGATCGCTGCGCTTCTAAAGACAGGTTATCGCAAATCACTGGAAGCCGCATTGGCGCGTGCAACTGCGTTGGAGAGCATCAATGATGCGCTTCATATTGACCTGGTCAATACCGTGAACAAAGTGCGCCACTTTTTCAGTAATCAGGCCGGTGAAATGGTCTCGCTCTGGTTCCAATATTATGATGTTCAAAATCTTAAAACGATCCTGCGGGGTCTGGCAAGAAATGCCTCACCCGCCGAAATCCTTTTGGCAACCATACCCGTGGGATTGCATGCATCGCATGGTGAATTAAGTCAGGAAGTGATGCGCGAGCTGGTACGCGCTCCCGGGCTAAGGGGGTTAATTGATCTGCTGGTCAGCAATAATCTTCCCTTTGGCCAACCTTTACTCAAGCTGCGCTCCGTACACCCTGGAGCCGAGTTATTCGAAATGGAATTGGCCCTTGACCGGTGGTACTACCAGGAATCGATTAAACAGCTACAAAACGACCCCCAAGAAGCCGACTCGCTGCTCTTCGCACTAAAGGTGGACGCGGATTTCAAGAACCTGTTGACCATCCTACGCTTTGTCCATGAGCCGACTGAAAGGAATATGTTGCGTGAGCATTGGCATTTCAACGAGTTAAAACAGTTATTCATTGGACCAGGATTTCTCTCATTCGATCTTTTAAGCCGCTCGGGAAGCCAGGACAACCTGGAGTCAATGGTGGCAATCTTATCTAAAACCCTTTATGTAGGCTCTTTACAGGCTGGCCTGGCCTCCTTCGCGAAATCCGGTCGGTTGAGCGACTTTGAGCAACAGCTCAGGCGATTTTATCTGCGTTGGATGTCAAGTTTGATAACCAATGACCCCTTAGGGATTGGTGTGTTGCTGGGTTTTTTTGCACTTAAGATAAACGAAATCAGCAACATGCGGCGCATCGCGTATGGAATTAATTCTGGCATGAAAATAGAAATAATCCGCTCCGAACTGGAATATGCAGCATGAGTCGCTTATTGGTTGTCACTCGCCCCTCTCAGGTTTCCGGCTTTCAACTGGCTGGGGTTGATGCCTACGCTGCTGAAGATATAGAAACCGCCCAAGAATTGATCAGCACCTGGCTGGATAGTGATGAGGTGAACTTTTTAGCCATTGATAGTGAATTGTTGGTGCATATGCCACCAGCTTTTATTAAGCGAATGGACTCGGCCGAGAATTTACCATATCTTTCCATCCCTGGTGGGCAGCCAGCTGGCGAGGAAATTTCCCGCACACGCCGGATTGCCACTATCATCCAGCGCGCAATTGGAGTCCATATTACTTTTAAGGGCGAAGAGACTGAGGCTGAAGAATGATCCAATCAACGGGAAAACAAACCGGAAAGATTAGTCGCATTGCTGGTCCGGTAATAGGAGCTGAGGGTTTAGCAGAAGTCCGATTGTATGATGTTGTGCGAGTGGGAGAATCAGGCCTGATTGGAGAGGTTATCCGCTTGTCTGGGAACCTGGTAACCATCCAGGTCTACGAAGATACTTCCGGTATTCGGGTGGGCGAACCAGTCCACAATACACGCCAACCCCTGGTCGCTCACTTGGGACCGGGCTTATTGGGCAAAGTCTATGATGGGCTACAACGTCCGTTGGCGGCGCTGGCAAGCTCTACCGGGTATTTTCTCCAACGGGGTACTCACGCGTCCCCCTTGCCCGAAGATAAGGAATGGCGCTTTATTCCCTGTGTTCCAAAAGGCCAAAAGGTTGATCAAGGTGATATCCTGGGGGGAGTGCGCGAGTCTCAAACGATCGAGCACCGCATCCTGGTTCCTCCGGGGTTGCACGGGCGAGTGACAGAGATCCGGGAGGGGAACTACCGTCTGAATGAAACGGTTGCAGTACTTGAAAGGACAAGCGGTTCGGAAACCGATTTCTATCAAGTTACTCTCGACCAGACCTGGCCTGTCCGCCAACCCCGTCCGGTCCGCACCCGGTTAGCGCCGAATGAACCGTTGATCACCGGCACACGCATCATCGATACCTTGTTCCCGGTGGCCAAAGGCGGCTCGGCAATTATCCCTGGGGGCTTCGGAACTGGCAAAACGGTCACTGAGCATAGCCTGGCTTGTTGGGCGGATGCAGATGTGGTGGTTTATGTGGGCTGCGGTGAACGCGGTAACGAAATGACTGATGTGTTGGAAACATTCCCAACCTTGGAAGACCCACGAACGGGTGCATCCTTGATGGAGCGCACCGTGCTGATTGCTAACACCTCCAATATGCCTGTCGCCGCTCGCGAAGCCAGCATCTATACCGGTATCACAATTGCCGAGTACTATCGAGATATGGGGTATGATGTGCTCCTGTTAGCCGACTCGACTTCGCGCTGGGGTGAGGCATTGCGCGAGATTTCGGGTCGTCTGGAGGAAATGCCCGGCGAAGAAGGATATCCCGCTTATTTAGCCGCCCGATTGGCTGAGTTTTACGAACGTTCCGGACGAGTAGTATGTTTAGGGAAGGGTGGAACAACGCCACTGAAGAACTCAGTAGTTTGTGCAGAAAAAACTGAAGATACGGATCGGCGGGGTTCAGTGACTGTGGTCGGTGCTGTATCGCCACAAGGTGGTGATTTTTCTGAGCCAATCACACAAAACTCGATGCGCATGATCGGTACTTTTTGGGCTTTGGATTACGACCTTTCACGGCGCAGGCATTTCCCGGCAATAAACTGGACGCGGAGCTATTCACTTTACAACTTGCGCAGCTGGTACGAAAAAAATGTGGCGCCAGACTGGAGCGAATTGATCAGCGCAGCCATGGCTTTGTTACAGCGTGAAGTGGAATTACTCGAGATTGTCCGCCTGGTCGGACCAGATGCTCTTGCTGAATCAGAACGCGCCATCCTGTCCGTGGCGCGTATGTTACGCGAGGATTTCCTGCAACAATCAGCTAACCATGAGGTAGACCGTTATTGTAGGATTGACAAAGCGTATTGGATGCTCAAAGCGATCATGAGTTTCTACCATTATACCGAGATCGCTCTGGAGAAGGGTATACCTTTAACCCAGGTGAGTAGCATGCCGGTAGTGGCAGAAATTGCACGTATGAAAGAATTACCCATTTCAAAACCACAAGCTGTGAGTTTTAACCCACAAATGCTGATGAATTCAGTCCAATCCAACTTTGCTAACTTGGGAGTGAGTGGGAATGCAAAAGTACGCTCTGACCATTCGTAAACCCAAACTGGTTACCACCGAATATCGTACCCTTACCCAAATTAAGGGCCCCCTTGCCTTCTTAGAACGCGTTGCGGGGGTGGCATATAATGAGATGATGGAGATCATCGGTCCGGACGGCGAGATCCGCCTGGGGCAGGTGATGGAAGTGAGCGAGCGCCAGTGCATGGTGCGAATTTTTACCGGCACCAGTGGTCTGGATCTCGACCGAACGCGGGCGCGTTTTGTGGGCGATGTTGCCCGGTTGGATGTCTCGCTCTCAATGCTGGGGCGTGTCTTGGATGGAGCGGGGCAACCCATCGATGGTGGTCCGCCAATCACACCGGAAGCCTCCCTAGATATCAATGGATTACCAATTAACCCATCCGTGCGCACGCATCCCAGTGAGTTTATTCAAACCGGCGTCTCTGCCCTGGATGGCTTGAATACCCTGACCCGCGGACAGAAGTTACCGATCTTCTCCGGCGCCGGATTGCCGGCCAACGAGCTTGCCGCGCAGATTGCTGCTCAGGCGCATGTAGCTGGCAGCAACCTGGCTGTGGGTTCTAATCCACAGAACTTCGCGGTGGTGTTTGCTGCCATGGGAATCACCCATCGGGAAGCTTCCTTCTTCCTGGATCACTTTCGGGCAAACGAAGCCATGGACCGGACGGTTGTATTCGTAAATCTTGCCGATGATCCCGCGATTGAACGTTTGTTGACGCCACGTGCGGCCTTGACCGCCGCCGAATACCTGGCTTTTACACACCACCGTCACGTCTTGGTGATCCTGACTGACATGACCAATTATTGTGAAGCCCTGCGCGAAGTTTCTGCAGCCAGTGAGGAAGTCCCAGGGCGGCGTGGCTATCCGGGCTATATGTACTCCGACCTGGCCAGCGTGTATGAACGCTCCGGCCGTATTCAGGGAAATCCCGGTTCAGTGACCCAATTAGTCATATTGACCATGCCCGATGATGACATCACTCACCCCATCCCGGATCTGACTGGCTACATTACCGAAGGTCAGATCGTATTGAGCCGTGACTTACATCGCAAAGGTATTTACCCGCCGATAGATGTGTTGCCTTCCCTATCGCGCCTGATGAACAGTGGGATTGGCGAGGGTAAGACCCGCCCAGACCACCGGTATGTCGCCGACCAGCTCTATGCCCTGTATGCCGAAGGGCGAGATTTGCGCCGTCTGATGGCGATTATCGGCGAATCAGCGCTATCTGTCGATGACCGGCGCATTCTGGTGTTTGCCAGGCGCTTCGAAGAGACCTTCGTTGGGCAGGGGATGATTGACCGAGATATCACCGAAACCTTGCGGATAGCCTGGGAGTTGCTGGCGCCCCTGCCGGCTGAGTTGCTGAAGCGAATTCCGCATCGCTTTATTGAGCAATATCACAGTAAACTTTAAACCTGTGAACTTGCTAACCGGCTAACCGTATGCGCACCATTTCTGCTACCCGCATGGAGCTCCTGTCCCGCAAAGCGCAGATTGCTTTGGCTAGACAAGGCCGCGACTTGCTGGAACAGAAGCGTACAGCCCTGATGAAAGAGTTCTTACGGACTGCCGACACCGTTATGGAACACTCAGAAGTCCTGATACAGATGGCCGACAAAGCGCGTCAGGCAATCGCACGGGCGGAGGCAGCCGTTGGCAGCGAGGCAGTCCGTTCAGCCGCACTGGCTGCCCGGGCTGAGCTTCCCCTGCAGATGACTACGACCAATGTGATGGGCGTCAAGGTACCGCACATCGAGCAAAAGCGCGTCTCTCGCACGGCATTGGGCAGAGGGTATTCTGTGGTGGGGACATCCATTACAATTGACGAGGCTGCCGCTGCCTTCGAAATGCAAGTGGATGCCATTATCCAATTGGCGGAAAGCGAGTTACGCCTGACGCGCCTGGCCTCCGAAATCCAACGCACAACTCGCCGTCTGAATGCACTGGATCACCTGCTGATTCCTGAACTGGAAGCAGAGCGGGATTTCATTCAACTGGCGCTCGATGAGCGCGAGCGCACGGATCATTTTCGGTTTAAGTTGGTCAAGCGCATCCTGGAACGCAAGCGAGGGGTAGTTTCAGGGTGAATTATTTAATAAATTTCACGTTGACATAGATTAATTTCTTCGGTATAATCAACCTTTGCGCGGATTGAATCATCTTAACCAGACTGGGAGAGCGCATATTGCGGTTGCGTGAAAGAACACGAAATTTATCGACCTTTCTTTTGCTCGGCTGCGCCCGCGATATCTAGCCGGGCTTTTTTGTTCTTCTGCTTAATCCACGCTTACATTCCAGCAGGTTAATCTGGAATGAAACTCGGGACGATTGTACCGCAGTGAATACGAAAGGAGGTGATACCAGTGACGTCTGTAACTTTACGCTCTAATGAGTCTCAGGATCAGCTACTTAAGCGTTTCCGCAAGAAAGTTGCTAAGAGTGGCATCTTGAGCACCGTCCGTCGTAAACGCTGGTTCGTTTCCAAAAGCGAGTTGCGGCGTATCAATAAGAAGAAGTCCATTCGGCGCCTTAAGCGCCGCCAGGTAATTGAGCCGGAGTAAACTATCAGCTAAGTATGGTCTGCGATTCCTGCGCCCTTAGGGCCGGATTCCGGAGGTGAAGATGGCAAAAGACGAGGATAAAATTCAAGTAGAAGGCTTGGTTGTAGAGGCTTTACCGGGTACGCAATTCAAGGTTCGCCTGGATAATGGCCATGAGGTTTTAGCCTACCTGTCCGGAAAGATGCGCAAGTACTATATCCGTATCTTACTCGGTGATCGGGTACGGGTCGAAATGTCGCCTTATGATTTGGCTCGTGGGCGAATCGTATATCGCCATAAGAAGTTTGGCGAGGTACCTGATGTCGAGTAGACCGGATCCTATATCCTTTTAGGGATTCGGTTGCTATTTTCCCCGGATTTATTGAATATATCATTGAAAGAAACAAGGCTGCCCGGTTGATTTTTGGGCAGCCTTGCCAATTAGGAGGATGAATATGGCAGGGTTATTCAGTATCTCAGTCGCCAGCAATAGCGTCCGACTTGACAATCGTCGCCAGGGGGCAGCAAATTTCACAGTATTCAATGCCAGTGGCAGATCTATTACCGGCCAGGCTTCAACGGTAACGGTGCCGCAGGGACAATCCCATTCAACATGGCTAAAAATAGAAGGTGATATTGAGCGCTCTTTCCCAATTGCAGGAACCAGCGTGTTCGATGTTACCATTCAGGCGCCTGTGGGTGTACCAGCTGGCACCTACACTTTTCGCTTGAATATGGTCGAAGTACAGAACCCCGACGAAACCTTTGCCGAAGGGCCTACGGTTTCAATTGAGGTTCCCGCATCAAAACCCTCTATTCGCTTCCCGTGGTGGATTCTATTAGTAGCTGGAGTCGTTCTGGTTGTGATTGTAGGATTGGTGATTATCCTTACTCAGCCACGCAATGTAGTAATCCCAGAGCTGGTTGGGAAACCCGTCGGAACTGCGATTGCCAGGCTCTCGGAGGCCGGCTTGATGGCTACGCCGTTGAGGCAAGGAAATCCAGCAGCGGAAGGGATTGTGTTTGATTCGAATCCATCGGCTGGCACGCGTGTCCCCCCGAAATCCGGGGTTGATCTATTCATATCCCTGGGTCAAACACCGACTTCTACAGCCACCCTCCCCCCCACACCTACTTCAACGAATGTCCCAGATAGTTACTCCATCACTGCTACACCCATGAATTGGGTGTTTTCCACAAGCTCGAACTACAATCAGTACGCTATGTTCAAGTTTAATTATAGCGCCTCAGGTTCGGGGAAGGTACGGTTCATCGCCCGACCTTATGAGGGTGGGAGGGTGGCAGCAGGCTGGGTACGGGGCGAGTCGCCTGTGGGCGTCCCGGGGACAGGAACCGGTCAAGTTTCTTTCTCTATCTCTTCAGGACCGGTCACCATTGATGAAGTGCGGGTGCAGATGTGGGATGTCGGGGAAACCCGCCTGCTCGCTGAAACCTCTGTTGCAACCAACTACCACTTCACCGATCATCCCATCACCAATATCACACTCAGTCCAAGCTCGCCCGCGAATATGACCATTAACAATCAAGTAACCATCACCTTTAATTACTCGACAACAAATCCTGAAGGCGTCAGGATTTATCTGCTGCCGTTTACGAGTGGTGGGCCATCGCCAAATTATGGCGTTTGCGGTTCACCAATTTATCCGGCCGGAAATGGAACGGGAGATTGCTTTTTCACCATTCGATCTGGTCAGGCGGATGTTGACCAGATCCAATTCAAGGTCGTAACTCCAGATCAAAGCGTCACCCTGGACGAGTGGTACATCCCGGTAACTTATCGTTATCGCTAGGATCGTTATATAAAAAGATGTCGCCAGGTGATCGTACTCCCTGGCGACATCTTTTATTAATAATCTTCTAGTACGAGCTCAACACTTTCATATAGTTGGCTCGTTCGAAAGCTGTTGAGTCGCCAACCGCAACCTGGCTCATACTGCCCTTCAATTGGGTAATGGAGTGATATTCGTGCTGCTCCATCCATGCTGCCACGTCTGCCAAAATTTGCGACACCCGCTGGACGCCATTCTGCAATAGCTCAGAAGTGACCAGGCAGGCGCTTGCCCCAGCCATTAAGGCTTTGAGTAAGTCTTCGGAGGTATGAACACCGCCAGTCAAACCAAAATCTACCTGGATGCGCCCGTAAAGAATAGCTATCCACCGCAATGGCAAGCGCATCTCGTTTGAGCTGCTTAAAACCAGGTGCGGTACGACGGTTAATTCTTCCAGATCGAAATCGGGTTGGTAAAACCGGTTGAACAATACCAGTCCATCTGATCCGACTTCGACCAGGCGTCGAGCGAAGTTTGGCAACCCCGTGAAAAATGGGCTGAGCTTGATTGCCAGGGGTATTTTTACCTGTTTCCGTATACTACCCACCAGGTTAATATATTGATCTTCCAGTTGGCCAGCCGTAATAGCAGGGTCGGTCGCCAGGTTATAAAGGTTTAGCTCCAAGGCATCCGCCCCAGCCTGCTCAATCTTACGCGCATAATCAACCCAACCACCCGCAGAAATGCCGTTCAGGCTGCCCAATACTGGAATCGTGACCGCCTGCTTGATGCTGGCCAGGTTTTCAACATATCTATCTGCGCCGATACTATAACGTCCGATATCCGGCAGATAGGTCAATGCCTCAGGATTCGAGTACGAACCTCGCTCCAGGTCGCGATTTAATTTAAAACTCTCATTGATAATCTGTTCTTCGAACAACGAAGGCAGAACTACTGCTGCGACACCCGCCGCTTCCAACATGCGGACTGATTCTACTTTTTCGGTCAGCGGTGAAGAAGACGCGATAAAAGGATTTTTCAGGGTCAGGCCCAGGTAAGTTGTGGTTAAGTCAGCCATGTTAGCCTCCACTTATTCCTTCTCTCCCTCATAATGCATTGCCGCCATCTGGCGATAGAGATCCCAACGACCCTTGACATCTCTCTGAGCCTGTTTCATCAGGAACTCAGCGCGCTGTTCATTACTCTGTAACAGCATGCGGTAGCGAGTTTCATTATAAGCATACTGGCTTAAGGGTATTGTCGGTTCTTTCGAGTCAATGCTCAACGGATTTTGCCCCTGAGCAATTAAAGCCGGGTTGTAGCGATAGAGCGGCCAGGCGCCAGACTGAACCGCAAGACGTTGCTGATCCAGGCCTTTGCGCAGGTCGTAACCATGGGAGATGCAGTGACTATAAGCGATGATCAAAGATGGCCCATCGTAAGCATCCGCCTCGACAAAGGCATTTAAGGTTTGCTGATCGCCGGCCCCCATGGCCACGCGAGCCACATAAACATACCCATACGCCATCGCAATCATACCCAAGTCTTTCTTCGGCATCGACTTGCCATTGGCAGCGAAGCGAGCCACTGCCGCACGTGGGGTGGATTTGGAAGCCTGGCCACCTGTGTTGGAATACACTTCAGTATCCAGGACTAACAGGTTGACGTTACGACCAGTCGCCAGGACATGGTCTAAACCACCGTACCCGATATCATAAGCCCAGCCATCCCCGCCGACAATCCAAACACTCTTGCGCACCAAGACATCGGCAATGCTGAGCAGGTTACGCGCGCGGGGATCATCCATCTCCGCCAGGCGCTGTTTAAGCAGAGCCACCCGTTGACGCTGATCTCGAATGCCAGCTTCGGATGATTGATTGGCATTCACCAATTCCTGCACAAGCGTCTCACCAATCTGGTCAACCAATTGCGGCAGGAGTTCCTTGGCGTACTCAAGCTGTTTATCTAATGTCAGGCGGAAGCCTAACCCAAATTCTGCGTTATCTTCGAAAAGCGAATTAGACCAGGCTGGTCCACGACCATCCGCATTCACTGCCCAGGGTGTGGTTGGCAGGTTACCGCTGTAGATCGAAGAGCAACCCGTCGCGTTGGCGATAACGATCCGGTCGCCGTAGAGCTGACTGAGCAGTTTGACATAAGGTGTTTCCCCACAACCAGTGCAGGCCCCAGAAAATTCAAATAGCGGTCGGAGAAGTTGGGAGTTTTTCACCGTCCGCAGGCTGAAAGTCGTTCGATCCACATCCGGGATAGACATAAAGTAATCCCACTTGATCCGTTCACGCTCACGGATCGGCGGTTGATCTGCCATATTGATAGCCTTACGACCAACCTGACTCTTATCTTTCGCCGGGCAGACTTCCACACACAAACCGCAACCCGTGCAATCTTCTGGAGCAACAGCCAGGGTGTACTTCATGCCCGGGAATTCTTTCCAGCGTGCATCCACCGCGTGCCAGTCGACAGGGGCGCTTTTTAACAAAGCCGGATCATAAACCTTCTCACGGATTACCGCATGCGGGCAAACGAAACAACACTTGCCACATTGAATGCACAAATCCGATTCCCATACCGGGATTTCGAGGGTGATATTACGCTTTTCCCATTGAGTGGTTGCGGTCGGGAAGGTGCCATCTACCGGCATGGCGCTGACAGGCAAGCTATCGCCATCCAGATTAATTATTTTCCCCAGAACATCATGGACAAATTCCGGCGCCTGGGGCGAGATGGGTTCCCGGCGAGTAAAGGAACTGGTCACTTTGTCCGGTACTTTCACCTCATAAAGGTTGGCCAGGGACTGATCCACAGCTTCGAAATTCGCTTGGACCACTGCTTCACCCCGCCGTCCATACGTCTTTTCAATCGCCTGCTTAATTTCAGCAATAGCCTGTTCGCGCGGCAGAACGCCGCTAATGGCAAAGAAACAGGTCTGCATGATGGTGTTGATGCGTTGACCCATTCCGGTTTGACGGGCTACTTCATAAGCATCAATGACATAGAAACGAAGCTTCTTCTCTATGATCCCAGCTTGAGTCTCCTGAGGCAGATGATCCCAAACCTCTTCTGGACCGTAAATGCTATTCAGCAAAAATACCGAACCCGGCTGTGAATACTTGAGAACATCAAACCGCTCAAGGAAAGAGAACTGATGGCAGGCAACAAACTGCGCCTGGATTATTAAATAGGGAGCACGGATCGGCTTAGGACCAAAGCGCAGGTGGGAGAGGGTTACCGTACCAGATTTCTTAGAGTCGTAATAAAAGTAACCCTGAGCATAATTATCCCCTTCACCTCCGATAATATGGATCGAGTTATGGTTAGCCCCTACCGTTCCATCCGCCCCCAAACCCCAAAACACGCACCGTACAGTCTCGGGCGATTCGATGTTGAAGGAGGCATCATAAACCAGGCTGGTATGCGTGACATCATCGTTGATGCCAATGGTGAAATGGTTCTTCGGATCAAGGGCGGCCATTTCGTCAAAAATACCCTTAACCATCGCTGGAGTGAACTCTTTAGAAGCCAGACCATAACGACCACCGATCACCCGTGGCTGTGGACCCTGGCTTTCTGCGAGGGCAGTCAGGATATCCTGGTAAAGCGGTTCTCCGGCTGATCCAGGTTCTTTGGTGCGGTCCAAGACGGCCACCACCTTGACTGTTGTGGGTAACGCCTGGATAAAGTGTTTGACCGAGAAGGGACGGAACAAATGGACGTTAATCACGCCGACTTTCTCGCCGTGTTCAATTAAATATCTGGCTGTTTCACCAGCAGTTTCTGCCCCGGAGCCCATAATGACGATTACACGCTCCGCATCTGGAGCGCCAACATAATCGAAAAGGTGATACTGGCGGCCGACCAGGTCACCCAGCTTATCCATTATTTTTTGGACAATATCTGGGCAGGCCAAATAATAGGGATTGACGGTTTCGCGTCCCTGGAAATACACATCCGGGTTTTGGGCCGTCCCCCGCAGTACTGGATGATCAGGCGAGAGGCCACGCGAGCGATGAGCTTGTACAAACCGGTCATCGATCAACGACCGTATGTCATCGTCGGTTAGTTGTTCGATTTTATTAATCTCATGTGAGGTTCGAAAGCCATCAAAGAAATGCAGGAAGGGTATGCGCGTTTCTAATGTAGCCGCATGAGCAACCGCAGCAATATCCTGCGCTTCTTGAATCGAACTAGACACGATCATCGCAAAACCCGTGCCGCGCGTTGACATTACATCCGAATGATCCCCGAAGATTGACAACCCTTGGGCAGCCAGAGCGCGGGCGGATACGTGAAATACAGTCGGGGTTAATTCACCCGCGATTTTGTACATATTGGGGATCATCAGAAGCAAACCTTGTGAGGCGGTAAATGTTGTTGTCAACGCCCCAGTCTGAAGTGCGCCATGCACCGCACCAGCCGCGCCCCCTTCCGATTGCATTTCGATCACCGCAGGCACTGTGCCCCATAAATTTGGTTTCCCTTGGGTTGACCACTCATCCGATTTTTCGCCCATCGCTGATGAGGGTGTAATCGGATAAATTGCGATCACCTCGCTCAGCTTGTGGGCAATCGAGGCAGCTGCCTCGTTGCCATCCATTGTGACCATCGGTCTCTTCATTGCGTAACTCCATTCTATTAAAATGATTCCTGCTCATTTTACAACTAAATTGGATTCTACACCTGTGAAAACACGAGAATAAAATTATCGGGACATAATTTTAGGTCGAAATTACTATATGCAACTGGACTCCAATCGATCAGTTTACCCCAGGGATTTCTATTTCGATAGTGATATATGGCGTAAAAATCACCTGTTGTGTGTCATATCTAATCCACTCCTGAGTATAATTCATCTCGGAACTGCTGTTCCGCCAACTTTGAAATTTATGCTATACTCATATCATGGAGGCAGACCAGCAGCGCTGGCATGAATGGGCACAATTCCTGCACCGGAGGGGGTTAGGAAGATGGGTGGCTGCATTACTGGAAGCAGTCGGCCCACTATCTGTGTTAGCCGCTCAATTGATCTATGTTGGCCAACCTCTGTTAGAGTTTATAGTTCCCAAGGAAAATCTGGATGCTCTGGCCAGGCTATTTGATGACCCTCAACAGACAAAAAAGTTCGCCGTTCTCCTACGCGGAGGGAATATAACGTGACTTGGATTGCCTTGATAAATAAAGAATGGTTTGGATTGGCATTGATCTTAGTTTTTGCTTTGTTTATCGGGACCTTTGCCTTGATCAAATCTACTATAAAACCAACTGGTTTACGACTGATTCCGGGCCTACAAGAACTAAAGAAAGCAATTGAACGATCCGTAGAGGAAGGCAAGCGGTTGCATGTTTCCCTTGGCGTGGGTGGTTTGAACGGCCTGCCTGGCGCCTCTGTACTCGTCGGATTAAGCATGCTATTCCGACTGGCGCGCACCGCGGCGACTGGCGATTGCCCGCCCGTCGCCACCAGTGGGGATGGAACTGTAGCAATCCTCTCTCAGGATGTTCAACAGACTGCCTATCGCGAGACAGGCGCTCAAGAACGATATACCCCAATAAGCGGTCAACTCAGCGGCCTGACTCCCTGGTCCTTCGCAGCCGGAACACTGCCGGTGATCTTTGACCAGAATGTGAGCGCCAGCGTGTTGGTGGGACATTTTGGCAGCGAGGTTGCCTTACTTGCCGACGCCAGCGAACGGAATGGCAACCAGCTCTTTGCCGGCAGTGACAGTCTTTCGGCGCAAGCCATCCTGTATGCAGCCGTACAAAACCCATTGGTTGGCGAGGAGCTCTATGCAGGAGGCGCTTACCTGGGAGCTGGCAAAATACATATTGCCAGTCTAAGGGCGCAAGATGCATTTCGTTGGTTGCTAATCATCACCCTCCTGGCCGGAGCAGTGTTAAAGTTCACAGGTTGGCTATGAAACAACGACTAAAAACAATCTTCCTGTTCCTCATCGCCTTGGTCTCGGGCGGGGTGGTTCTGGTTAGTTACTTTTACCCCGCCTCAGTCATCTCGGAACTATCCACCTACCTGCTGCGTTGGGCCGTTATCTTTGCCGCAGTTGGCCTGGTAGTCGGCCTCATAAACCTGTTAACTGTTCATTGGCTAAAAATATCGCAGCGCCAGACAGGATCTTTCAACAGTGCAATCCTTTTATTGTTTTTCCTGGTGACTATGATTGCCGGTCTGGTTTTTGATCCATTAAATCGCTGGTCGGTATGGATCTACAACTCGATCTTGATTCCCGTCGAGACGAGCTTATTGGCCATTTTAGCCATTGTTTTGCTATATACAGCGACGCGCTTACTTTACAACCGGCTAAACTGGTTCTCCGCAGTCTTCTTAGTTACCGTCTTAATTTTCTTATTAAGCGCAATTGCTTTACCATCCATCCCATTTCCGGGTTTAACCACAATCCGGGAGTGGATACTGAATACATGGGTGTTAGGTGGCGCCCGAGGATTGTTAATCGGGATCGCATTAGGAACGATCGCAACCGGTCTGCGCCTGTTCCTGGGCGCGGATCGCCCCTATGAGGGATAACATGAAAGAATCACACACCGAGATCATTTGTCCATCATGTGGGAAGAACAATCCGGGCGATCGACTCGACTGTCAGTTTTGTGGGAAACCCCTCCGGTCGACTGGCCCTTCAACCACAGAAACTGTACCAGAGAAGAATGGGGCAATTCCTGAAAATCCCGTTCCTGAAGGCAACACACCCGCCAAGGAAATACCCGAATGGATCGCCAAGGACATCGCCGAAGTACCACCGCCTGATGCAGCCCCCCAATCGCTTTTACCTGACTGGTTGAACGGCGAAATATCAACCAATCCCAATCCGTCTCAAGATCTACCGGAATGGCTGTCAGATCTGGATATTCCACCCACCCAATCCGATGCAACTCCCATGAAAGAGGAGCCACCCTCTGAAACTGACCTGGCCTGGTTATCTGAATTGGAGTCGCTTCACCCTCTGGATGCCCAGCCCGAAAACCAGGAGGCAGCCAGCCCTCCTGAAACCAGCCAACCAGCTCCTCAATCAACTGAGCCACAGCCTTCCCCAGAAGAAAAACAACCTGTTGATCAACCTTCTGTGCAACCCGCAGAGCCTGCTCTTTCAGATACAGATCGCCACCTTATTAAAATTGGCCCTCTGGCAGGTTTACCAGGTTTAATTCCGGCCGACTCGCTGGTCGTACAGATGACCAAACCAACTGCCTACCTGGCAAAGCCACCCGTTCCTGAACCTCAGAAAAAACACATCGCTCTGCTTGAACAAATGATCGAAGAGGAGGCAGAATCGACTCCACTCCGCCACCGTGTGGCATTTCCCTCCCAACCAGTGTTTCGAATCCTGATGGCCATCATACTTATCACGGCCGTCTTTTGGGGACTCATCGTGGGTTCCCCGGCGGAAATGCGATCAGACTCCTCAGAGGTACAAGAAGCTTACGATATAGTTCAAAAGCTCACCAACGATGCAATAATTTTGTTCGCGGTTGATTATGAACCCGGTTTTTCCGGCGAAATGGAAGCCGCCAGCCAGGCAGTTCTGAAGCATGCGCTCTCCCGCGGCGCTTCTGTGATGATGGTATCCACATCCCCAACTGGCCCGCTACAAGGTGAACGGCTGTTGAACCTGATTAACCAGGATCGTCTTGAGAACCAACAGGCATCTTCCACTTATGTAAATTTGGGGTTTATCCCTGGAGGATCTGCCGGACTGGCCAGTTTTGTCAGGTCGCCCCAGAAAACATTGCCACTAACTTACAACCAACAACCGGCCTGGAAGCAAAAACCTTTCGATGAAATAACACTCTTGAGCAAATTTTCTCTAATTATTGTAGCAACCGAAAAGCCAGAAACTGCTCGGGATTGGATCGAACAAGTACAACCCAAACTTGAAACGACTCCATTATTGATGGTCCTAAGCGAACAGGCTGCTCCTTTAATCCGCCCGTATTTCAAGGCTGATCCCCAAAAAGTTCAGGCATTCGTGGTAGGGTTAATGGGTGGAGCAAATTACGAGAGCAGTAGCAGTAATATGTCCCTGGCAACGGGATATATGAAACCATTAAGCCTGGGCATTTTAACTGCGATTGGATTAATGATCCTGGGTGCAATATTCAATATCGCTGCCTGGTTTTGGTCGCGCAATATAAAACCTAGAAACCACCATCCGGACGAGAGCACTGTTCCGCAATGAACAAGCAGGCAACTCTATGAATCTGACTGGCATATCCCTCACTGAACTGATTGGCGGCGTGGTAGGCTTAGTTTTAACCCTGCTGATTTTCAGCTACCTGCTGGGCGACAACGCTTTATTTCGTTTAGCGATTCATATTTTCATTGGCGTTGCTGCAGCCTTTGCTTTTTTAGTTGCCTGGTATAACGTTCTTTGGCCTCAACTCTTCCAGCCATTCTGGTCATGGAATAGGGACTGGAAAACGTTGATCCTGCTTATAGTGCCTCTCCTGTTAAGTGTCCTGCTCCTGATGAAGGTAACTGGGCGCTGGTCTGGCCTGGGTAGCCCGATCATGGCTTATCTGGCAGGCATTGGCGTAGCCGCGGCCTTAGGTGGGGCCATTCTCGGCACGTTCATTCCTCAATCACTCGCCTCAGTTAATTTATTCGACCACTCGTCTCTAACGGTCGCTGGTCAGATTAATTGGTTCGAATTGTTCAATGCGGTAATCATTCTGGTAGGAACAGTCACAACCCTGGCAGCTTTTCATTTCGGAGCAAAGGTTCAATCCCCAAAATCTACACCCCAGATTCCAAAACGGGCTGGCTGGATTGAAACGATGGCTAAAACGGGGCAATTCTTCATCGCCATCACCTTTGGCGCGCTATTCGCCGGAATTTATTTAGCATCCCTTTCAGCCCTGGTCGAACGCTCTACCGCTGTTTATACAGCAATCAAAATGGTGATCAATCTTTTTACATCATCTCCTCAACCATAAACGCTTATGTCCGAAACTTCGCTCGATGCTGAATCCTTTTCAATTCCAACCCTGGTCATTGATGCTGGCTCGGTGACGACCCGAGCAGCCTTGTTCGATGTAGTCGGCGACCGCTATCGTTATCTCGGCACAGGTACGGCTCCAGCCGGTCGATCCTCTGGCAATGACCTGATGTCTGGAGTACGAAAGGCTCTAGAGGAGCTGGGAGAAATCACCGGGCACGCTATAGAACTGGCCCCAGGTAGTAATCAGACTGGGGATGCCATTGCAGCGACATTTTCTGGTGGCCCCGAATTAAAAATCCTACTGATCGGATTGCTAGAAAATGTTTCCGTTGAGAGTGCTCGCCGGTTGACCTTTACGACTGGCTGCCAGATTGTAGATACCATCCAACTCGGTGACACACGCCGGCCAGAAGAACTCATCGCCAGTATATTACGCCTACGCCCCGATCTGGTTATCGCTGCGGGAGGAATCGACCATGGAGCATCCGTTTCGCTTATGGAAATTCTTGAATCGTTTCGTTTAGCCTGTCATGCGTTACCCGAGGAGGCACGACCGAGGCTACTTTTTGTTGGCAACCAATCTCTTTTGGACGACGTGAATGACCGATTCCAATCCCTGATCACGGTCGATTACGCTCCGAATATTCGACCATCCCTGGATCTGGAACAATTAGGTCCGGCACATATCAAATTAGCCAGGATTATCAAAGAAATCCATCAAAAACAGATTCCGGGGTTGACCGAACTGGATCAGTGGACCAAAGGAACCCTGCAGCCTTCCGCAATTGGGTTTGGCAGAATCATCCGTTTCTTAAGCAAAGATAAGAACCAGGCCACAGTGAAAGGCGTTTTGGGGATCGACATCGGATCCAGTGCGACTACCCTGGCAGCAGCCTACGATGGTCAATTGATATTGAGGGTTTTCCCCGAACTTGGCCAGGCCGCTAAGCAATACAGTAACCTGGATGAGTACACAACAGGCCAGATTTCGAAGTGGCTCAGCATGCCCATCCCGGATGGATACCTCAACGAATACCTGACCAATAAGCAACTCTATCCAACCAACCTGCCAGTAACTTTGGAAGACCTGGCAATTGAGCAGGCGATCGCCCGTTACGCCTTGCAAACTGCAGTTACACAAGCGTTACTGACAAATCCCTCCTTCAATCTCGGAACCACTGTTCCGCAACCTGTTGAACTCTCCTTCCGCAGCCTTCGACAACCTCTCCTCCCGTGGTTCGAGCCAATCATAGCGACTGGCAGCGTGCTAACGAAAAGCCCGAGCCTTGCCCAAACAATGTTGATGTTACTGGATGGATTGCAACCCACAGGAATAACAACCATCGTATTAGATCCAAATCAAATTCTTTCAGGTATAGGTGTTGCGGCTGAACGTAATCCCACCCTGGCTGTACAAATTCTAGATTCAAATGCGCTGCTCCCTCTGGCGACGGTTATCACTCCCATTGGATACTCACGACCAGGTACACCCATCTTACGTCTGAAAATGATGGATTCAGATGATGGGACTGTTACCCCGCAACGTTCCCGCAATGACCAGACTACCAAGCCCCTAACTACCCGGGATATCAAGCAAGGAACGCTTGAAGTGATCCCCCTGCCACCTGGTCAGACAGCCCAGATCCAGATTCAACCATTACATCGTTATGAGGTAGGCATGGGAGGGATCGGACGTGGCGGCGCTCTCAAAGTGACGGGAAGCGCTCTGGGCATCGTTATTGATGCACGTGGTCGCCCCCTAAATCTACCCAAGGATCCCCAACGCCGTTACGAGTTATTCAGCAAATGGCTGTGGACATTGAAAGGTTAACGAAATGGGACTTTGGTCCCATACCGTTCCGGTACATCCAGAACTAATGGACCAAACCCATATTATCTCATACCTACCGATATGCCAGCGCCAGTCACTCGCATCTTACCCTGTACGACAATCCGCCGCAAACGACTTCTCCCCTTTCCCGGCAAAGTATTGGTACGTAAAGGCCAAAAAGTGGCCGCGCTGGATACCATCGCGGAATCTTATGGTTCCGTTGGAACGATTACTCCGAAAATTTTCATCTTGAATATTGAGCGAGCTCTAAACGTTCACCGCGCACAACTTTCAACGATCAACTTTTATAAGTGTAAAACTGGCGACCAGGTAATGAAAGGCGATATCCTGGCAGGACCCATGGGGATAGCTAAAAGGGTGCTGCGTGCGCCAGAAGACGGGTGGATTGTTTTAGTCGACTCCAATCGAATTCTACTTGAAGTGAAAAAACCGGCGCTCGAACTAAAAGCTGGTTTTGTTGGAGAAGTGGTAGAACTGATCCCTGATTACGGGGCAATTATTGAAACGACAGGTACATTGATCCAGGGCGTTTGGGGAAATGGTGGAATTACTTCAGGAACCTTAATCATTTCCCTCTCTACTCCGGATCAGGAGATGACGAAAGAAGTGTTTGAAAACACAGAGTGTCTTCCCCACAGCCTGGAAGATTGCGTCCTTCTGGCAGGCTACTGCTCTGAACCGAAGGTACTCGAAGCCCTCATGGCTTTAAATCCCCGTGGTGTTATCTTCACCAGCCTGGAACCCAGATTAACCTCAGTCGCTGATCAACTACCTTTCCCGGTAATAATTCTGGAAGGTTTTGGCCGGCACCCAATCAACCCTCTTGCATATGATTTATTGACAGAGAATGAAGGCAGGGAAACAGCCCTGAAAGCAGAAGTGCTTAGGAACTGTCGCCCTGAGATCATAATTTCGACCACCCAATCGTCTTCGCTCAATCCTTTGACAGAACCAGGTGAATTTGCTGCCGGACAACAGGTGCGCATCCGCTGCAATCCTTACTTCGGAAGCCTGGGTATATTAGTCGCCTATTGTGGGATCGAAAACCAGCTGAATGGACTGAGAGCCCCGACTGCAGAAGTTCTTCTAGAGAGTGGGATAACCATTCATTTACCTCTGGTAAACCTGGAGATTATCGTTTCGGAATAATGGGACGACGGAACATGGCGATGCTGTTCCGCACTGTTCCGCAGTTTTGATTGCCACTCAAATGACCTTTACCGAGCAAGAAATTGCGGCTATCTTACAACGAGAATTTTTATTCCAAGGGTTGACCTTCGAAGAGGTGCAGCTTGTTGCCTCTCGCTTCACACCCAGCCGTGTTGACAAACGTTCAGTCTTATATCAGCAAGGGTCGCAAGGGAATGGCTTCTATTTAATCCTGGAAGGTAAAATTCGTCTGAGCCGGCAAGAGACACGTCTCCGCCGTAAATCCGCCCAGGGAACAAAGACAGAACGCGTTCTAAATATCCTCTCTCCGGGAGATTACTTCGGTGAAGAGGCTCTCCTTTCCAGACAACCCTACCTGACAACAGCCAGAGCCATTGAACCTTGCCTTTTACTCTATCTTAGCGTGGAACAAGCTCAAGAAATTTTAAAGGCTTTCCCCAGCATATTGACAAACCTTCGGGCAACTTCTGAAACCCGCCACCTGTTCGTTAAACAAAAATTCGATTGGCTCACACCTGAAGAAGTAGTTTATTTCATCGGGCGGAAACACGTCTTTTTTTTGATCCGGGCCATCTTCCTGCCGACTCTGTTGGGACTAACCATTATTCCAGTGGTTATCTTAGGGGTGATCGATTGGTTAAATCAACTCCTGCCAGGGGTGGGTTTGACGGTTGGGCTTCTCATCTTCCTTTTTTCTGTGTTTGGGATAGTGTGGAATTGGCTTGATTGGGGGAATGATTTTTACATCGTAACCAGCCGGCGCTTAGTCTGGGTTGAGAAAGTTATCTTCCTGTATGATAGTCGCACGGAAGTTTCCCTGGATAAAGTCCGGGAGACCAAAGTTTTTTCCCGCTTTTGGGGACGCCTGATCGGTTACGGTGATGTCACCGCCAACACATACATTGGCGCGATTGTTATGCAGCGTGCTGCCAATCCTTATATTTTAGAGAAGTTTATCATCTCTTACCGCGAACGTTTTATTTTGGTCTCGCGAGAGACTGAAGCTAAAGCCTTCTCCGAATCGATGGAAGAGGCTCTGCGCGTCCGTCGCAACGCCGGCTCTACTGTCCAGCAGCCTTCTGCCAGCGGTTCAACTCAACCGAAGACGACACTGACCTCACCTGCTATTCCGAACCAGCAGTCTGCAGCCCGATCAAAATCTCAACGATTCGTTAACCGATTAGATAATGTGAGAAACACCTTTAAGTTCCGTTATGAGAAAAATGGAGAGATAACCTACCGAAAACACTGGCTCATCCTGATCCGAAAAGCTGGTCTCCCATTTTTCTTTTCATTGCTGATCTTAATCATCAGTATACTTGTCTTCCTTCTACATATTCCGCTCTCTTATTGTTTACCATTGGTAATAGCCGAAATCTTAGGAATATTAATAACAGGATACCAGTTCCTGGATTGGGTAAATGATATTTATCGCCTGACTCCCCGGCAAATCCTGGACATCGAGCGAAAGCCCCTGCGGGATGAAACCAGAAAAACAGCCAACCTGGAGGATATTCAAAGCGTCGAGCATAATCGAACAAATTTGCTGGAACTGATTTTTAATTACGGCAGGGTAACGATTAATGTGGCGGCTGGCAATCCTTTCATTTTCTATTGGGTTGCTCATCCAGATCAGGTTCACCTGGATATCTCCCGCTACCAGGATGAATTAAAGAGGAAGAAAGCCAAGGAAGAAGAGGAGCGTGAACGCCAGCGCATGTTGGAATATATGATGGTATATAACGAAAGCACCGGAAAATTAAAAAAAGAGGAGAATTCCCCGAGAGATGGAAATCAAAGGTAAAATACGTGACTATGGCAATACGGGAAATCGTAACCCTACCTGAACCAGTCCTGCGCCGGAAAGCGCGTAAAGTTACTGACTTTGGTCCTTCCTTACAGACTTTAATAGAAGATATGATCGAAACAATGCGGGAAGCGCCAGGCGTCGGTCTGGCCGCGCCACAGGTGAATGTCCCTTTACAGGTTATTGTGGTCGAATATAGCAAAGACGAAGACGAGGATGAGCAGGGCAAAGAGAAAGCGCCCCCGAAGCTATTTGTGGTTGTCAACCCAGAAATAATCCGCACTGCGGAAGAAACCGAAGTGAGTACCGAGGGGTGCCTGTCTATTCCAGGATATGTTGGAGATGTTGAACGTACCTTAGGCATTACTGTCAAGGGTTTCAACCGGCGCGGTAAGCCCATGCAAATCAAAGCGAAAGGTTGGTTGGCGCGCATTTTCCAACACGAAATTGATCATGTCAACGGTGTCTTATTCATTGACCAAGCCAATAAAGTCTGGAAAGTGGAGGAGAAGACCACCCAGGTCTCCACTCTTGAATAAATAATGCAGCTAACCCATCTTTCCCTGACCAACTTCCGTAATTTCACCCGCCTGGATCTCGATGTTCCAGGCGGTGTTGTATTATTGGTCGGCGACAACGCCCAAGGGAAGACCAGCCTTCTGGAGGCAATCTATTACCTGGCTACGCTGGTCTCTTTCCATGCCAGTAATGACCGCCAGTTGATTAATTTTTTGGTCGACCGAGATCCGCTGGTTGTGGCGCGTATCGTCGCTGATTTTCAATATCAAGGGGGAAATTCTGATATCCCCGATATGAGGATCCGACCGGAGCGAGGTTCCGCCCCAGGTTTTGCCATAGCCACCACAGGCACTCGCCAACACCGGCTCGAAATCCGGTTAATCCTGGAACGAAACGGGTCGGGATCATTCCATAACGAAATTCCTCCCTTGAAAAAAGAGTTCCTGCTCGATGGGGTTAAACGCAAAGCCCATGATGTACTAGGCGCCTTCAACGCCGTGCTCTTTCTCCCTCAAATGCTGCAAGTGATCGAAGGTGCGCCCGAAGAACGCCGGCGTTATCTTAACCTGGCCCTTGCTCAAGTGACCCCGGGATACAGCGCCACCATTGCAGAATACACACATGTTCTTTCACAACGCAATGCGCTCTTAAAACAACTGGCTGAACGTATTGGCGATCCCGGAGAATTAAATTATTGGGATGATCTATTAGCCAACCTGGGCGCCAGAATAATGCATGTTCGTATTCGCGCCATTCGAGAACTCGAACGTCTGACCGGGCGCATCCACAACCAACTGACCCATAATCTGGAAACGTTGCGCATCGCATACCATCCCTCCTATGAACCGGTGCCTGACCGCTTACCAGGTCAATATCCTCTGCCTTTGGATACCCCGATCGACCGATCTGGAATTGTCTTAGAACGTTTAGAGCAAGGCTTTCGTGACCGTCTACAAAAGCTGCGCCCCGAGGAAATTGCGCGCGGTGTTACGACGATCGGCCCACACCGCGACGAGTTGCGTTTCTTAAGTAATACCATTGACCTGGGAACTTACGGTTCGCGCGGTCAGGCGAGAACAGCCATGCTTTCTCTGAAACTGGCCGAGGTGATCTGGATGAAAGAGAAAACTGGTCAGTGGCCAGTGTTGCTACTCGACGAAGTGTTGGCTGAGTTGGATCCTACCCGGCGGCTGGATTTATTAAACCGCCTGGGAGGGAGCGAGCAAGCGCTAATTACCACAACCGATTTCAACCTGTTCGCTGAAGAATTTACTCGTACTTCTACAATCTGGCATATTTCAGCCGGACGCTTCACAGCATAAAGGGTTTCATGCAATCCCACCAGCTATCAAAAATCCACAAACGAGCAGCTACAAAGGTTTTTTCACAGGGAGACCAACTCGCCGGGGATAGCCGGACGGTGTCGCAGCAACTTTCCTAATGACAACCAGAAAACGTTCCTCAGCCACACCGGGCAGGTTGACCGGGATTAATCTCTCGATATGCCCTCCTAATAAGTGAATGGCGCGTTCAGCACCCTGAGTTTCTGCAGGAGCGCTTTCGCCCTTCATCGCCAACATCGCTCCCCCGACACGCACTAATGGCAAGAGGTACTCAGTTAAAACCGGCATGACTGCTACCGCGCGAGCCAGGGCCCAATCGAACTGCTGGCGGTAAGCTGCTGATTGTCCCAGCACTTCAACCCGCTCTGAGAGGATCTCTACATCCGTCAATCTCAATTGCTCGACCAGGTACCGGCAAAACTCAGCTTTCTTAGCTACTGATTCAATCAGAGTCAAATGCATGCTTGGTGACACTATTTTTAAGGGCAATCCGGGAAAACCTGCCCCCGAGCCAACATCCACAACCCGTTCCATAGGGCTATCGCGTAACGCCAGAAAACAAGTGAGTGAATCCAGGAAATGTTTCACCCGGATCTGTTCTACAGTTGTTATTGCGGTCAGGTTGAAGCGGTCATTCCAGTCAAGCAATTGTTGTTCGTAAAATACGAACGCCGCGATTTGCACTGGTGTCAGGCGCAAACCCAGTAGCGAGTGTACTATTTGGGCAAACTCCTTCATCACTGGTCTGAAATGACATCACCTGCAGAGAGCGCTTGCGTCCCTGGTGCTGTTTCCGGTTTGCCCGGTTTCCGCCGGCGGATGAACCGCATAATTAATAGCGCCGGCAAGCCAAAGATCAGGAACAAAACCAACAATACGGGCAATACGAAGATCACAATCCAGATTACCAAATTAATGATAGCTTTCAATGAATTGATAAGAGTTTGAACCGCAGTCTTGACCACCCCAACTGGCTGCCAGCCACCAATCGTCAAAGGCTGCACCGCTTCATTCGCCATTAACTCGATCCTGATTGAGGATAACTCAGCTGACTTTTCATAATATTGGATCTGGCCTTTCAGCACCTCGATACGCTCACGTACCTGCACTAACTGGTTGTAGACCGTTAACACATCCTCGGTCCTGATTGCCTGATCCATTATCTTCTGTAAAGTCGTCTCTGTGTTCTCTTCATTCAACAGGCGTGACTTCAAGTCGGTGTATTCTTTAGTTACATCCTGACTATCGAGGTTTTCAGAGAGCGGTTCTTTTTGACTGAGGGCCTTGATACGCTGCAAGGCCTCATCAAGACGCTCAGCTTGCACCCGGATGGTAATCTCCGCCCGGGGTACTTTCGCTCCACTTTCTAACTCTTGCTGAGATAGACTGGCATTCACCACAAAACCCCCCAGTTCCTTAGCCAGTTGGGTAATGGCATCCATCGCGCTTTCAGGATCATCAGTTACCAGCGACAGACTGGCGTTTTTGATGACCAACCGCTCTGCGCCTTGCCCTTGCTCAGTCTTAAGGTCTGTAGAACTATCATACATAGCCAATTGGGGCGAAGAGGCTGAACGAGCACCACGTTCTGTCAAGGCCATATTTTCTACCGATTGCTTCGAAGGGGCACCTGCTGTCGCACATGCGCTAAGCAAGAACACAATAACCGAGATGATCACAAACACACGGCGTATCAACTGACTATTCATATAACAAACCTCCAAATTAGGTTTTATTTCTAAGAACAGACGCTGCTATCCAATGTATAGTTCCCAGTTCAACCCACTCGTAATGGATGACTATCACCAGCCAGCCTCTAGCCGCAGAATATGGCGTTCCGGCAAGCCTGCCTTTATCATCCGCTGTTGCACGGCTGGGATATCGTATTTTATACGCCGGTATTCCCAGATAACTGATTCCGGGTCAATAATTGCATAGGATGCCCGCGGATCACGATCGCGTGGCTGACCAACCGATCCCGGATTCACAATCCCACGCGGTTGAAGAGTAAATTGGTTATTGGGTTCGGGGATATTCAATCGCGCCGATGAGTTACCATCCAGCAAGGTGAAAAAAACTGGCAAATGGGTATGCCCCACCAGGCAAAAGGGGGTATCGAAATAGCTGAAGTTGCTGGTTGCCGCGCGCGTATCGAGCAGATACTCCCATACTGGATGGCGTGGGCTGCCATGTGTCAAAGTAACATTATCTTCGACGATCCTCTCAGGCAGTGAGCTTAAGAAGTTAATCGAGGCCTGGTTTAAGGCTCGCTGGGTCCAGGTGATCGCCTGGCGGGCTTCCGGGTTAAAGGATTCGGTATCGATCTGGTGTAATACGGCTGCATCATGGTTGCCGATTACACAAGCTAACTGGGGCAATGTGCGGATTAGAGCAACACACTCATTCGGATCTGGTCCATAGCCAACCAGATCCCCCAGGCACCAGGCAGCATCAAACGCGCCTGCATCAGCCAGTACTGCTTCTAACGCCGTTATATTCGCATGAATATCAGAAATTACCAGGACACGCATAGAAATACAATTCGATCTTCGTAAAGATATCCCATATTATATCAACAATCCTTCTTCATCTTTCTGTTTTCCTCCATACTTGATAAAGCCCTAAATTGCCTCCTTCCCCATCGGAATAAAAGGATTGAAGAATTTCGAAGCCAGACTGCTGCGCCAGGTAAGCCAATTCGGGTTCGTTAAAAAGGTGAACATAACGCAGCCCCATCCCACCCTCTCTCCAATCGAGAAGAAAATCTCCTGCATCTACCTGACCAGGATCGAGGCCAACCTGGCTCCAGGGTTGCCGGCGTGCGGCCAGACGTGGACTATTGATGAACTGCCATTCGGAATGAATAAAGGAACCCTCGGGAGATAGCTGATCGTGGATTGCAGATAACACCTGCTTGCGCAGGATTTCACCTGGCAGGTGATGCAGAACTGCAAAGGCCAGGATTTCATCGAAGGAGCCAACGCCCTTTATATTCAGATATTGATTCAGCGGTTCGACCCAATCGAAATTGACCAGATCTACCTGGAGAAAATGAACCGAAAATGGCGGGTTGTCATCCGAAACGATCTGCCCAGCCAGGGCAATCCGCTGTCGCGCCTGCTCTAATAATCCTTGGCTAAAATCCAGACCAATATACAAACCCTGTTGACCGCGCCGGATTAATTCACTAGCCAGTTCTCCATTGCCACACCCCAAATCCAACAGGTTAGCTTTTGTGGCAATCTTACCATTCAGGAGCCGCCTCACTCCGGGTTGTAATCGCTGACGAGTACGTGAAAATTGGAGTGCAAAGGTCTGGTAAAATTGTTGGTTGAGCCCAAGTAGTTGAGCTGATACTTCTGGTCGCATTACTTGATTATATCGTTTACCATGGATAGCAATTACCGAACCTGGTTAGAAACGCGCCAATATACTCCCGAGAAGATTACCCTGGCACGCCAGGTGCTCGAGGATATCGCCTCGGGTTATGAAGTTCCTGAGGCACTGCGCAGGCATCCCTTACCGGATGGTCAAGGTTACCTGGCCAAGCATGTGCTGGTGGCTGCGTATCGTGAGCTGGTCGAGACAGGCGACTGGATCGACCGGCCCGATGTGATGGGCAAAATCCGGATGAAACCGGTTCGCACGTTATCTGGGGTTTCTACTGTCACCGTACTCACCAAACCCTATCCCTGCCCAGGAAAGTGCCTCTTCTGCCCGACTGATTTACGTATGCCAAAAAGCTATCTACCAGATGAGCCTGGCGCTCGGCGCGCAGTCCAGCACAATTTTGATCCATACGATCAGGTGGCTTCCCGGTTGGAGGCCCTCGAAGCCGTTGGCCACCCAACGGATAAAGTCGAACTCCTGATCTTAGGCGGTACCTGGAGTGCTTATCGCCGCGATTACCAGGCCTGGTTCATCCAACGCTGCCTGGATGCACTCAACAACCTGGAGCTGCCCACCCTGGCAGAGGCGCAAGAATATAATTCAACAGCCCTGCATCGGAATGTTGGCCTGGTGATCGAGACACGTCCCGACCAGGTAAATTGTCAAGAGCTTGCCTGGCTGCGTTTTCTTGGCGTCACCAAGATCCAAATGGGCGCTCAAAGCCTGGATGATCACATCTTAGCGCTAAATCAGCGCGGTCACACTGCCGATGAGACCCGGCAGGCGGTCGTTTTGCTCCGGGCAGCTGGCTTTAAGATCGTTCTGCACTGGATGCCCAACCTGCTCGGTGCGACTGTTGATTCGGATCAGGTTGACTTTGCTCGGTTATGGGATAATCTCTGCCCCGACGAAATCAAAATTTATCCAAATCAGCTACTGGAGAACACTGATCTCTATGCTTACTGGTTGCGGGGTGAATACCAGCCCTATACAACGGAAGAACTGGTTGATTTGATTGCCGATATCAAACCGACCATCCCGCGCTACTGCCGGGTAAACCGTGTCATCCGCGACATCCCTTCCACCAATGTTGTAGCCGGAAATAAACGCACCAGCCTGCGCCAGGATGTACACCTGGAAATGCAACGCCGGGGGAGCGCCTGCCAGTGTATCCGCTGTCGTGAGGTGCGTAACCGGGTGGTTAAGTACGCATCTCTTCAGATGCACGATTTGACTTACCAGGTGAGTGCTACAGAAGAACATTTTCTCTCCTTTGATACGCCAGAAGATCGCCTGGTGGGCTTCTTGCGCCTATCTCTTCCCGGTGTGGACGCGCCTGACACCGGATTGGAAGATCTCGCCGGCGCGGCCATCATCCGCGAAGTCCATATCTATGGTCAGTCATTGCCGTTCGGGGTCGAAGAAAGCGGCGTTGCCCAGCATGCTGGACTGGGCACCCGGTTAATCGAATGGGCCGAGGGTATCGCAGAGCTTGCCGGTTATCACCAGCTGGCGGTGATCTCGGCTATCGGTACTCGTCGATATTATGCCCAACGGGGATTCTTGCCCGGCGCGCTGTACCAGATTAAGCAACTGGTATAAATCCTGGTATTTGTGTGAGCCACTCCCCTTAAGAATGGCGAATCACTCCTGACCTGGTTTTAGGAGTATACTAGCAACCTGGTGATGAATTTATGGCAACCACATCAAAGGAGATTGTTGGATTCTACGATCGCCTCGGGGCGCGCTATGATTGGTTCACAGCTTACGAAGGGCACGCCAAAACCCGCGCCTTAGAACTGCTTGACCTCCAACCTGGTTTACGCTTATTAAATGTTGGGGTTGGCACCGGGAAGGAACACAAGGTAATCGAGCAACGCATTGCACCGACAGGAATTGCGGTTGGCCTCGATCTTTCTCAAGAAATGCTAAAGGTTACTCAAAGACGAACTCTATCGCCACTCTGCCAGGCAGATGCGCGCTGGTTGCCATTTTATAGCCAATCTTTTGACCGGCTGATTTCAACATTCACACTGGATGTGATCCCTACGGTCGAATTACCCGGTTTACTACATGATCTTTGGCGAGTGCTTAAGCCGGGAGGCCGCCTGGTATTGGTGTCCCTGACTGAAGGTGTGACCTTACCCAGTCGGGCAATCGTCGGCTTGTGGAAACTTGCTTATAAAATCAGCCCGGTCACCTGTGGAGGCTGCCGTCCACTGCAGCTTGCTCAACTGGTCGACCAGGCTGGTTTCACGAACATTCAAAGCCAGGTGATCGTCCAACTGGGCATTCCCAGCGAAATCCTGACTGCCTGTCGTGAAAGAGAGCCCTAACCGGATCCCATGGACCTCCTTTCATTGGTAAGCCTGTTGAATGTCGTATTGATGGTCAGTATACCGGTCGGCCTGGGCATCTACCTGGCTCGCCGTCTGCATCTGAATGGGAGCATCTGGTGGATTGGCGCAGCCACATTCACCCTCTCTCAGGTAGTCCATATCCCTTTCAACCAATATTTTCTCGGCCCATGGTTGAAAACCACAATATTTTCAACAATAACCCAGCCTGAACGCCTGATAGTCAATGCCCTGGCTTTTGGGCTTAGTGCGGGGATATTTGAGGGGTTTGCCCGATACCTGACCTATCAGTTCTGGGCGAAAGATGCCCGTTCCTGGGGGAAAGGTCTGCTGCTCGGCGCTGGTCATGGTGGGATAGAAGCGATCTTACTTGGATTGTTAGTGCTGTGGGCTTATTTCCAGATGGTTGCTCTTCGTGGAGCCGATTTAAGCCAGTATGTCCCCCTCGAGAAACTGTCCCTAGCTCAACAACAAATGAACGCGTATTGGTCAGCCGCCTGGTATGACAGTCTGTTGGGATTTGTCGAACGTGTCTTTACAATCCCTTTTCAACTGTCGGCTTCACTGCTGGTTTTGCAGATGTTTATCCGTCGCCAGGCAATCTGGTTAGGCCTGGCAATCGCCTGGCACACGTTGGTGGACGCTGGCGTGGTGTATCTGGCTGCCAGCCATGGAGTATACATAACTGAAGCTTTTGTTGGCCTCATTGGCTTAATCAGCCTGGGAATAGTGTTCGCTTTACGGCAACCTGAACCTCAATTATCAGACAAGGTCGAATCGTTTGCTCCCAGTCTGTTACAATTATCCGATTTACCGCCGGTAGAAGATACTCTCGCGGATCTAGAAAAAACCCGTTATAACGAGCCACCGGCGCAGGAGTAACAATCATGATTCACACGGAAAACCTGACCAAAGAATTTAAAACTGTCCTGGCCGTCGATCGCCTGAATCTAGATGTACGTGAAGGAGAGGTTTTTGGCTTTCTCGGTCCCAATGGCGCTGGTAAAACAACAACTGTGCGCATCCTTGCCTGCTTAATCGGCCCCACCCGCGGTACGGCCATCGTGAATGGCTTTACTGTTGGCAAAGAAGATCAGAATATTCGGCGTTCTGTCGGAATCCTGACCGAGACACCCGGGATGTATGACAACCTGAGCGCTGAATACAACCTGCTTATCTATGCGAACCTGTATGAAGTCAAGGAACCAAAAAAACAGGTCGAGAAATATTTACGTATGCTCGGTCTATGGGAACGGCGTTTCGATGAGGCTGGCACTTTCTCCAAAGGGATGAAACAGAAACTGGCAATCGCACGCAGTCTGCTACATGAGCCGCGGCTATTGTTCCTGGATGAGCCAACCGCGGCGCTTGATCCCGAATCCGCCCATCTGGTGCGCGATTTCATCACCGAGCTGCGCAAAGAAGGCCGTACGATCTTCCTGTGTACCCATAACCTGGATGAAGCTGACCGCCTGTGCGACCGGATTGGTGTCTTTAAAACCCATTTACTGGTCGAAGATACACCAGACCGTTTGCGTACCCAATTATTCGGTCGCAAAGTTGTATTCCATTTACGCACCGCAGATGAGCAACTGGCGAGCCTGGTTGGTGGGTTGCCATTTGTCCGCGAAGCGCGCCGGATGGACAATAAAATTGTGGTCAACCTCGAAGATCCGGAGACGCACAACCCTGAGATTGTCCGTCTCCTGGTGGGAGCCGGCGCGGATGTACAATTCGTCGGTGAGTTACGCCGCTCCCTGGAGGATGTTTATTTGCAACTGGTCAAGAATGCCTGATGAGGTACTATGTTAAAAATCCAAACCATCATCCGTAAAGAATGGGCTGAAGTATTCAAAAACCGCATGGTTTTATTTTCGGTTATCTTTATGCCTCTGCTATTTACCGCATTGCCCCTGGTAATCCTGGCAGCCACAGGCGGTTCAGGTGTGGGCGACTTTACCAGCGACTTGCCGGCACAGTTCCGCCAGTTGTGTCCCCCAGACCTGACGGGTGGTCAGTGTTTCCAGGTATATATTGTCAGCCAGTTCTTGCTACTTTTCATGTTGATGCCCCTGATCATCCCTGTGAATATCGCCGCCTACTCGATTGTCGGCGAAAAAACCACCCACAGCCTGGAGCCTCTCCTGGCGACGCCGATCACTACCGCAGAATTGCTGACCGGTAAGAATCTGGCTGCGGTCATCCCGGCCGTCGTAGCCACCTGGCTAAGCTTCGCGCTCTACGCAGCAGGTGCAGGTTTAATTGTCAAATCGGCAAAAGTGACCGCTGCCCTGCTCAACCCGATCTGGCTGCTGGCTGTCATCCTGGTGGGTCCACTTCTGGCAGTCTTGTCGGTTAATTTCAGTATCATGGTCTCCTCGAGGGTTAATGATCCCCGAGTGGCCGAGCAGGTTTCAGTGGTGGTGATCTTGCCGGTGCTGGCCTTGTTTTTTGGTCAGGTAGCCGGCCTGTTTCTGCTCAATAGCCAGTTAATCCTTGTGATGGCAGCGATCCTGGTATTGGTTGATTTTCTGATGGTTTACCTTGCTGTCAAATTCTTCCAGCGTGAAAACATTCTCACTCGCTGGAAATAGCCATGAAAAAGATCATGCTTCCGCTGACGTTTATGCTTCTGTTAGCTGGCGCTCTGGTTTTCCCCGCCTTTGCACTGGCTCAGGATCAGCATGATTTTACTCTGGGTCTTTCGCGAGATTTCGGATACTCCTCCGGCACTGGAAGGATCCAGGGGACATTTAGCATGAAAATTCGCACCTCAACCGACCTGGCGAAAGTAGTCTTCCAGTTAGATGGAAACCCACTTGCTGAGGTGACTCAGCCTCCCTATCAGGTGCGCTTCAATACCGATTCGTATAGCCTGGGATCCCACACCCTCCGCGCGGTCGGCACAACGACCGACGGGCAAGAGCTACATTCTAACGTTATTACCGCTGAATTTGTCAGCGCCAGCGAGGGCTGGCAGACCGCATTAAAGATTGTCATACCCTTGCTGTCCGTTATCCTGGTAGCAGCCTTGCTCGGAGTTGTTTTACCGATACTCTTGCAGAAAGGAAAAGCTAAGGAATTACCCTTGGGCGCACCGCGCAATTACGGTATTTCAGGTGGAACGATCTGCCCGAAATGCCAGCGACCCTTCGCATTGCATTTATTAAGCCTTAACTTACTGGCCAGCAAATTAGAACGTTGTCCTTACTGTGGGAAATGGTCGGTTGTACGGTCACGGTCATTGGTAGACCTGCACGCAGCAGAGGTGGCTGAACTCGAACAAGCCCAGGCGAGTACGCCAAAGAGCCCGGAAGACGAAGAGGAGCGCTTACGTAAAGACCTGGAGGCTTCCCGTTACCAGGACTCTTAACGAGCGGTAAATGGGATTCAAACGGTCGGCAGCTACCTGAGAAGTATCAACTAACAAATCCGACCGTTGGCGAGGAATAAATTCACACACAGTTCGATCAGGAACATCCGCATTGACTGGATAATTTTCATACAACCAGCCCTGCCAACCTCCATCGAGCACCGTGACTTCCTCGTGCCCTGACCATCGCAATAACCACCACGCCCGTCCAGCCGCCAGGGCACCGCCAGCATCGTCGTAGGCCACTACTTGTATCCCCACCCTAATACCCCACTCCCCAAATTTAAGGGCGATATTTTCTATTTAACTCGCGGTCTCGATTTAAGCACGGATAACTTCACTGACCAGGTCAAATATGATGATCTGCTTGTCTAACCATTAGGCTCTATGAGATAATACAAGCCGGAGGAATCATCTGATGCGTTTTGGAATCATGAATATGCAGATTGAGGCCCTGGTGCCTCCCAATATGCCGCCTGATCAGGTGTTGGCGCACATAGTAAATTTCGACCATGGAAGGTTGGTACGCGACCTGGTAGAAAAAGGTTTTCGGTTGATTGAGTTGGGCGGCGACCTGGGCATGCTCCTTCCACAGACTTATTCGCCTGCCGCTGTCGCAAGCCTGGCCGCGTCCAAAGCGGAGTTAAATCTCAGTTATACAGTTCACCTGCCCCTTTGGTCAGTCGAGCCATCCACTCTCCAAACTCCTGTCCGTCTCGGATCCGTTCAGGCTCTGGTAGAAAGCGTAAAAGCTACTCTACCGCTAGAACCGGAGGTTTACGTTCTGCACGCCACAGGTGCCCTGGCAGCAGAATTCTACCGCATGAGGATCCCCGAGGTGGCTCGCTTGTTCCTGTTGCGCCAGTTCCTGAACAATGCCCGGCAGAGTATCCAGACGATCCTGACTGAGACAGGCCTCGCTTCCCGTCGCCTGGCGATTGAAACCATCGAATTTCCGTTCGATTTGACCCTCGGGTTAGCAGACGAGTTGGATCTTTCCATCTGTTTTGACACCGGACATATCCTGGCTGGATTTTGTGGACCGGTCGATTTCTTTACCGCGCTGGAGCGTTGCCTGCCCCGGCTGGGTGAAATCCACCTGCACGATTGTCCGCAGAGTAGTTCGGGGAAGGAACTCGGCTATGGTCTGGACCACCAACCACTCGGTCGGGGCGACTTGGATATCGTTCGCTTCCTGGATCGGCTGAACACGGCTGGATTTCGCGGCCCGATCATCTTCGAATTGCGAGTATCAGAAGCCCTCGCTTCCTTGGAAGTCATCCGGCAAAAGTGCCCGATCGCGTGACTGATTGATGCAGTGTTACGGTACTTCCAGGAGCTATACCGATGTCCATGATACCCGCCTCCCAACCCAGCAGCAATCGTTTAGAGCTGCTCTATCATCTCTCCCAGACCTTTAACTCCTCCCTGGATCTGAATCAGGTCCTAAATCGGGTGATTGACGAGGTACTCATCGCCACCCGCGCGGAACGCGGATTTGTCATGCTCCAAGAACCAGGCAGTAAACTGGTTTTTAAGGTAGCCCGCGGTTTAGACCAAACAACGATCGAAGATCCACTATTTCAAGTCTCTCTGAGTGTCGTGGATCAAGTCGCAGAACAAGGTCGGGCAATCCTGACCAGCGATGCTCAAACCGATGAAAGATTTAGCATGCGCCAAAGCGTGCTGATCCTGGGTTTACGCTCAATCTTATGTGTTCCTTTGACGCTCAAAGAGAAAGTCCTGGGGGTCATTTACGTTGATAATCGCATTCAAGCTGGCATCTTTACCCAATCCGACCTCGAATTATTGAGCGCCATCGCCTCAAGTGCGGCGATCGCCATCGAAAATGCACGCCTCTACCAGGTAGCGGTAGAGAAAGGCCGTTTGGAAAAAGAGCTGCAGATGGCGCGCCAGGTACAGATCAGCCTTCTACCCACAGCAGTTCCTGAGATTCCAGGTTGGGAGTTCGCCGCGCACTGGCTCCCTGCTCTGCAGGTCGCCGGAGACTTTTATGATTTCATCCCAATCGGATCTCGGAATCGATCTACCAATGACCAACTCGGTGTGGTAATCGCTGATGTAGCTGGGAAAGGCATGCCGGCGGCATTGTTCATGGGACTGGCGCGTAGTCTGGTGCGCGCCAGCCTGGATCGAGCTCATTCGGCTGCCAGCAGCATCGCGCGAGTGAACCATTTGATCTGCCGCGACGCAACGAACAGAATGTTCGTTACGCTGTTCTATGTACACCTCGGTCAGGGAAATAACCAGCTTACTTATGTCAATGCTGGCCATAATCCCGCCTTGCTCTGTCAAAAAGGATCGGCCGCATTGACGGAATTGACTCGCACCGGTCGCGCCCTGGGGCTGATTAACAACTCGGAATATACCCAAAACACGATCGCCCTGGAACCGGGCGATTTCATACTGCTCTACACCGACGGGGTTACCGATGCAATGAATGCAAATGAGCAATACTTTGGAAAAGAACGCCTGCAACAGGTCATCCTGAGGGTCTGTGAGCTTCCAGCAGAAGAAATCCTGCTGGCGATTGAACGCGCCATACAGGATTTCATAGGCGATACTGAACCGTTTGATGATGTTACCATGTTGGTCATCAAACGAAAGTAATCCGTCACTGCAGATATCAGCGGGTGATACAATAGGTTTACAATCGAGCGTTGTTTACACCCCAGATGAATAACACCACCCTACGGTCAGCCTGAGCGAAGCGATAGATCTACTATCCAGAGATATCCATGAACAAATCAATTATTCGCCCATACGAGCTCCACATTTCCCGCCAATCGCGTGATTTATACCAGTTCGACGAAACGCTTTTCACCTTGAGCGGTAATATTATCTTCGCCAACTTTCACGCGGTGCGCCTCTTCGCCCAGAAGATTAACTCCCGCCGCGACCTGGTTGCCCACCCCGAACAAGGTGTGCGCGCCGGACAGATCAACACCCTGGGTTTGATTGATGAAATTTTGCACCTGCTAGTCGCCCAGTACCGCCAACAGACGAATCCCGCTCATCTTGAACAAGCGTTGGAATGGCTGGAGCAACACCTGGGGAAGCGAGTTGTCGCCGATACGTTGTACCAGTTCACGGATGAGTTTCCCCCCTTACGGGTGTACCGAGGTGAACAAACCGTAGCTGAATACCTGGTAGACACCACAAACGGCATCCCCAACCGCCAGATCGCCCTGGAAGAAATGTTGCTCTTGTGGGTGACAAATCTTAATCCAGCTGCTACACCATACAAGGAATTATTTAACGATCAAAGCCTGCAGAAAGACACGTCCTATCTGGCGTTGATGGAAGAATTAACCGAATTCTATAAAAACCAACCCACCATCGGATCCAATCACCAAACTTTAATTGCTGTGCTGCGCGCCCCGGCCCTGGCGGCTCCTTATTCATTGAGCGACCAACTGGAATTCATCCGCCAGAATTGGGATACCATTTTGGTCGAAGTAAGCCAGTATTTCTACCGCATGCTCAGCAGCCTGGACATGATCCAGGAGGAAGAGAAAGCATTTCATGCTGGCCTGGGCGGACCGATGGGCGGGCCAGCCCCGGCCCAGGTGGTCGAGTTTCGCGGCCAGGAGCTTGAACCCGAGCAGTTCAGCCCCGACCGGGATTGGATGCCTAGCCTGGTTCTGATTGCAAAAAATGCCTACGTCTGGTTAGACCAGCTTTCGAAACGCTACCAGCGTCCGATCAACCACCTGGATGAGATACCCGATGAGGAGTTAGATACCCTTGCTCGTTGGGGAATTACTGGCCTTTGGCTGATCGGTTTATGGGAGCGTAGCTCAGCATCGAAGCGCATCAAGCAGTTGCGCGGTAAACATGACGCAGTGGCATCAGCCTACTCTTTATTTGATTATCAGATTGCTGACGATTTGGGCGGGGAAAGCGCTTACCAAAATCTGCGTGACCGCACCTGGCAGCGCGGCATTCGCCTCGCCTCGGACATGGTGCCGAACCACATGGGCATCGACTCGCGGTGGGTGGTGGAACACCCGAACTGGTTCGTCCAGCTCGATTACAGCCCTTTCCCCTCTTACACTTACAACGGCCCGAACCTGTCCTGGGATGAGCGGGTCGGTATTTATCTTGAAGATCACTATTACAACGATAGCGATGCGGCAGTCGTGTTCAAGCGCGTCGATCACTGGACAGGGGCGACCCGCTATATTTACCATGGCAACGATGGCACATTGATGCCCTGGAATGACACGGCCCAGTTAAACTTCCTGAATCCAGAGGTGCGCGAAGCCGTCATTCAGACCATCCTGCATGTGGCGCGCAAGTTCCATGTCATCCGCTTCGACGCAGCCATGACCCTGGCGAAGAAACATGTCCAACGTTTATGGTTCCCTGAACCCGGCACCGGCGGCGCCATCCCCACCCGGGCTGAATTCGGGATGACCCACGCCCAATTCGAGGCTGCCATTCCGAATGAGTTTTGGCGCGAAGTAGTTGACCGGGTCGCTCAGGAGGTACCCGACACACTCCTGCTGGCCGAAGCCTTCTGGATGATGGAAGGCTATTTCGTGCGTACCCTGGGTATGCATCGTGTCTATAACAGCGCCTTCATGAACATGCTACGCGATGAAAAAAACCAGGAATATCGCCTGGTGATTAAAAATACCCTGGAGTTCGACCCTGAAATTCTCAAGCGTTACGTCAATTTTATGAACAATCCTGATGAACGTACTGCGGTCGATCAGTTCGGTAAGGGCGATAAATACTTTGGTATCTGCCTCATGATGGTCACCTTACCGGGTCTGCCCATGATTGGTCATGGTCAGATTGAGGGCTTTACTGAACGGTATGGTATGGAATTCCGCCATGCATATTGGGAGGAAACTGCCGATAATTATTTAGTCGAGCGCCATACCCGAGAAATATTCCCCTTGTTGCGAAAACGCTATATTTTCGCCGAAGTGGAGCATTTCTTACTTTTCGATTTTCGGGTATCCGAGGGTCAGGTCAATGAGGATGTATTCGCCTATTCGAACCGCAGCGACCAGGAATATTCCCTGGTGATTTATCACAATAAATACGCCAGCATCTCCGGTTGGATCCATACCTCCGCGGCGTATTCTGTCAAGACTGGCCAGGGAGAAGAGCGCACCCTGGTGCAACGAACGTTGGGCGAGGGCCTGAGTCTGGTTAACGATCCGAATTATTTTTCAATCTTCCGTGATGCGATCACCGGTCTGGAATATATCCGCCGCAATCGTGACCTGATCAACAAAGGGCTGTATATCGAACTGGGCGCCTACCAATACCATGTCTTCTTAGGCTTCCGCCAGGTGCAAGACAACCCGGCTCATCAATATGCGCAACTGGAGACCTACCTGGAGGGGCGGGGGGTTACCAGCATCACCGAAGCCATGCAGGAAATGGTCATGCAGCCCATATTGGCGCCTTACCGGGATTTGGTTAACGGAAACACAATCCGTGAACTGATCAGCCATCGCCTGCTGTCTGAACCGGCGCAGGAAACTGTGGATGATTCAAGCCTCCAATCCATTTTGGATCATGTCGAGGATGACTGCTATAGCTTCCTGCTGGCTGCTGAAACCTTCGTCTCCGGCGCAGAGGATGCTCCGCTGGCGGCTACGATTGCCCACCAGATTCGCCAGGAGTTAGCCGTTTTACTCAACTTACCCCGCTGGTTGACAAATCCGAAAGAACCGTCCGCCAAAAACAGGGAGCTGGTTGAATACCTGATAGCAGGTCCAAAACCAGCCCTGCTCACCGATGAGTCTGAAACACCCGCACTCACGCCTATCGTCACAGGCGATCCCGCTATCTGGGGCGTTCTGTTGAGTTGGCTGCTGACCCGCCGGGTTGGACAAATCGTGAATCAATCCAACTACCTTGCGCAAAGCCGTATCTGGCTCGACGAATGGCTACTAAGTAAGACGATCGCTAAAGCTATGCAGGAACTGGGGTTGGACGCCGGGGCGGCTCAACGCTGCGTCAGCATGGTCAAATTATTGATCAGTCACTCGGAATGGTGGCAGGTTAAATCGCCCAAAGAACCAGTTGCTCTCCTGGTCCTGCAATCCTGGCTGAGAGATGAGGAAATTCGACGCTTTTGCGGGGTTAATCGTTTCCAGGACGTTTTATGGTACAACAAGGAATCCTTTGAGGAGTTATTGTGGTGGCTCTATACCGCGGCAGCCATTGAACAAAGGCTCGAGGTCGGGATGACGGAGCTGACATTAAACGTTGAACGTTTAACGTTTAACGTTCTGAGAAAGGTGCACCAATTGATTCTCGAGTTAAAGCAGGCCGAAGAACAGTCCGAATATCAAATAGAGAAACTACTCGCGGCTGCTGAACAAACACCCGGAACAGCCAGTGGCCATGACAAATCGAATGACGATCTACTACCTGTCTAAAGGCCCATATGTTTTATTCCAAATACGTTCTACGTTCTTCGTTCAACGTAAAAGGAGATTCGGATGAAAACTCGTGCGGTAATCCTGGCTGGTGGTGAAGGTCAACGCCTGGGCACATTAACTGCCAAGCGTACCAAACCAGCCGTTCCTTTTGCCGGTAAGTATCGCATCATTGACTTCACACTGTCCAATTGTGTAAATTCTGGGATTTTCGATGTCATGATCCTGGTTCAGTACCGGCCTCATTCATTGATAGAGCACATTGGTGCCGGCGGTCCCTGGGATTTAAACCGTGATTTCACAGGCGGCGTGCGCATGTACACTCCATATAAAGCGCGCGGCTCCTCGGATTGGTACCTGGGCACTGCTGATGCGGTCCAGCAAAATTTCCGCTTTATTAAGCAGACTAACCCCGATCTGGTATTAATCCTTTCTGGCGATCATATTTATAAGATGAATTACGACGATATGATCGCTTTTCACCTCAAAAACCAGGCTGACTTAACCATCGCTGCCATCCATGTCTCTGATGAGGAAGCTACCCGCTTCGGTATTTTGGGCGTCAATTCGCAAATGCAAGTCACCTCCTTCGTCGAAAAGCCGAAGCAGCCTCTCTCCGATCTGGTCAATATGGGAGTTTATCTGTTCAATTTCAAGGCGCTCGATGAGGCGCTGTGGGAAGATCACCACGATCCTGATTCTTCCCACGATTTCGGTAAAGATGTTCTGCCGCGCCTGGTCAAACAGAAGAAAAATTTATACGCATATCCTTACTCGGGGTATTGGGTGGATGTCGGGACAATTGACTCCTACTGGCATGCCCATATGGACCTGTTAAAGGACCCCCCACCGATCGATCTTAACGACCGTTCATGGGTCATGCACACCCGGTCTGAAGAGCAGCCTCCGGTGCGTATCACTGAAGGCGCCAGAATTATTGACAGCATGATCACTGATGGCTGTGTAATCGCCAGCGGAGCGGTTGTCGAACGGAGTATTCTCTCCCCCGGGGTGCGCGTATCCCCTAACGCTGTGATCCGCGAGTCGGTTATCTTGACCGATACAAGGATCGGAGCCAATACTCGAATTGAACGCACGATCGTTGATAAGCGCGTCCAAATCGGCGATAATTGCCAGATCGGCGGAGGTAGCGAAGAGCCCGGTTTAAAAATCACTATGATCGGCAAAAACAGCGCGGTTCCTTCATATACCATTGTGGAGCCCGGTGCAATCATTGGGACAGATGTTGTCCCGGACGATTATTCAACCCCAATCGTGCGTGGGAAAGACTATATCCAGACCAAGAGGCTGCCGTATGAAGTTTAAACGTTCATCTGGAATTCTGCTCCACCCCACCAGCCTGCCTGGGCCGTATGGCATTGGTGATATCGGCCCCCAGACTCACCGCTGGATAGACTACCTAGCAGAAGCAGGATGCTCGCTCTGGCAAGTACTCCCCCTGGGTCCTACTGGTTATGGCGACTCGCCCTACCAATGTTTCTCGGCTTTTGCCGGCAACCCGTATTTAATCAGCCCTGAGGCATTGTTGGTAGAAGGGTTGCTTACCCCAGATGATCTGGCGGATCTACCGCATTTTCCCTCCGGGAAAGTTGATTTTGGACCGCTTATTTCTTGGAAGTCGAAAATCTTGGATCGTGCATTTGACCGTTTCCAGACCTCTGCCTTTCCGGTATTAAATAGCGAACTGGGCCAATTCTCCACCCAAAACGCGGCCTGGCTGGAAGACTTTGTGCTCTTCATGGCGTTGAAAGAAGACCACCTCGGTCAACCTTGGACCACCTGGGAGGCTCCGCTGCGCCAGCGTGATTTAATTTCATTGGCCCAGGCGCGCCAAAAACTGAGCACCCAAATCCAACGCCAAATATTCCGCCAGTTCCTGTTCTTCCGCCAATGGGGCAGGTTGAAAGCCCACGCTGCTGAGAAAAATATCCAGATCATCGGTGACATCCCAATCTTCGTCGCCCATGATAGCTCCGACGTCTGGGCGCACCCTGAGTTGTTTTACCTGGATGCTTTGGGAATGCCCACAGTCGTCGCTGGCGTCCCGCCCGATTACTTTTCAGCTACCGGTCAATTGTGGGGGAATCCGCTCTATCGCTGGGAAGTACATACCGCCAGCCATTATGCCTGGTGGCTGGAGCGCATTCAGGCCGTGCTGAAGCTGGTAGACATCATCCGCATGGATCACTTTCGCGGTTTCGCCGGTTATTGGGAAGTGCCCGGGAAGGAAACAACAGCCATCCAAGGGCATTGGGTGCCTGCACCCGGCAAAGACCTGTTCCGCACCGTGCGGGAAGCTCTGGGCGATTTGCCGATCATTGCCGAGGATTTAGGTGTCATTACACCCGATGTGGTCGAACTGCGCGATTCCTTCAACCTGCCCGGGATGAAAGTGCTCCAGTTCGCCTTTGCTGCCACGCCTGAAGATCCATTCCTACCGCACAATTACCCACAAAATTGCGTTGTTTATACCGGTACGCACGACAATGATACGGCGCGGGGTTGGTATGAGCGCGTCCAGGAGGAGGAGAAATCCAACTACCGGCGCTACCTGAATCGCTCCGGCAGTGAGGTTGCCTGGGACCTGATCCGCGCCTGCTGGAGTTCAGGATCTGTATTTGCGCTGGCGCCGATGCAGGACTTCCTGGACCTGGGCAACGAAGCGCGCATGAATTATCCTGGTTACCCCAGCGGTAACTGGACCTGGCGGATGACCACGGAGGCTATCAGCGAATCGCTGAAAGCGCGGATAAAGGAAATCAATTACCAATATTCACGCTGGAATAAAATAGCAAAAATCCCCCCTCGCCAGGTAGCGAGCGATTCGCAACCGCTAAAATCAGGATCGTCCGGTCCGTAAAGCGCGGGAACGTAAACTAAGCTGAATCAGCAACCGTCCAGAACAACTGGTCGAATGGAGTGCTAACCCGGTTTCTTCGTCCGGGTTGGGGTAGGTTCAGGTGTAACCTTCCGCCTGCCATAAGTAGCTGTCGCCGTGGGCGAAGGAGTAGCGGAGACCAGGGATGGTGTTGATGAGGCCGTTGCGGTTGGCGAGCTGACGCCGGTCGACGTCGAGGTGATTGTCGGACTTGAGGTTATCACGGGCGTAAAAGTGGCTGGATTAGGCGTCGGTGAGGGATATAAAACGGATGGAACAGTCGCTGTATCAGGCGGTGGGAATGGGTTGGGAGTAGCGATCAGAATCTGCGCCACGGTCGCCGTTGGAGTGGGTTTGCCTCCTGGAAAGACGCCCATCGCCCAGGCTAAACCAACCAGTCCGATCAAGCCCAAACCGATCAGGCTCAGGATCAGCCACAGAAAGAGGCTCGACCGCCTTTTCCGCTCTGGTTCGGCTGCAGTTTCCTGCAACACTTCTTCGGGCAATTCAGTCACCTCGGGGGCGCTTGTTTCAGTTGGTGCCTCGGGTTGAGCGCTAACGATCTCCTCCTCCACTACCAGTAACTCGCTACGGTCTTGAACCGGTGGTAGTGGAGAAGGTGGTAGGGGTGGCAAGGATAGCACGGCGCTCCAGTCGCCAGGTTCGTGACCTCTCCAACCACGTACTTGTACTGTGCAGGGCAAGGCTGTACGCCATTCCTCAGGGATTTTGACCGGTGATTTTTTGGCTCCCAAGCGGCGAACGGGTTCAGGCAGGCATTTGATCTCGTACGCGTTTGCGCCAGCTACTGGCTGCCAATCGAGTAGTAAACTGCCCGCCTGCTCGATTAATCGGGCATGTGGGTCCGGTAAAGCGACAACAACTGGCGGAGGTGCACCCAGCCAGACTTGTAACAGGCTTAGATCGTCATTAACCGGCGCCTCGTCAGCCATGGTCATATATTCCTGGATCGCCCGATCGCTCATTTGGTGCACTGGAGCTGGATCCAGGCGGGATAAGCCATCCGAGTAAACCGCCAGGCTAAAATTGGGGGACATCGGCAAGACTACCGTGTGTAACTCACCCAGGGGTCCTTTCAGACTCGACCAACACTCATCAGGATTTATGATACTCCCGAGTTGTTGGGTTATTTCTTCATTTGGGTTGTGCCATAATCTCAAGCGGGATTCACCCATCCAGGCCAGCAACAAGCGGTTTGCCGACCAGTCAAGTAATCCTGCAATGAAGGTGCTCTGGCTACCCTGAGCGCGCTTTTCTTCCCATTCATTGCGGAGCTCATCATTCGTTTCATCTGGGATCGCGTAGGTCAGCACCTGGATCGTCACCGGACCAGGCAGAGACTGTAATAAAGTAGACAATCCACCCTTTAAGCTGGTTTCATCAGATGTGGGAGCTGTCCGCTCCCAAAACCAGTCCAACAAAGCCTCGCCCAACAAGCGCGCTGCCAGGTCGCTGAAAAAGGATTGACTCACACCATCACACAAAGCGAAAGCCAGTCGAAGACTATCCTCCCGAATGGCCAGGAAATCCCGACCCACTCCATCGGCTTTACGGATATCGCGCGAACGGGCAGACGCATAACGATAGCAAAACAACTCTCGTTTGTTACGGGTGACCGGTAAATCGCGGGTTTGAGGAGAGGTAATTTCAGTTCGATTTAGTATGGAAGACATGGCGTTTGCCTGCCGATTGATTAATGTTTTAATACCCGATTAAGTTTACCACCACTGCGGTATTCAAGGATGCTTAATTCCGGCACACTGACCTAGAAATTACCTAGCACTTCTACCAAGAAGCCCTCCAAATCAGCGTCTGTTCGATCGACTCATCTCTTAAAAACACGCCGGGGTGATCGCATAAAATGGCTTTACGCAACAATCGTCGCAGCTGGAAGCACATTGAAAAGAAAATATCTCCCAGGTCGATTGAAACTCAGGTGTTTCGATTATCCAAAGTCTCTTCCTTCACAATCCCTGGTTTACCCCAATCCGGGGCTGCGTGGATCAGTTCTTTTTTCGAAACCCGGTTCACTCGCCGACAATGTGGGCAAGGCGCGTTATAATGTTGCAATCCTTCCGCCGTTACATAATCCAAGGCAATGTGAATTGTATCTTTACTTATAGCATACGGACGATGGCAGTGATAACAGCGAATTTGCATTTCAGGTCTCCTTTTACCGGAATCCTTCCGAACTCATCAGCTAATGGCTGCGTTGATACCATTTCTTCCACCCCCTCCTTCCTGAAAGACATTATATCCTAATTCGGACACAAACAGGTGATAATTTACTGATGACCAGCTTTTATACCCGCAATGGCGATGATGGCTACACTGGCCTGTTAGGCCAGAGCCGAGTACCAAAATATCACCCGCGGATCGAGGCTCTCGGCGCAGTCGATGAGGCCACTGCAGCGTTAGGTCTGGCGCGGACAATATCCCAATCCGCTCGCACAGCATCTCTTTTGCTGACTGTGCAGCGCGATCTCTACCACGTGATGACCGAACTGGCGACTCCCCTCGAAAATGCAGCCCTCTTCCGGAAAGTTGATTCTGCGCGAGTGGCCTGGTTAGAAGAACAGACTGACACCCTGAGCCTAGAAGTTGAGCTCCCAAGTGAATTTATCATCCCCGGCGACAGCCCGGCAGGCGCCGCCATGGCTTTTGCACGCACAGTCGTCCGGCGCGCGGAAAGACAAGTCGCTGCCCTGCTCCACCTTGGCGAGATAGAAAATGCAGAGCTGTTGCATTATCTCAACCGGCTATCTTCGCTTTGCTTTATATTGGAGCTTATTGAAAACGGACAAGCCGGTAAATCCACGCCTACTCTCGCTAAAGGATAGCATCATGACCGGGACGATCCTGAATATCATCACCGTGATCATCGGCGGCAGCCTGGGGCTTTTGATTGGCGCCCGTTTACCAGAGCGCGTGCGCCAGACAGTTATGGCGGGTCTGGGTCTGTTTACCGCTGCGATAGGCATCAAGATGTTCCTGAACACAGCGAATTCGATCATCGTCTTAGGCGGTTTGCTGGTTGGGGGTTTGCTCGGTGAATGGTGGCGGATCGAAGATCGCTTGCGCAATCTGGGTGCCTGGCTCGAAAAACGATTTACCGGACAGATGACGATTGTAACCGATGATGAAAATCAGGCAGTCAGCCAGAGCAGTCGCTTCGTGCGTGGATTTCTAACCGCTTCACTCGTCTTTTGCGTCGGTCCGATCACCATCCTGGGATCGATCCAGGACGGTTTGAGCGGAGATTACAACCTCCTGGTAATCAAAGCCGTTTTGGATGGCTTTGCCTCTCTGGCATTCGCTTCCTCGCTCGGGGTGGGTGTGCTTTTCTCAACCCTGATCATCCTGGTTTACCAGGGTGGGATCAGCCTGTTAGCAGCCCAGTTACAAGCTATCATCACCACACCAATGATGAATGAAATGACCGCAGTGGGTGGTGTTTTGCTCTTCGGTATTGCGATAAGCAGTTTACTCGAAATTAAGCCCATCCGGGTGGGTAATTTCCTGCCAGCCCTGGCCATCGCCCCACTGATTGTGGCAGTCTTAGCTGCCTTCGGTATAAAAATTTAAAAAACTACGGCGCATTTGTTATATAAATGCGCCGCAATCTTTCCTAAACTCTGACTTTATTGCCCGGCAGCAGCCAGCGCGGTATCAATCTCTTGTTGGAAAGTTTCGAATGGTACCGCCCCTGTCAGCAATTTCCCATTGATTGTGAAAGCTGGAGTGCCGTTGACTCCTGCCTGCTGCCCCTGAACGACTCCGTCATTTAGCTTATTTCCAAACTTGTTGCTGCTATAACAGGATTGGAAATCAGACATATTTAAACCTATTGACTGTGCAAACGCGTTCAAGAGCTTATCTGTATACAGACCGACATTTTCGCCTTTATGGTTCGCAAAAATATAATCGCTATATTCCCAGAACTTATTTTGGTCGCCAGCGCAGAAGGCTGCTTTTGCAGTAGCAGTGGACTCGGTTCCAATCGGTTGGCCCCCTGGCCCCGGTCCGTAAGGAACATAGGTGAAATATACCTTACCGGTCTTGATATAGGTATCAATCAATTGCTGCTCAGTTTCATCTACGAAACGTTTGCAAAAGGGACATTGATAATCGGAATATTCAACGATTTTAACGGGCGCATTTGGATCGCCCATCGAATTGAAGTTCGGGTTAGGTCGCGGGTTGGCAACCGGCTTGACGAAGTCCCCAACTGGTTTCAAAGAAGGATATATGATCAAGAAGGCCGCCACCAGCACAAAGACAACAATCGCCCCAATAATAATAAACCGTTGCTGGCGCTGCCGTTTTAAGCGTTGCTCGCGTAAAGCCTGGCGTTTGCTGGATTCCCTTATCCTACGATTACTCATAACTTCTCCTGAATGCGAAAAAAACTAAATCTGTCTACAAGTCGACAGAGGCGGGTGCAATTTTGCCACGATCAGTCGGAATTGTCCAGAGATATATAGGTAAAGATAGTTAAACCGCTGGTGAGCGATTATCCATCCAATCAACCAAGAACTGGAAAACCTGCTGTTGCTCGGGCTCGTTGTGGATTTCGTGGTAAAAACCCTCCCAAACCTTTAACGTGCAGTTTGGACCTGCTTTAGCAGCAAATTCTTGACTGGCCACTACTGAAACCAAGTGATCCATGTCACCCTGCATAAGCAGCAATGGCAGCGATAACTCAGCCGCGTGGTCCAACGCCCATAATCCTGACTGGTAAAATCCCATGAATAAGCGGGCTGTAATCCGGTCATGTACCAGTGGATCTTTGTTATAGCGCTGCACTACTTCAGGATCGCGCGATAGCGCAGACCTATCTAAACCATTAGACTGTGAAAAAGCTGGATAGAGGAAGTTCATCACCTTACCTAAGGTAACTTTGATTACCGGCGGATCAAATGCCAGGCGCAGCAGAGGTGCAGTGGCAATCACACTTACCTGGGATGGTCGACGGCGAAGTGCGTAGGAAATGACCAGGTTCCCACCCAGGCTATGCCCATAGAGAAACTGGCGTTTTCCTGGATACCGCGCCCGCACGCTCTCCAGGTTGATGGCGATATCATCCAATAAATAATCATAGGTTGGTGTATGGCCGCGTGCTCCTTCTGATCTGCCGTGCCCGCGCAGATCGAATGCCCATAAGCTGTAACCATGTTCAGTGAGAAACTGAGCAAGATGAGCATAGCGTTGACTATGTTCGCCTAGACCGTGCACCAGGCAAACGCTGGCGCGTACTTCACCTGGCGGTTCCCATCCCTGAACATACAATGAAAGATGATCTGAAGTTTGAATTCGTGTTTCTATGTGGTTCATAAGAGTAGCTCGTAGACTGGATATTTCTCTCCGGTTCGTCGAAAGCCTTCTTTGGCATAAACATTGAGTGAGGCCACATTATTATTCTGCGTATTAACCGTCACCTGATCAGCACCTTGCTGGACAAATCCCCTCAATAAATCCTGGACCAGGGCATGACCTATTCCAAAGCCCTGATAAATTGGTAACACTGCCAGCCGTGCCAAATGCCCACCAAACGGCGTCGCAGTGCTGATTTGATAACCAATGATATCCCCGTCCAGCTCAACCACAGTCGCAATTGCCGATTGTTGATAGGCCAGCTCCAGGCTGCGCAATGAGTTCTGCCAGAGCCGCACAAACGCGGCAGCGTCCACTTCAAATACTGCTGGAAGATCGTCGCCTCGCATCGGCCTGATAAGGAATGAAAGGCGCGCCGGATAAGGGATAATTGCCTGCCGTTCCCAGGTCAACATGACCACCTGAGTCACTTCCTGGAACTGTTCGTGGCGTAAGAGCTCCTCAAACCACGGTTGTAAGGGTAACGCGGCTACCTGGATAATATTACCGATCTCAACCAGTTGCCTCCGGGCAGCCGGCCAAAGTACTTTCCAGGCCTGGTCAAGCGTTAACCGGCTGGCAGCACCGAACAGGCGAATCCAGGCAACCCGTTCTGGATCAGGCGGACAGGCCAGGACTGCTGTTATTTCATCACTCTCTTCCACAACCAGATAAGGTTCGCTATCCAGCCAGTCTAATGGTGTCCGCCATTCCAGGTGGCGGTGGACATTGCCTTCAAAATGGATCAAATTAGTTAATTGTTGACGATCGCTGGGGCGGGCGCGCCGAACCGAAATACCCAGGCGTGTAATCATGAACGAGCAACGATCAATAAACTCTCACCCACGGCCTGCAGGTTATCAGCAGGTATTTCACTTAGTTGTTTTGCCATTTCAAGATACGAACGGTTTTTGGGATCAAGCACAAAAGTTTTTAGTTCGGGACGAAGCTCATGAAATTCCTCCTGCTCGCGCACTTTCACTCGCCAGGCGCCGATTGGGCCTTGCTGATCTTCGAAAGACGCAAATGGACAATTCAAAGCTTCAGCCAGGGCCTCTAATTCAGGCAACGGAATTGCCGCCTGTCCCAATTCGTATGCCTGAACCTGATCGGTTGTCAGGTTAACCTGCCTGGCCAGTTCATCGGTGGATAGACCAATCCGTAAACGCGCCTGGCGTAACAGCACCCCGATCACCCGCTGGCGTAATACCCGCAGCTTCCCCAGAGCGGCCCGTTTTCTCCCATCCACTGCCAGTAGTTGATCTCCCCTGAAATGATCCACAGGGAGTTCGAATATGAAAGCAAGGGCTTCTAAATCAGGCAAAGAAGGCGATATCTCGCCCAATTCGAAAGCCTGAAGGGTTGCTTCACTCACTCCAATCGCCTGGGCGCATGCCGCCAGACTCAGACCTTTTATTTGACGGGCATCTCGGATCAGAAGGCCTACCTTCTTCGTCCGGATTTTTCGCAGAAGTGGATTTATGGACATTGCGCATTCCTCAAAATGGGGGCATGGTATAACCTAACCCAGAACGTGTAATAATATGTTGTGGATTCTTCGGATCTTCTTCCAATTTCTGGCGTAAGCGGGAGATACTCACCCACAAGATCTCCTTATCGTCCCGATATTCAGGACCCCAGACATCCACCAGGAGTTGCTCTGAAGTCAGCACTGAGCCCTGGTTATGAGCAAATTGTAACAATAAACGATATTCTGTAGCCGATAGGAATACGAGCTTTTCGCTTCTATATACCTCTGCACGAGCGAGGTCAATCCGTAAATTGCCATGAATAAAGACCGATTTTTGAAATCCATTGAGATCAGCCCTACCCCGTCGCAGGACCGCCCGTACTCTAGCTAAGAGTTCCGTGATAGAGAAGGGTTTTATAAGGTAATCATCAGCACCGAGATCCAGACCGCGTACCCGGTCATTTTCAGACCCTCGTGCAGTCACCATAATGATTGGTACGCTTGAAAATTCACGGATCCTTTCGCAGGCCTGGAAACCATCTACCACAGGCATCATTATATCTAATAATACCAGATCAGGATGGCTTTCAACGACAGAATCAACCGCTTCCTGACCGTTTGTCGCTTTGAGGATTTGGTAACCCTCGGTTATCAAATTGGCTTCGACTAAACGTATGTATCGGGGTTCATCATCTACAATCAGTATTGTCGGCATAGATTAGCCCTTGGTATTGTTCACACCGTTAATGAATCATAGAGGGGCAGGTAAATAGTAAAAACAGTTCCTTGACCTATGGTTGACTCGGCGTAAATTTCTCCCTGATGAGCCAGCATGATTTGGCGACAGATGTACAAGCCCAGCCCTGTACCGCGCACATTTAAGGCTTGATGCGGCAGCCGATAAAACCGCTGAAAGATGTCATCCAGGTGTTTCGTTGGAATCCCAGGCCCATAATCACGCACTCGTATGCAAGCCTTGTGATCAACGCGCTCTAATGTGATTAAAATGGGAGATCCCGGCGCGTATTTCAGCGCATTATTGAGTAGATTGTCAAAAACCTGCATGAGACGCGCTGGATCCGCTTGAACAAACACATCCTCTACTCGAATATCCAGGGTCAACTTTAGAGTCTCGTCCCTGACCATGACCTGTCTGAGTACTTCTTCAAGGAAGGTATCCAGTTTTAACAACTGGAAATTCATTAGAAGTGTACCCGCCTGCAAGCGAGAAGAATCCAATAAACGATCAATCAATTCTTTCAGCCGGTCAGCTTCTTCATCAATGATTTTCAAGAATTCTGCCTGGCTACTCACATCCCAGGTGATATCTTTTCTTAACAAGGTAGTTGCATAACCTTTGATGAAACCCAAAGGCGTTAGCAAATCATGCGAAATCATGGCGATGAAATCGTCCTGGAGGGTATCCAGACGCCGTTGCGCCTCCAGGTTAGCAACTCGTTCGACGAGGCGATGATATTCTAATAACTGTGCGACATGTAAAGCCAACCGTTCAGCCAGGTACACCTGCTCCTGGGTATAAACCGGACCACCGAAGCGAATAAATACCAGGATCCCCTCAATCTCATCATTCAGGTGCAAGGGCAAGCCGAGGAAATAACGGATTTTATTACGATCCTGTTCACAACCGGGTAACTCTTCCAAATGATTAATCAACTGCCCTGTTCTATAAACCTCCAACGCGGTTACTTCCCCCCACGCCAAATCAGCCTCTAAACACCGACCGCGGCCGATTGCCCGAGCATAGGTGGGTTCCAGGAGGCCATCTTCTCGGCGCCCGTAAAGTACTACATTATCAAAGATCAAGATCGAACGGGCTAAACGGACCAGCCTATCAAGGCAAGATACCAAACCTTCGCTGCAAGGGACCAGACGGCTAATTTCATAGAGAATCTCAAGCTCTTCAGATGGCGAGGCAAATATCCTGGGATATTCATCCGTAATCATATATTTCTACCACGAACCAGACTCACTTTAATAACAACCACGTTGATATGATACCCTTTGTTCGCATATGATGCAAGATTGTCACAGCCTGCATAGAATATTGTACCCTAATGATCTTCTAGTCTTCCATGACTTGGGTTAAAATTAAAGGAATTGGCCTTATTGTAATCCAGTGATAATTCCAGGAGGTAGAAACGTGCAAATCTGTTCCAAATGCTCTGCCCAGGTTCCCGATTCGGTTACCCACTGCCCAACTTGTCAGGCAGATCTAAACGAATGGTCGAACACATCTGTTGCGCTAAGCCGTTTAAGAGAAAACCCCCGGGTAAGTTCCGTCAGGATTTCAGTTGCTCATGATTGCTGTCCAGCCTGCCGGGAAGTAGAAGGCGTCTATACAAAAGATACTTCCCCTCGATTGCCGGTAGCAGGCTGTTCACACGCCTTAGGCTGCCGTTGTTTCTACCAACCCATATTGGATGATATCTTTCCTTAGAGTGCGTTCAACTGCTGCCGTACCAGGGTGATGGCTTCATCTCGACTGTGGATTTGACCGGTTGCCTGGGCCTCACGTACAGCTTCTAATAAAAAACCAATCTGAGGTCCCGGCGTTAAATTAAATAGTTGTACAAGATCACGTCCATTCAGAAGTGGCGTTGGAGCGACATTCACTTCGGGATGCTCCCACCAGGCCGTTAATAAGGCACGAACCACATCCAACTGGAATATCCAGGCATCCTGAGGTAAAGTCGGGCCATAAGTCGCCAGGATATCGGCCAGGGATAACAGGCAAATGTCTACGCCTGCCTGGCCATAATCGCGAAAAAAGCGGTAAATCGCCCTACGTGAGGGCAGTTCATTAGACTGAGAGAGCAGGATTGGGCGTAGATGGCCGCGGGTTAATACCTTCAGATAGTTAATTTCGTCGTTGCTCAATCGAAACCTGGCCCCAGCTTCACCTGCCAGCCGGGCGCTGACCTTTTCATGTTCGAAGAACCGGATCCGTCCTTTTTCATCTACTTGGCCTGTGAGTGGTTTACCAGAATCGTGGTAAAGGGCGGCCAGGAAAAGCAGGCTGCGCCAGTTGCGGTCAGGGTTTAGAGCCTGGATGAAATGCTCAAATAACTGTTGCCGATACCTGCCCAGACGCAGGGAAACCATCCCAAGAGTCCAATTCGCTCCGCTCTTTACGGCGGGATTGATCGTCAAAACATCCAGAAGTTGCTCCAAGCGTTGCACGACGTTGATCGTGTGCGACCAAACATCTGAGACATGCGGAGGAGATTGGACCACACCCTTCAGAGCAGCCAATTCTGGCAATATGACCCGGATTACTTCCAGAATATCCAATGTACGCAGAGCAGTAGCCGGCTGTGGACCTTCCAAAATGCGAAACAGTTCATCCCGTACACGTTCTGGAGAAACCACGAGAAGGGAGGGCGTCGCCTGGCGCAACCACCGCCGGGTGTGGGGTTCAATATGCATCCCGAGAGAGACTGCCAGGCGAATGCCGCGTAAAATCCGCACTGGATCGTCCAGAAAGCTACGCTCAGAACACGCGCGGAGCCTTTTATCATGCAAGTCCTGAGCGCCACCCAGCGGATCAATCCACACACCCGGGACCCGTAAATCCACTGCCATGGCATTGATCGTAAAATCACGACCTCGGAGATCCTGATCGAGGTTATGACCACGCAAGGAGGCAAAATCCAGGATCAGGCGGCTTCCATCTTCCTGAGAGAGGATGCAACGCCCCATATCCCGGGAATGATCTAATGGATAAAATGCGGCTCTCAGGACTCCCGCCACCCGCCGGCTCACTCCAAGGGCATCCTGAGGCAAGACAAAATCCAAATCATGGATTGGCCTGCCTAAAAGCAGGTCTCGCAAGGCACCGCCAACCAGGTAGACAGGTTGGTCAGGAGCAGCAATCTGTCGTACTTGATCTAGTAACGCTGGGAACGGAAGAGATGAAAAATTCACGTATTAGAGAGTAACAAATATCCTTTGAACAGAAGGTATCGGAAATTGCCGAGATTTATGGGTGATAACGTTCTAAATCAACGGTGGCGATAAAGGGCAAATTGCGGTAATACTCATCCATATCCAGGCCATAGCCGAAAACAAATTTGTTTGGGATCTGGAAACCACAATAGTGGATCGGCACTTCCGCCTCGCGCCGGTCAGGTTTCTCCAACAAAGTACATATCTTCATGCTTTTTGGATGGCGGGTCTCCAGAAAATCCATGACGGAAGCGATGGTATATCCACTGTCGACAATATCTTCCACCAGCAAGACATTCCTGTCTTGAATCTGGGACGTTAAGTCCAAGGAAATCCTTACCTGGCCCGTGCTTTTCCGTAAGGCGCCATAAGAAGATACCACCATGAAATCAATCGTGATCGGTATGGTCAACTGGCGCATCAAATCGGTCAGGAAAAGCACGCCGCCCCGTAAAATACAGATCAAGTGGAGGGTTTCACCCTGGTAATCCTGGCTGATTTGTGCGCCAAGTTCGGTAATGCGCTTTTGCAGGATATCAGCGGGGATTAATATTTCTTCGATAAACTCGCGGTAATCTTGCATAACCGGCTTCTCCTCATCTACCTCGGCACCTCATGATGTAAACGACAACGCGCTTCGTACATCTCGGCGGCGCCGACAATTACGACTGGATCATCATAGCGAGCTGGCTTCCCATTCACCAACCGTTGGGTACGGCTGGCTGGTTCGCCGCAAACCATACAGATCGCATGTAACTTGTCAACCACCTCTGCCTTGGCCATCAGGATTGGAATAGGTCCGAAAGGTTCACCGCGGAAATCGGTATCCAGTCCTGCGACGATGACGCGTAATCCACGGTCGGCCAACTCTTGCGATATGATAACAATTTCATAATCCATAAACTGTACCTCGTCCACTGCTACGACAGTAGTATCCGGGTGGAGGCGCTGGCGGATTTCAGTCGGGCTCTGGATGGGAATCGCCTCAAACTCAGTCCCGGCATGCGAGGTCACCTTCTCAACGGTATAACGGTTATCAATAGCTGGTTTGAACACCTGAACTTTTTGGCGTGCAATCGTCGCGCGGCGCAGGCGACGGATTAGCTCATCCGTCTTCCCACAAAACATAGATCCAGTAATTACCTCGATCGAGCCGGTATGATGTTTCATAAGAATCCTCTCAATTGTCCTATTCGAATTTTCCATAAGCTTGCCGGCAAACCACATCCTCCTTACTATTGTACCGCTTGCTTTTCTGCCCTGACAAGCGCAGTATAACAGCCTTATGCCCGATTGGGCATAGCGTATAATACATCTTAACAAATAACTGGTTTTTTCTTTCTCTATGTCGAACCTATGAGTAAAGTTACTGGCTTCAACACTGCCTGGAACACAATCAAGGAAATCGATCTTCGACCACTCCATCAGGCGGCTATAAAATCCCTCAGGATCACCCTGGCGGGTCGCTCGGAGGCAGATATGGCGCTCCTGGCAGATCAGATGCGGCGTGATCCCTCGCGCCCAGGAAAAGAAACCTTATCTCCGCTGTCCCTGATCAAGCTCGAAGCAATATCAGAAAGAGTCGGGGATACCGATTTGATCATCCTGGTCATTGCTACCTGCCAGGTTAAAGGTGTAAATGATTTACAGGAAGAAAAGGCTCTCGTCCAGGAATGGTCAAACGCTGGACGGAAGGTGTTGGTTTTCGTTAACCGAGGTAGTTATCCGGTCCCTCCTGGGGTGATTAATGCCTGGGTGAACTGGCGCGATCGCCGGGTAGTCTATGGCTCGGTCGAAGATACCCATTTTTTACAGACTGAGTTTACCAGAGTGGTGATGGATTTACTGCCTGAGGATTGGTTGGCGCTGGGTCGCCTCTTCCCATTATTCCGCCAGGCCATCGCCAACCAATTGATCAACGATACCTGTCTTTCCAATGCGGCTTATTCACTCAGCACTGGTCTGGCTGAGATTGTGCCGGTTTTAGATATTCCCTTGAATGTTACCGATTTCATAGTCCTGACCAAATCTCAGGCTTTCCTGGTTTATAAACTGGGGTTGGCTTTAGGTTTATCCACGAACTGGCAAAATTATGTAACCGAATTTAGCGGTATCCTAGGAGCGGGTTTTTTATGGCGCCAATTGGCGCGCATGCTGGTGGGTTTGATCCCTGTTTATGGCATCGTGCCCAAGGTAGGCATTGCATACGCCGGTACCTATGTTTCAGGGCATACCGTTTTACAATGGTACCTGACCGGACGCCATATTTCTAAAGATCAAATGCGCGAGTTATTTGGCCAGGCTCTGGCGAATGGTCGCCAGGTAGCTCAAAACTTGTTAAAGAAAGTGCCTCGGTCGCGCCTTAGCCTGCCTAGCATGAGGACTGCACCACAACCTGAAGGTACAACCCGAGATCTGCCAGCCGGGAGTTCACCTCGGTTCCGACTCTTTCACCGCAAACCCGCCAGTCTTCCCGCCTTATAGCCAGGACAGGCGTGTCCGAACTGTGGACAAGCCAGCGCAACAGACGCCCATTTCTGCCAATATTGTGGCTTACCTCTTCTGCAGAATCCCTCACCTCAAAGTGAGATTAATAGCGAGATTGTTCTTCCGGCGACCATGGAGGACACTCATCTTTCAGACTCAACAGGCGACCAATGAGAAGAGTAAATTCAATTTTCTCACGTATCATCTTTGCTATCCTGATCAATGGTCTGTTGGCTTTATTGGTCACATTGGCTGCGACAGGGATTTTGATCCTCTTCAGAGAGACGATCACTCAATATATTATTGTTTTGTTGTATCTTCTGCCGGTGGGATTAAGCACTACTTTATGGGGATTGAGCGCCGGCATCCTTTCCGCAGTGGCAGCGTTCCTGGGATTCAACTACTACTTTATCCAGCCTTATTTCTCTTTCCGTGTCCGGCATACCCAGGACTTAATCGGCTTATTGGTTTTTCTTGGCGTAGCCGTTGTAATCAGCCAGCTCCTTGGCCGCGCCCGGAGTAACCTGGCAGAAGCAACCGCACGGGAGAAAGAAGCTATCCGCCTGTACGAGTTAAGTGTGGTACTGGCCGGTTTGAATGATAGCCAGCAAATTGCTCGCACAATTGCACAACACGCTTTGGAGACGTTTCAAGCCAATCGTGTCGATGTTGTACTCGAACCGAACCAGGATCAAAAACCTTATCTGGTTCACCTTACCGCACCGCTTTCTTTACCCCCCAAAAAAGAGCCCGACCCTCTAGCAGAATTGCTCATCCCCTTACAGACAACACGTTCTATGCTGGGAGAAATCCACATCTGGCGCCGGCAACAGTTCTCGCAGGCCGATGAGCGCCTGGCGCGCACCTTTGCCAGCCAGGGGGTACTTTCGTTAGAACGCGCCCGTTTAGGCGCGACGGAGACGCGCGCCCGCGTCCTCGACGAAAGTGACCGCCTGAAGACCGCTTTGCTTTCATCTGTATCCCATGAGCTGCGTACACCCCTGGCAACTATCAAAGCTGCTGTAACCAGCTTGTTGAGTGGAGTAGTAGAATGGGATACACCTGCCCGCACCGAACTGCTAATGGCCATCGAGGAGGAAACTGATCAATTGAACCAATTGGTCGGGAATCTGCTTAATATGTCTCGAATCGAAGCCGGCGCCTTGCAACCAAATTTTGAATGGAACGCGTTGAATGAGATTGTCTCCAGCGTTGTAAGCAAGATACGCCGCATCGACCGGGAAAGACATGCCTTCATCCTGGATTTACCAGAAGACCTGCCCCTGATTCGTGTTGATTACACTTTGATCGGACAAGTGTTGATCAATTTAATCAGTAACAGTATTAAATATTCTCCACCTGGTTCACCGATCAAGATCAGCGCCCGAGAAATACCAACTGGTCAGATACAGGTGCAAGTAATTAATCAAGGGCCTGCGGTACCCCGGGAGCATATCGAGCGGATTTTTGATAAGTTCCATCGCATTACGGCATCGGATCGGGTGACTGGCACCGGTTTAGGGCTTTCGATTTGTAAAGGTATTATCGAAGCGCATCATGGACAAATTTGGGCGGAAAATTTAGGGGATGGGGTTTCATTCATATTTACGGTACCCTTGACTCAAAAAGGCGAGCAACCTCGCCCTCCCCAAGAGATTACATCCGAGGTGACTGAGGATCGAATATGAACAGTCAACCGTCCATTCTGGTGATTGATGATGAGCCACAGATCCTTCGGGCGCTGCGCACCATCCTGACTTCCCGAAAATTCCGGGTCACGATTGCCAATAACGGCGAAGAGGGATTGGCTCTAGCAACCGCTCAACCACCCGATTTGATTATTTTAGACCTCAGCTTACCCGATCTGAATGGTCTCGAAGTATGCGCCCGGTTGCGGGAATGGAGTCAGGTGCCGATTATTGTCTTATCAGTACGGGATAGCGAGCGGGATAAAGTAGCTGCTCTGGATAAAGGCGCCGATGATTATCTCACCAAACCGTTTGGGATCGAGGAGTTGTTGGCGCGCATCCGGGTTGCCTTGCGCCATGCCACTCAATCGCAAACCAGGAAACAAACTCTAGTATTTGCCGGACCCATACAGATTGACCTGATCAACCATCAGGTTTCCCGATCCGGCGAAGTGATTAAGCTAACCGCCACCGAATACAAACTCCTCGCTTATCTGGCGGGCAACGCTGGTCGTGTGCTCACGCATCAGATGATCCTGAGTCAGGTTTGGGGGCCAGCCGATGCCGACCATGTCGAATACTTGCGAGTTTATATCCGTCAATTACGTAAGAAGCTCGAGGTAGATCCAGAACAACCCCAGTATATTCTGAACGAGCCAGGCATCGGCTATCGCTTCATCACTGACGACTAAAACATTTTTATAATTTATTTATTATTCCTACAGTTTTTTTTGTGTTGATTTAACTTTCCCCCTTGATACTATAAATACCACAATAGTATAGTTTTCACAGATTCTTAGAGGCGATTTTATCTCGTGTACTCTGGCGCGTGATTATGCATCGGCGTCGAGAGCAGGATGAAATCGCCCGTTTGTATGATCCTACAGGAGAATAGCATGCTTTTTTCGATCGGTTTACTGATCGTTGTCGCTTTCCTCGCATACCGCATCGCACCTCGAGAGCGTCAAAATGATGCACATATCCATGGTGCCGGGCAGATCGGTGTTTTAGCCGCGCTTGCCCTCTTTGGAGTAGATTACTTCACCTCATTCTTTTATGCCACCGGTGAGTTAATGAACTCACTACACCCCTACGGGTTACAAAGGTACGGATATATTGCCGTTGGAGTCGTGGCATTGGCCAATTTTATTTTCGGCGCCCTTTATATGTATTCTTTAGGCATATTCAATGAAGGGGGTGGATCATACACAGCCTCGATGCGCTACCTGTGGCCTGGCCTGAGTCTGACCGTAGCGGTTGTATTGATCCAAGATTATGTCTTGACGATCGTCGTTTCTAATCTTTCGGGTGTAGACCAATTACTCTCGATTATTAACGCATATGGGTTAACTTGGATCTTACGGTTCGGGATAGGCGCATTTCTCTCTGCAATTGCCTGTTACATCACGATCCGCGGTCGTGGCGAATCGGCCCAGTTCGTCTTTACGATGTTGGGTGTTTTTTTCATACTGACACTCACCATGGTTATTGGATTAGTCATTGCCACAACCAAAGGCGTACCAGCTTTTGATGTAAAAGAGACAATACAAATTCCAAGCTTATCCCAGGCTCTATACCATTTACTCACCGCCTCGATGAAAGGTATGGTAGCTTTGAGTGGTTTAGAGGCAATGTCTAACGGTATCCAATTTGTGAAAGATGAGGATGCTGGCCTGGTGAAATGGGGTAAGAAGCATCTTCCCCGTCTGAATAGTTTGTGGAGCTTCTATTCAGGGAAGTCAGGTATTGGTCGGGTTGTCCAGACTTCATTTTTGTTTTACGGTGGATTAACCACTTTGATGCTAGCAACCTTTGCGATCCGGTTCAACGCTTTTGATGGTACCATGGGACGATCATTGGTGGGAAACCTGGCGTGGATTGGTTTTAACCAATTTGGTACTGGAGGATTTATATTATTCTGGGCTTATCAAATCCTGGCGGTTATCTTACTGGCGGCCGCTTCAATGACTGCGTTTCAGGATGTTCAGGCAACTGCCTGGCGAGATGTCGCCATAGGTGAAATTCCTGAGGTTGTTGTCTATCGCAATCCGAATGGTACCTTCAGCCGGTCAGTTATTGCTGCCTTCGTAGTTTCTATACTTCTAATGTTACTGGTGCGCGGCCAAACCAGCCTGGCGATGCCCTACTACGGAGTAGGTGTGTTTATGCCAATCATGGTAATGGGACTTGCCATCCGCCGGCATATTCTACATAAATTTACCGGTCCAAAACGCGTCTGGGGTAGCCTTGGGGCCACATTGGCGGCTATCCTGGCAGCAGTAGTATTTGTGGGGCAAATCGCCGGAAAATGGACAGAAGGCGGTTGGGTAGTATTAATCTCTTTCAGTGTTCTGGTAATTACTGCTCATTTGCTCTTGATCTCACCCATTGGCTATCGTGAACCGAAGCAAATTCATCGCATCGTACGCGATAAAGCCCGCGTACAAGGCGCAATGGCATCGATTGTCGAATGGCAATCACTGCGCATGCAAGAATATCGGTATAAGATACTGTCTGGTATCTCCCATTTCTTCGAACTATTCGGCATCCGCCGCCCAGTGCGTTATGAAGCTCCGGCTGCCGCGGGTGAATATGATGAAGCGGTCCATGTTGATCATCCCGAGGCGCGCTCTTTCTTGGATCAATATCTAGAAAGCCAACCGCAAACCGAACCACGTCTGGGCGGACAGCCACAGCAAACGCAACAGGCGGATAAAGAAGCGTAACTCTTCGCGAGTAAACCTTCGTTAACTAAATGGGGGAGCACACCGGTAAACATCTGAATAATCGCCCGGGGTGTTAAATTGTGAGTATTACCTGCGTGACACGGCTATTGCCTGCGCTGTGATTTTCGCCTCCTATGTCCCATAATTATTTCGATTTAATCGGGGATATCTCAGTAAGTGGCACTCTTGAGGTAAAATAAAACAGCAGCTATAAACAACGATCCCTTGAGGTGAAGAATGACAGAACCTAATTCTCAGACGGCTAATAGTTCTGCTCCGCGCACAAATGATAGCCCGGTGAGCCAGTTACGTCAGGAATATCTACAACAGCAAGCCCTTTTAGACGCACAGCCTCCGATTATCCAGCGTTTTCTCGAAATGCAAGCCAACCAACTTGCTGATGGGATTATGCAGCGCCTACCTCAAGTCCGCTTCAGGTTGCCCGATCGGGTGATCTGCGAGATTCCTACCACCGGCGTCGCGAAATCAATATTGGTACCCTCGGAATTCCGTGAACAAATCGCTGGCGGTCTGATAGATCGCCTGACCCGCACAGATGTACGGATGGCATTACGGCAACGCCTGGCAGAACTGGATCAATCGAATAACCGGGCAGTAGCGACGAGTGTGGGCCTGATCCGGTATACAACAGCACGTCATATGGTCTACAACATGTTGCCAGCGGGACGCTCAGTAAATTATACGGCCGCTGAAGGAGAAGAGATACCCACTATCCCAGTGATCAACGCATATGAACCTGAATCCGCCATCACCGCTGCAACCGACGCCATTGTTGAAGAAGACCAAGGCGACCAAGGTCGGGGCGAATTACTAGTCCCTTATGTCCCCGCAGCACGCCGATTTTACCTGCCACAATGGGTTGCTTTTGATGATAAGGACAAGCTCCTGGTCAACTCCGTCAATGAGGCAGAAGCTCATCTATCCTCGATGCAGCGATATATTGAAATTTTACATGCCGCAGTCGGCCTGGCAACTTACATGGTAGCTGATGATCATTACCAGCAGAAACGATATGGAATGCTAGGCCAATTAATTAACCAGGGTCGGGCTTTGGCGCGTTACGAAACGAAGGAAATTATCCGTACCATAAAACACCGTGCTGCCTCCCGTGATTTAAACCGCGGGTTAAGCCTCAGCCTGCCCTACTTTGACGACCAGGTGTTACAGATGAAAACCTACTACTTTGAGGTGATTCCAGCTGGTCGGATCATGTTTATACCTGCCTTTGTCGTGCGGGCTTGCCGGATGGAAGAGGTGAAAGTCGCCCAGGATACCCGCTTGGATCCGTCAACACGCAAGCACTTGTTGGCAGAGCTAAAAACCTTGGAACTCGCATTCCAAGACTAACCCGCAACCTAAATAAAAATATATGCTATTCACTATCGGCCTCCTGGTAGTCATTGTTTTTCTGGCTTACAAAGCCGCGCCGCGCGAGCGTCAGGAAGATGCAAAAATCCATGGCGCCGGCCAGATTGGCTTGTTGGCAGCTGTCGCCCTCTTCGGCGTTGATTACTTCACCTCATTCTTTTATGCCTCCGGCGAATTATTTAGTGCGTTACACCCTTATAACTTACAAAGATATGCCTGGATCGCCGTTATTTTCATTGCATTAGCCAATGTTGTTTTCGGTGCTCTATATATGTATTCATTGGGTATATTCAATGAAGGCGGTGGGTCATTTACAGCCTCCATGCGCTACCTGGGTCCATCTTTGTCCCTGGTTGTTGCCGTCGTTCTGATTCAGGATTACATCTTTACAATCGTCGTCTCGACTCTTTCAGGTGTGGATCAACTCCTGTCTATTTTAGGCCAGTATAACATCGCCTGGTTCTGGCACTTTGCAATTGGGACTATCCTGGCGCTCTCTACATGGTACCTGACTATCCGCGGTAGAGGCGAATCAGCTCAAATCGTATTTACAATGTTGGGCATTTTTATCATGCTCACCATTACCATGTTTATCTGCCTCCTGGTTGCCTATACACGTGGAGTACCACCTCTTCCTAATATAGTAGAGACCCAATCGACTTCACTTTGGGAAGCAATGTACCATATTTTGACTGCCTCGATGAAAGGTCTGGTGGCTTTAAGTGGGTTAGAGGCAATGTCAAATGGTATTCAATTTGTATATGATGAGGATGCAGGTTTTGTAAAATGGGGGAAAAACCACCTTCCGAAATTAAAGAAATTATGGAGTTTTTATAGCGGGAAATCAGGCATTGGGCGATTCGTCCAAACCACCTTCTTATTCTATGGAGGGCTAACCACAACCATTTTAGCCGGTTTTGCCATTCATTTTGGCGCATTCGATGGAGTCCAAGGACGTACCTTGGTAGGTAATCTAGCGTGGATTGGTTTTAGCCAGATTTCCGCTGGTAATATCTTGTTTTGGGTTTATCAAATCCTGGCAGTCGCGTTACTGGCAGCAGCCTCAATGACTGCATATCAAGATTTACAATCCATGGCCTGGAGAAACGTGGCCATCGGAGAAATTCCTGAGATTGTGGTTTATCGGAATCCAAAAGGGACCTTCACCCGCCCGGTGACTGCAGCCCTTATTGCAGCCATCCTGATCCAATTCCTGGTCAGAGGAAAAACATCCTTAGCCGTTCCTTATTATGGCGTTGGCGTCTTTTTGCCTATTATGGCAATGGGACTGGCAATCCGGCAGCATATTCTGAAAAATACTACGGGGAATACACGAGTTTGGGGCAGTCGAGTCGCCGGGTTTGCAGCACTGTTGGCTGGTTTCATTTTCATGGGTCAAATTATCGGCAAATGGCAAGAAGGTGGCTGGGTAGTGCTGATAACACTGAGTGTCCTGGTGATAACTGCGCATGCAATCTTAATTTCACCCGCCGGATATCGCACCCAGGAACAAATCCATCGCATCATCCGAGAGAAATCGCGCGTGCAAGGACCAATGGGAGATATCGTTGAATGGCAATCCATTCAGACCCAACAATATCGGTACAAACTACTCGTCGGGATTGCACGTTTTTGGGAGCTTTTTGGTGTACGAAGACCGATGCGTTTTGAACCACCGGGGATCGTCGGAAGTTACATAGAACCTGGAGAAAAGACAACCCAACCTTCCACCCCTCTGGCACCGCTCACAAGTCCACCTCCAGAGCCCCAATTGGGTGGCAAACCAAAAGAGACTGCTGCACCCGATGAGGAGTGATCCGACTGCGCGTTATGTGATAGTAAGTATCAACCGAGAGTGACATTCTCCAAGTAACCGATGATGGAATCAAACCCCATCTATAGCCTGCGCGTCGCGGAGGTTTACCAGGCGCTGGATACCTCCCCACAGGGTCTTCCAGAGGAAGAGGCTGAAGCACGCCAGCAGCTTTACGGTCTAAATCTCCTGGCTGAACCTACCCCCATCCCTCATTGGCGGAAATTTATTCTCCATACCTCCCATCCGATGGCCCTGCTGCTTTGGGGAGCAGGCATTTTAGCATTGATTGTGCGCGAGCCGGTCCTGGCTATGGCGATCTGGGTATTAGTCCTAGTCAATGCAATTTTTTCCTTCTGGCGCGAATACCGCACCGAACAGGCGATGACCGCGCTACGCAGGTTGTTACCCGCACATGCCCGCGTGCAACGCAATGGGGTTGAAACACATATTCGTGCCAGCCAGGTCGTGCCGGGCGATATCTTGGTCCTGGCTGAGGGTGATAATATTCCCGCGGATGCACGCGTTGTCGAAGAATACGGGTTGCGTACCAACAATGCCACTTTGACTGGTGAGGCTGTTCCAGCCCGAAAAACTGCGGATGCTTCCTTCCTGGAAGGTATCAGCGAGTTGGAACGTCCAAATTTAATCTTTGCGGGTACTTCGGTTGTATCAGGAACTGGGCGTGCGGTAGTCTACTCCACCGGGATGATTACTCAATTTGGGCGGATTGCCCGTTTGACCCAGGCTGTAAAGGAAGAACCCAGCCCTTTGCAGAAAGAGTTACTTCTTCTTACTCGCCGGATCGTTATGGTTGCCTTGGGCCTGGGAGCAATCGTTTTTGCAGTTGGGGCTTTTGATCCGACGGTAGGATTTGGTAAAACCAAAGCTTTCCTCTTTGCTTTGGGTATTCTGGTGGCAGCAGTTCCCGAAGGACTACCAGCAACCATTACGTTGTCATTGGCTATGGCCGGTCAACGCCTGGCGCGCCATGGAGTGTTGGTGAAGAAACTTTCTATCGTTGAGACGCTTGGTAAAGTTTCTATCATTTGTACAGATAAAAGCGGTACATTAACCCAGAATCAAATGACAGTCCGTGAAGTTTGGGTTGCAGGGGAAAAATTTTCTGTCTCGGGGATTGGTTATGAACCCCACGGTTCCTTCGAGCCCGATCCGTCAATAACGACGGTTGCTGGCGATTTAAAGGAGCTCTTAACCGCAGCAATGTTATGCAACAACTCGCGTCTGAATCCCCCAACCCCTGGCCACCACCAATGGAGTAGCCTGGGAGACCAAACTGAAGCGGCGTTACGCGTGGCTGCAATGAAAGGTGGATTAGAAGAAAAACATTTAACTCTGACCTACCCCCGGCTGCATGAATTGCCCTTCGATGCCCGCCGTAAACGAATGACCACCATTCATGCCATCCTTCACGAACACCCCGGCGATACATTACGCACAACCGATGTCACTGAAAAATCCGATAACCAATACTGGCTCCAGGATGACCAGCGGGTAGCGTATGTCAAAGGCGCGCCCCGCGAGGTTCTCCAACTTTGCACACATATTCTAATTGAAGGTAAACGGCTATTATTAAACAATAAGTTGCGGGAAGAAATAATGGCAGTAAATGACGAATATGCCCAAAATGCACTGCGTGTTCTTGCGCTGGCGCGTCGAGACCTTACCCCCCCCTCGGGAAGTCCTGGCGCTCTGGTCGGTCGTTCATACAGTGTGGAAAGGATTGAGCGAGACCTGACTTTTTTAGGCTTGATGGCAATGATGGATCCACCGCGACCAGAAGTCACCGAAGCTATCCGCATTTGCCGGCAGGCAGGCATCCGGATTGTAATGATCACGGGTGATTATGGATTGACGGCAGAGTCAGTCGCACGCCGGGTCGGAATGCTCAGCGAGTCTCATCCGATCATCAAAACGGGCGCCGAATTAGATGAATTAAACGATGTACAGCTACGCGAATTGCTCAACAAGGAGGTTATATATGCCCGAATGGCGCCTGAGCACAAACTGCGTTTGGTAGCAGCCTTCCAGGAAATCGGTGAAGTTGTGGCGGTTACTGGCGATGGCGTAAACGACGCACCGGCTTTACGCAAAGCGGATGTAGGCGTTGCCATGGGGTTGGTAGGCACAGATGTAGCGAAAGAGGCCGCCGATATCGTCATCACCAATGATAATTTCGGCGCAATTCCTAAAGCAATCGAGGAAGGACGAGCCGTTTTTGATAATATACGCAAATTTGTCACCTATATTTTCTCATCCAATGTACCCGAAATTTTACCTTTCCTCTTAACTGGTCTTTTGAAATTACCTTTGGCGTTAAATGTCCAACAAATATTAGCGATCGACCTGGGAACTGATTTACTCCCCGCCCTGGCCTTAAGCACAGAAAATCCAGAACCTGATGTGATGAACCATCCACCCCGGCGCCGGCAGCAGCCCTTATTAGACCGCAGTTTATTACGCCGCGCTTTCCTCTGGTTAGGTCTGATCGAAGCCTTGCTATGTTTTGGCGGATTCTATCTGGTTCGCCATATGAACACCTTGTTGCCCCTGCTCTCGCCAACCTTTCCTTTCCTGACCCACCTCGGTCTGGAGGTATCCCAGCTCTCCGTTAACCAGCTTAACCAACTGGCTATGACCGTTTATTTTTCTGGCGTAGTTATGGCCCAGGTAGGCAATGCTTTTGCCTGCCGGACAGAGGTGAACCGTGGGCGATCGCTGGGTTGGCTCAGCAATCGATTCTTATGGTTAAGTGTTGGTCTCGAAATCCTGATGATCCTGCTCTTAATTTATTTTAAACCATTAGCAGATTGGTTTGGCCACCTTCACATGCCCCCGGTTTATTGGGGATTACTCGCTTTCTATGGATTGGTTTTATATTCATTGGATTGGCTCAGAAAGGTCGTTTTCCGCCGTTCTTCGATGAGCAAATCATCTAAAATGTAGTGTGCTTATGTACAACGGAACCATGGATTATTAAGGAGGTACTCTTATGAAAGTAATTATCATGGGTTGCGGTCGGGTGGGCGAACAACTAAGCCGGCTTTTGGTTGACGATGGTCATGAAATCACTGTCATTGATTATGATGCCAGCGCATTGGCTCGCCTGGGCTCCGATTTTAAAGGTCGTAGGGTGAAAGGTGTAGGCTTCGACCGAGATATTTTAATAGAAGCCGGGATTGAAACTGCGGATGCTTTTGCTGCCACCAGTTCATCAGACAATGCTAACATTTTGTCCGCCCGCATTGCTCGCAACATTTTCTCAGTACCAATCGTTGTTGCTCGCCTTTATGATCCACGCCGGGCTGAAATTTATCAACGGTTAGGGTTATTAACCATGTCATCAACCACCTGGGGGGCGGAGCGCATCCGAGAACTACTTACGCATTCGGAACTCGATCCGCGCATGACTTTCGGCAGTGGAGAGGTTAATTTACTCACCTTCGAAGTCCCGCTGCAGTTGGTCGGAAAAATGGTGAAAAACCTGAACGTCCAGGGGGAAATTAACGTCATCGCGATTGGCCGAAAAAATCAAGCCTTCATTCCAATCCTTGGGACGGAATTTCAAAGGCGGGATGTTATCCACTGTGTGGTTCTTTCGGCTGCCATGGATCGGTTTCGCGCCATGATTGGTCTTGGAGAAGGAGGCTAGCCATGTTTGTGATTATCGTTGGTGGAGGACGGACAGGGGCGCACCTGGCAGTCAGCCTGATTGCCGCCGGTCATCGCATTAAAGTAGTCGAAAACCGCCCACATATCCTGGAACGTTTGAGACAGGAGCTGCCTAATGATGTATTAGTTGTAGGGGATGGCAGCTCGCCAACTGCTTTAGAAAAAGCCGGAATTGGTGAAGCGAACGTACTGGCGGCTGTGACCGATGAGGATGAAGCCAATCTTGTCATAACCACGCTGGCGCGCTTTGAATTCAATGTAGCGCGTACGATTGCGCGGGTCAACAATCCGAAGAACGCCTGGTTGTTTACGCCAGAAATGGGAGTAGATGTCGCTTTAAACCAGGCAGAAATCATGTCGAGGTTGATCACTGAAGAAATGTCGTTGGGCGATATGATGACTTTACTGAAGCTACGCAAGGGCGAATATTCTGTGATCGAGGAAAAGGTACATCCCGAAGCAGTCGTCGTCGGAAAAGCCATCCGTGAAGTGCTGTTTCCGCCCGATTGTTCTTTAGTGGCTATTTTACGGAAAGGACGGATGATAATCCCGCATGGTGACACTCAACTCCAGGCAGTTGATGAGGTGATTGCATTAATCCACACGACTCAACTGACCAAGTTGGCCTCCTTGTTGGGTAAACCTGCCGGGTAGCTTATTGGGGCTTGGCCAACTCCACATAATCCTGATCCACAGTCTCCGCTAAGGAGGCGTCCAGGAACTCAAGTAACTTCGCCGTCACGCTGGCCTTGTGTTCTGCATCCAGACGGCTCCAGGTACGGCTCTTGATCTCCAGGAAGTATCCCAAATCTGGTACTGTCACATGGTCCAGGTTAATATAGAATTCGGTGCCCTGGAAAAGCACACGCCAGCGCTGGCGATCTTTTTCAACATAAACTTCCTGATTCGGCTTGAAATATTCGCGGTAAAAACGCAGACTGTGAGTGGCTGGCGCCAGATAACGGCTACGCGAGAGTAGCACATCACTGGGAAACTGACCTTCGCGCGCCAGACCAATTAAAGTAAGTCGATAGCGTGCATTCATTACCTGACCCGCATCGCTGACAAATTCGTCTTCTCGATAACGCAGCGTTCCTTGTGAGGCCTCGCTAAACAGGAAATAAGTGTCGAATTCGTGATAATGCCGCCGATGTAATAATTCAATTCCGGATTTATCCAAGGCTTCGATAATTTGTGTTGGATCTGGAATCCTGACTTTCACCTGGACTTCAAAGCTTTCGACTTCGGAAGCACCACCAATTGCAATCAACTTGGACAAGACGGACTTTTCCCGTTTGATCAAAAAAGCGTCGATGCGACGTCCATAGTCTTCCGCTTGAGTAAACAGCTCCTGTTCATTCAATGTCGTCAAGCCTCGGTCACGCATCAGCCAGCGTCCGTTAACCATGACATCACTCACATCGCGGGCTTTACCAGCATAAACCAGTTGGGCATAGATGCCGTGAGGATCGCGGCGGAAGCGCGGGCTATTATATAAGTTATCCAGGTCCACCAGGATCAAGTCAGCACGCTTGCCCGGTTGGAGTGAGCCGATCAGATGCCCCATGTATAAAGCCTGCGCTCCCAGGCGGGTAGCCATCGTCAGAGCCATGTACGCAGGAAGCGTGGTTGGATCACCCGTGACACTCTTGGCGACAAATGCCGCCAGGCGGATCTCTTCGAACAAATCCAGGTCATTATTCGAGGCTGGTCCGTCGGTGCCAATGCCGACATTCAAACCAGCATCCAACATCTTCTGTACAGGCGCAAATCCAGAAGCCAACTTGAGATTTGAGGACGGATTGTGGGCTACTCCGACCCGGTAATGGCGGAGAGTCGCGATCTCACTCTCATCTACATGAACACAATGCGCCGCCAGTACTTTCGCATCAAATAAATTTAACCGTTGTACATAGGGTACGACAGATGATCCAAACTCCACCCGGGCATTTTCTACTTCCAGGACAGTTTCAGCAATATGAATATGGAGCGGTACATCGAATTCAATCGCCAGGTCAATAGTAGCGCGCAGAATATCGGGTGTACAAGTATAGGGAGCATGCGGGCCAACCGAAGGCAGGATGAGGGGATGACCCCTCCATTTCTGAATGAAAGTGCGCGCAGCCGCCATCGATTCTTCGTAGGATTGAGCGTCAGGCGTAGGATATTTCATCACGGTTTGCGAACAAAGAGCGCGCATACCAATTTCTGCTGTGGTTTGGGCGATAGCGTCTTCAAAATAGTACATATCCGCGAAACAGGTCACTCCGCTGCGGATCATTTCAACACAGGCTATCTGGGTACCTAAACGGACAAAATCCGGCGAGACAAATTCGCGTTCGACCGGCATCATATATCCTAACAACCACACATCCAGGCGTAAATCGTCCGCCAGACCCCGCAGCAAGGTCATCGGCGCGTGGGTATGGGTATTAATCAAGCCAGGCATGAGCAGCTTGCCTCTGCAGTCCCGCGTTTCTTGGGCGGAGAAGGACTGGCGTAGATCCGAGTCGCTACCCACCGCCTGGATTGTGTCCCCCAGAACTGCCACAGCGCCCGGTTCGTAAATGGACATATTCTCGTCCATCGTCAGGACAAGAGCATTGGTTAGCAGAAGGTCGCAAGGCTGAGTCACGGTTCACCCTTTCTGATCAGATGATAAATTCCGTAAGATATCCAGGCAATGATTCGACGCCCAACGTGCGGCATAATCAGGCATGCCACCGTAAGGGCGGCGATGTTGCTGCGATCCGGTTGGCGTGATGATCTCTATAAATACCTCCTGTCGCTCAGCTCCCGGATAAATTGCCACTCCCAGACCAACTTCAGCCTGACATTGCTGCTGAAATTCCACTAACTGTGCTGCCAACTCATCCTGAGAGGGCAAATTCGCCAAAATTTTCCCCCCTTTGAAACCCGATCGGGCCGAAGTCAACCGGCGAATCAGTTCACCACCTAACCCTGCCTCGATTACTGCCATGCCCCAACCTTGCTTATCCAGAGCGCGCAACGCAACTTCTTCCAGGGTTTCCTGGTCAACTCCATAAATCCACTTCCCCAACCGCTCTCTCAATTCGGTTTCGATTGGGGCAATTAAGGTGTCCGCCTCTGCTTCTGAACCAGCTTTAACAGCAATCCGGACATCCACCTGACCAGAATGAGCCGCCAACCCAACCGTGGGGTTGCTCAATCGCTCCAGGTCGCCAATGCGGTCATCAATCACCGACTCGCCCACGCCAGCCGTATGGAGAAGCCGGGTTTTGATGATCCCCGTCAATCCATACCGTTGGCGAAGATACGGGATCGCTCGATGCATCCAGAGATATTCCATTTCACGCGGCACACCCGGCAGGCAAATAATCGATTTTTTCTCGATCTCCACGATAAACGCGGGGGCAGTTCCGACCGGATTCTCCACTGCAATTGCGCCCTGGGGGACATAAGCCTGGCGACGATTATTGTCAGTGGGCGGCCGGCGATAACGCTGGAAGCGAGCCACAATCTGATCCCATAATTCACCGCGGTATTCCGTATCCACCCCCAATGCCAGCGCCACCGCTTCCCGCGTCGGATCATCCACTGTCGGTCCTAATCCGCCAGTTGTGATAACAATATCACACCGGCTCAATGATTCCTGAACAATGCGCGCGATGCGTTGGATGTTGTCGCCAACTGTAGTTTTTCGAAATAAATCTACCCCCACATTCCGTAAACTACGGGCAATATACTGGGCGTTGGTATCGAGGATATCACCCAATAAAATTTCTGTTCCAATCGTAATTATTTCAGCCGAAGGCATGTGCGCTCCATGAGTAAACTTTAGGCAATCTTACCATACGCCGGTCAGGCAATTAAACGTAAAACGTGAAACGGCTGCGTCTCGTTTCACGTTTTGTAAACGCCATCCCATAACCCTAAGAAAACTGGGGGATCAGGTAACCATCATGGTACGCACATCCACCCGATCCATGCGTAAGAGCAAATATAGAGAAAGAAATATACCAATCAAGTTGAAACCAACGAAAGGAAGGTCAAACGATCCATTCCGGACAGCATTCGAAAAAACCATCATTATCCGGACAATGACATTCATCCCCTGCATGAAAATGCTCAGGGTTAACACAGTCGAGTAACCCGACAATAACAGCCAACCTAACAACAGGAAGATTAAAACGGCAACCCCAATCACCGGCAACCCCCCTGCCAGGATTTGGGGTGGGTAACACAGGATCGCAATAATTGGCAATATAAAAAATATTAAGATCCGGTTAAGTAAACTCATAGGATCACCTATTCAGCGCTTCTGAAAATGTCAACCCGATCGCTCACTCACCGCCCAGACCACCCAGGTAGGCATCTACTACCACCGGGTCGTGCAGGAGTTCCTGGGCTTCTCCTTCCAACACAACATTGCCGGTTTCAAGAACATAGCCTCGATCAGCAATTGAAAGCGCCATCTGTGCGTTTTGTTCCACGAGCAGGATACTGGTACCCAGGCTATTAATATCACGGATGATATTAAAAATTTGCTCCACCAACAATGGTGAGAGACCCATGGAGGGTTCATCGAGAAGTAGGAGCGTAGGATGTGCCATCAAACCGCGCGCAATGGCTAACATTTGCTGCTCGCCCCCCGAAAGGGTGCCGCCCAATTGACTGCGCCGCTCACTCAGGCGAGGAAAGCGCTGGAAGACATTCTGCATGTCTGCCTGCATCTGTTGTGGATCCGTCTGAGTGAAAGCCCCCATTTCCAGATTTTCCAGAACGGTCAGGGTGGCAAAGATCTTGCGCCCTTCTGGCACCTGGACAATGCCATATCTCACGATTTGATCAGACGGTAGTTGAGTGAGATCCTCACCCTTATATACAATATGCCCCTGACGCGCCCTCAACAAACCCGAGATGGTGTTGAGTGTGGTGCTCTTCCCAGCGCCATTGGCACCGATTAAAGTAACTATCTCGCCATTATCTAAATGAAAGTTAATTCCTTTCAGGGCATGGATCGCACCGTAGTAAACATTCAGGTTTTCAACTTCGAGCAAGCGATTAGCCGTCATTGGATCCTCTTCCGGCGGAACTTCTCTGAGAGTGCACTTGCACCCGGACCGAGGTAAGCTTCGATGACTCTTGGATTGGCTTGAATTTCCTGCGCTGTGCCGCGGGCAATCACCTCGCCGAAATCCATAACCGTGATCCATTCACAAATCCCCATCACCACCCGCATCTGGTGTTCGATGAGCAGGATGGTCAGGTTGAAGCGTTCACGAATGAAATGGATCAGGTCCATCAAAGCCATTGTTTCAGCAGGGTTCATCCCCGCGGCTGGCTCGTCAAGCAGCAGTAACTGTGGTTCGGAGGCCAGGGCACGGGCGATCTCCAGGCGACGCTGCTCGCCGTAAGGCAAGTTCTTGGCAGTCCACTCTTGGCGATCTTGCAGGTTGAAGACCGCAAGAAATTCTTGTGTCCGCTCAGTTAATTCCTGCTCTTTCTGCTGATAGCGACGGTTATGGAGGAATGCATCCGCCTGGCTATAGCCCGCGTGAGTATGGTAAGCGATGCGTACATTATCCAGAACCGTCAGGTTGGGAAACAAGCGGATATTCTGAAAAGTACGCGCGATGCCCATCTGGTTGATTTCATGAGGGGGCATCCCGGTAATATTATTCCCCTCAAACCACACTTCTCCAGTAGATGGACCATAAATACCGGTCAACATGTTAAACACTGTGGTCTTGCCAGCGCCATTCGGGCCGATCAAACCTTGCAGATTGTGAGAAATTAAGGAAATATCAAAATCATTAACTGCCCGGAGGCCACCAAAATTTTTTACCAAACTTTTGGCTTCTAGTAGTGGTGGAGATGGCGCGACCGGAGAGATCAGATCGATCATTGATTCACCTCCTCGGCAGGATTTACGCCATTCAATGGCGAAAATGGGCGTTGTCCAGACTCATCGAGTGGGTTCAGATCGGAATGTGCGGTTATTTTAGATTTTAAAGGCGGCATTATCTGGCGTAAGAAAGGTATTTCATAATCGCCGAATAATCCTTTTGGTTTTAACAGCATCAGTAAGATTAACAAAATTGGATAAACGACAAACCGCCAATTTACAAAGTCAGGAGGCAATACTAGACGCAATACACCCTCTAAACCCAGGCCCCAAGTAAAGGATGCCGCCAGGGTACCAGTCAAACTACCCAACCCACCAAAAACCAGGATAATCAATGGGTCGAAGGAGCGGATAAAGTTAAAATTGGCTGGTGATAAAAAACCATTAATGTGGGCATATAAACCACCCGCCAGGCCAGCGAACATGCTGCCCAATACAAAAGTCATAATTTTCTGATTGGCTACATCGATACCCATGGCTTTCGCGGCGATTTCATCCTCACGAACTGAGATGATGGCTCGTCCATAACTGGAGTGTAATAAATTACGCGTGATCAGCACAACCGCCAGCAGGAAAATGAAAACCCAAAACCAGGTTGTTATTTTTGGAATACCGATCATCCCCCGAGCGCCTTTCATTTCCGCCAAGCCAAACATCGTGTCGGAGTTGTCTAAGAGTACCTTAACGATCACGGTAAACCCCAAGGTGGCAATACCGAAATAATCCGATCCCAGAGTCAAGACAGGCAAACCGAAAAGGAAGCTGACCTCGGCTGCCAGCATACCGCCAATAATAACTGCCAGGAAATAGATGATCTGCAAGCTGATCGAGGGTGGGAGGGCTTTAAATAGTACGGTTACAGCCGGTTCGATGACTTTTCCAATATAACCAGAAAAAATGACCAGGACAATCACTGCCACCAGGTACATTGTAAAAGCAGATAACGCGTCCAAGTCACGTAACCGGCTGAGTAACTTGCGCAGGAGTAAGATACCGGCGCCAGAAAGTACGCCAGCCAGGAGAAGAACAACCAACCCCAAAGTATTGTGGTGGTTAACCCAACGATAAGTGACATCGGCTGCGGTGTAAGCGCCAATGGCGTAAAAACCCCACTGCCCTAAGGAGAACTGTCCATTAAACCCATAAATCAGGTTTAAACCCAGGGTGACGATTGCCATTACCGCGCCAATCCGGATAATTGTGTTCCAAAAATCATTCAGGGCGCCATTGCTGATCATCAACTGGATAACGATGAAAATGAGAAATGCCCCCCCAAAAAAGAATATGGTGGTACGTTTCATCGTGGTTCTACGCTTTCTCCCGGCTCGGTTCGCCGAAGATGCCCGTGGGGCGCACCAAGAGCACAATGATTAAAATAGAGAAGGCGATTGCATCGCGCATGGGAGTTGAGATATAAGCCGCGCTAAGTGTTTCGGCCTGCCCCATGATCAGCGCCCCCACTAACGCGCCGGGGAGGCTTCCAATGCCCCCTAACACAGCTGCCACGAACGCCTTCAAACCCGGGATAATTCCCATTGCAAATTGTACCTGGGGAAAAGCGATGGCATATAACATACCGGCTGCGCCAGCCAGGGCTGCCCCGATGGCAAAGGTTACTGAAATGATTCCATCTACATTTATTCCCATCAGTCTGGCGGTAGGTTTATCATAAGCTGTCGCCCGCATGGCTTTACCGATGGTTGTATTGCGCACTATATAATTCAATAATAAAACCAGGACAATCGAGGTAACAATAATAATCAAGCTAATATTTGAAAAAACCAAACTTCCCTGGATTAATTTTTGCCCACTCTCTAATGTTTGAATACCATTTCTATTAATCATCCAGGTGGTCACATCAAACGGGCGATCGTACTTGACGAAGTTGGAGGTGAATACAAATTGTAGAGCGCCAAAATACTCCAGGAAGAAAGATACCCCAATGGCGGTAATCAGGGCAGAGATGCGAGGCGCCTCGCGCAATGGTTTATAAGCGATCCGTTCGATGGTAAAAGCCAGGATAGCACATGTGATCATGGCTACGATTACCACCGATAAAGATCCAATCCCAACAGAAGCGGCCATCGGTAAACCGGGTGCTATTTTTGCCAGCCACAAGTGGATTTGGAAACGAGAGATAGAAAAATAGCTGACAAAAGCACCTACCATAAACACATCACCATGGGCGAAGTTAATCAACCGCACAATGCCATAGACCATGGTGTAACCGAGTGCAATGAGGGCATATACAAAACCCAATTGCAGGCCATTGATGATTTGCTGCGTAAACAGGATCGGGCTTTCTTTTAAGGCAAATGCCAGGCGGATGATCACCAATATGGCAATCAATAACAAAAATACTCTCCCCAGCCAGCCCTTCCGAATCACATGTCTAGCGAAAGAAGATATAGACATTTCAGTCACATCTGGCTTCATGGCTCACCTGAAGCTATATAAATCATTTGAGAATAGTATTGTTTGGGAATGTAATCAAGCTCTTCCTCCTCCCCCTTTCAGATAGCTGGTGAACTACTATTCGCGCAACCATCATCTGGGGGAAGGAGGAAATATTTTGAGATCAGTTAAAACTGAATCGTCTTGCGAACCTTGTCAGACAGATCGTCTTTTACTTGACCTGAGTCAAGAAATGGACGCCATCCTCTTTAACCTGCAGGATGGTTACCGTCTTGATGGGATCGTGATTCTTATCCAGCTTGATTGTACCTGAAACGCTCTCAAACGTTCCATTAGCAATAGCGTCCTTAACCTTGGCGGGATCATCAACGCCAGTGTTCTGGATTGCCTGGAGTAACATATTCGTGGCGTCATAGGCTAATGCAGCGAGTGCGTCAGGCGTGGCGTTATACTTCGCCTTATAGTTTTTGACAAAATCTTGCACGATCTGGCGCGGCTCGTCCGGAGCATAGTGATTGGTGAAATAGCCACCTGCTGCTGCTTTAATATCAAGGTCGGACGAATCCCAACCATCGCCACCGAGCATAGTGGCAGTTACACCCATTTCCTTGGCCTGCTTACCAACCAGGTTCACAATCGGGTAGTAATCAGGAACCAGCAGGATATCGGGATTGGCAGCCGCTACCTTGGTCAAGATAGCAGAAAAGTTGGTGTCATCCTTGGTATAAGTTTCCTTACCTACAACCTGCCCACCACCAGCTATAAAGGCCTCTTCAAAGAATTTCGCCAGACCGACCGTGTAGTCATTCCCCTGGTCGAATATAACGAAAGCGGTTTTTGCCTTCAGAGTTTCGAGGGCAAACTTCGCCTCTACCGCGCCCTGGTAAGCGTCTGTGAAGCAAGCCCGGAAGATATATGGCTTAACCGAACCATCTTCATTGACAGTCACGCTGGGATTCGTTGAGGTCGGGCTGATCTGCACCACACCCTTTTCATTGGCGATCAAAGAAACTGGGATGGAAGCACCCGAGCACACCTCTCCGATGATGTAGTGGACCTTGTCTTGGTCAATCACTTTATTTGCCGCGTTCACGGCGGGGTCGGCTGAACATTGGCTATCCTCGACAACATATTCAATTTTTAAACCTGCCGCACCACCCTTGGCATTCCATTCCTCGATCGCCATCACTGCGCCATTCTTAGTCGAAGCGCCGTAAGTCGCTACCTGCCCACTCATCGGCGCCAAAATAGCAATCTTTATCGGGGCAGCAGCTATGGTTGGCTCAACCTTGGTAGTTGCAGTGGGCTGTGCGGTTGGCGTGGCAGCCGTACCGCAACTCGCCAGCAACATTGCTACAACAAGCACGAAAGCAAACAATTTATATAGTTTCATCTTCTTCCTCCGAAAATAGAATAGATTGGTTTTACACTAACACTGCGTTCTCCGTTCGCAGGTCAGCCTCTTCACGAAAAAAAAATGATGGGTGATCTTGGAGACAATCAGCGAATTCCAGACCACCCACCCCAGATCCGAATCAATCCGGATTAACTGGTTAATTAAAACACAGTTTCACTAATTAAGCCAGGTTTCATCAGGCGGTCAAAAGATTGCCGCATATCATATTCGTTCAACGCCGGTTTGTCAATAGAAAAATCGACCAACTTTTATTCAAAATATGACCCATTCCCTCCCCTGTGGTAAAATCTTCTAGATATTTTAATGTTCGGTATAAATGCTTTGATTTTTGGAGGAGTGCGTGAATAAAGAAACCACGTTGACTTATGACGCCAAAGATATCCAGGTGCTGGAAGGACTGGAAGCAGTTCGCCGGCGCCCAGGCATGTACGTGGGGGGTACCGATCAAAAAGCATTGCACCACCTGGTTTATGAAGTTGTTGACAATTCAATTGATGAGGCGTTAGCAGGCGCCTGTAATCGCATTGAAATCATAATTCATCCAGACAGCAGCGTCACGGTAACCGATAATGGTCGCGGTATTCCCGTAGATATCCACCCCCAAATGAAAAAATCGGCCCTTGAAGTCGTCATGACCATTTTGCACGCGGGAGGTAAATTTGGCGGGGGCGGATACAAAGTATCCGGCGGATTGCATGGCGTAGGCGTGTCAGCGGTTAATGCGCTCTCCGAATGGTGCGAGGTGCGCGTCAAGCGTGGCGGTGCGATTCACTTCCAACGCTATGAGCGGGGTTACCCGGTGGCGCCGGTGAAAGTGATCGGAAAAATCGACCCGAAAGAAACCGGAACCAGTACAATTTTTAAGTTTGACCCGCAAATATTTAAAGGCGACCTCGATTTTCGATTTGATACGCTGGTGCAACGCTTCCGCGAAATGTCATTCGTCACACGCGGCGTCACGATTTACCTGTTGGATGAACGAATCAACCGGGAGATGACTTTTTATTTTGAAGGCGGTATCACTTCGTTTGTGCGCTATCTAAATCGTAATCGCGATGTTCTTCATCCAGTTGTTCATATTGAGAAAGAGGTTGACGGGATAACCATTGACGCAGCGATCCAATATACCGATGCCTATGCTGAGTCAGTCTACGCCTTTGCTAACACGATTAACACCATCGATGGGGGGACGCACCTGACTGGCTTACGCGCGGCGCTCACTCGGACAATCAATGATTACGCTCGCCGTAGTGGTTTGCTCAAAGATGCGGATCCGAACTTCAGTGGCGACGATACCCGCGAGGGCCTGACGGGCATCATCAGCGTCAAACATCCGGATCCTCAATTTGAAAGCCAGACCAAAGTCAAGCTGATGAATCCGGAAGTGCAAACCCTGTCCCAGCAAATAATAGGCGAGGCGTTTAGCACCTTCCTGGAAGAAAATCCGGCCGCGGCAAAAGCCATCGTCTCTAAATGTCTGACCTCCGCCCGAGCGCGCGATGCCGCTCGCAAAGCACGCGACCTGGTTATCCGAAAATCGGCCCTGGAAAGCCTGACTTTACCCGGAAAGTTGGCAGACTGCTCCGAACGTGACCCGCTCAAAACTGAGTTGTATCTCGTTGAGGGTGATTCGGCTGGTGGGAGCGCCAAACAAGGCCGTGATCGCCATTTTCAGGCCGTCCTGCCATTACGAGGCAAAATCCTGAATACGGAACGGGCGCGCCTGGATAAAATCCTGGCCAATAATGAGGTAAAAGCCCTGATCTCTGCTTTAGGCACCAGCGTAGGTGAAAGTTTTGATATTTCTGGCTTGCGCTACGGCAAGATCATCCAGATGACGGATGCTGATGTGGACGGCAGCCATATCCGAACGCTATTGTTAACTTTCTTCTTCCGCTATATGTTACCGCTCATCGAAGAAGGGCACCTGTTCATTGCGCAACCGCCCCTTTACCGGATCGCTTATAAAAATCAAGTGCGCTACGCCTATAGCGATGCTGACAAAGAGCGTGTTCTCAAGGAGTTAGGTGTTTCGGCTGATAAGGTTAGCCTGCAACGTTACAAGGGGCTGGGTGAGATGAATCCCGAACAACTCTGGGAAACTACTATGGATCCAGCCCACCGAACTTTATTAATGGTAACCGTTGATGATGCCGCCGAAGCAGATCGGACATTTGATATGCTGATGGGCTCCGCCGTCCCCCCACGGCGAAAATTTATCCAGACTCACGCTCGCGAGGTCCGCAACCTGGATATCTAACTGCAAAGCCGTCCTGTAAATAAACCTATAAAAAAGGCAAAGTAACATACAAATTCCCTAATACGAAGGTAAAATAATCATCAGCGATCATGGTTCTCGAACGCGATGCCCTGCTAAATAATCGTTACCGGATCGTCGAGATTCTAGGCCAGGGGGGTATGGGTTCTGTATACCGGGCCATCGATCAAAACCTCGGCGTTGAAGTAGCGGTCAAAGATAATTTATTTACGACCGAGGAATATGCGCGCCAGTTTAAACGAGAAGCCATCATCCTGGCTAATTTACGTCACCCCAACCTTCCCCGCGTTACAGACCACTTTGTTATTGAAGGCCAGGGGCAGTATCTGGTCATGGATTTTATTGATGGGGAAGATCTTCGCCAGCGGATGGAACGCCTGGGTGTCTTACCCGAAGATGAAGTCATTGTAATCGGTGCCGCCCTGTGCGACGCGTTATCGTATCTGGGATCACGCAATCCCCCCGTGGTTCACCGGGATATCAAACCCGGTAATGTAAAAATTACCCCCTCAGGACAAATTTTCCTGGTAGATTTTGGTCTGGCCAAAACCATCCAGGGTCCGCAAGCGACCAGCACGGGTGCACGGGCAATGACGCCAGGATATTCGCCTCCCGAGCAATACGGAACCGCGCGTACGGATCAACGCTCAGATGTATATTCACTTGGCGCAACCTTATATGCTGCACTCACGGGTTCTATTCCAGAGGATGCATTGAGTCGGGCGATGAACCAGAGTGAACTCACTCCGATCCGTAAAAATAATCCGCGTGTTTCCCGACGCATGGCTATTGTCATTGAAAAAGCCTTGGAGATCCGTCCTGAGGACCGTTATAAAGACGCGGAAGAGTTTAAACAAGCTTTATTAAGTATTCAAAACTTGCACCGGAAAACCGGCGAGTATACCATTTCACCGCCTCCTGATCTGTTGGAAAAACCGATCCCGGAGGAACATGCCCTGGCTACGGCTTATGCGGTTCAAGAATTACCCCGCTCAAACAGCCGTTCGCCGCAATTAATCCCTACCAGTGAAACGCTGGATGAATCCAAACCCACACAGAACCCGCTTGTTTCCCGCCGAAAACGTCTCAGCGGTGGGTGTATTACTGTTTTGGCACTCATGGTCGTAGTGGTCGCAATCCTGGGTGGGTTCCTGGTGACCCGTCCCGGACTATCCAGCCAGGCACTTTCTTTCATAAATCCTCCTGTCCCATCCTTAACTTCAGGACCTGAGGTAACAAGCACACCGACGCCTACTACAAGTCCAACATACACACCCAGTCCGTCACCAACATCGAATCCAACTCAAACCGTCACCGCCTCCCCTATTCTGACCCAACCACCAACCGGCACTCCCACGCTAACACCCACTCCGACCCTGACCCCAACGCCTGCACCGACCCAATTTGGCGGTTCTGGCGGCCAGATCGCCTTTGCCTCAAATCGTGGCCGTCTACCGCAAATTTATGTTATGAATATTCACGACGATGGTTCAGGAGATGAAAGCAGTATTCGCAAACTGACCAACACCGAAGCAGGCGCCTGCCAACCAACCTGGTCACCGGACGGGACCCGCCTGGCCTTTGTTTCTCCTTGTCCAAACAACCAGGAATGGTATCCCGGTTCTTCGATCTATCTTATCAATGCAGATGGAACCGGGCAAAATTTACTATCCAACGTTCCCGGAGGAGATTATGATCCAGCCTGGTCGCCAGACGGAACCAAAATCGCTTTTACCTCTCTCCGCAGAAACGGGCGTCCCCAAATATATGTCTACAATTTCCTGGATAAATCAACTACCAACCTTTCTTTAACCTATGCCCGCGAACTCCAGCCCGCCTGGTCCCCCGACGGCAAGAAAATCGCTTATGTATCTGAAAACGTCGGGACTTATCAAATATGGATCATGGACTCGGATGGAAATAATAAAACCCAATTAACCCAAAGTCGGGAGGTAGTCCATTTACACCCCAATTGGTCTCCTGATGGCCAGCTAATTCTATATACTGAAAGTGTCGGGCTCGGGGGCATTCCACGCCTGGCCGTGGCGCCCCTGAAAGACAAGGGAACCATGGTTTATTATTTCTCGACTTTCCCAAAAATCCCCATGCAAGAAGGTCGCTACTCCCCTGACGGAAGCTGGATCGCTTTCGAAGGCTGGCCAGCGGGCTATAACCACGAAATTTGGGTTACGCTTGCATCTGGATCGGAAAGACGCCAGGTCACTAACGATCCGCGCACGGATTTCGATCCGGACTGGAAACTCCAACCTTGATCACCATATTGTGCAATGATTGATGATCTTACCACCTCCCTGGCAAAATATATCGCCGTTACCATCCTGAAACAGCCGAGGCGCGTAATCTTACCAGAAGAAAAAATTATCTCAAGTGGGTTGATTGATTCATTTCACCTGGTCGACCTGGCTTTGTTTGTCGAGGACACTTTCCATGTCAGGATTGATGACACAGAACTGACCGCCGAAACTTTCGACACCCTGACACAGCTCGCCGAATTAATCAAACAACGCCGATGAGTTCCTTGCGAACCTTTGGCCAACGCCTGAAGCAGCTTTACGAGCAGGAGGCGCAATTCGATATCCTGCATATCCAATATGCACGCCAGCCAGACCAGACTTTTAATTATGCTGATCTCTTGCATAGTGCTGCTGGATATGCCCAGGCGCTTTTAAGAGCCAGTGTCCAACCAGGTGAGGTTGTTATCTTAATCCTACAACACGGCGAACCGCTCGTTGCTGCTTATGTGGGGGTTGTTCTACACGGGGCTGTTCCGTCAATCATGCCCTTTTTAACAGAAAAATTATCGCCCGAGCAATACCGCCGTTCATTAGCTGCATTATTTGAAATCACCTCCCCGGCGGCATTTATTACTTACTCGGAATTCGTTGGCGAAATTCGCCAGGCAATCCCTGCGGGGAAATCAGTCAAGGCGCTTCTCGTTTGGGAGGATATACAACCCGTAAGAGCAATCGATTTTTCGCAATTGGACGGTTTCACTCGACAACCGGAGGATATCGTCCTGTTACAGCATTCCTCCGGCACAACGGGATTACAGAAAGGCGTAGCACTTTCTCACCGGGCAATCTTCAACCAGTTGGATAGTTATCGCAGAGCCCTGAACCTGACCCCAGAGGATGTCATTGTTAGCTGGTTGCCCTTATACCATGATATGGGCTTGATCGCCGGCTTCCTGATGCCAATCTTGGAGCGTATCCCCCTGGTCTTGCAATCACCATTTGACTGGGTACGCGCCCCATACCGCCTGATGCAAGCCGTCTCGCAGTACCGAGGGACGCTCTCCTGGTTGCCCAATTTCGCTTACAATTTCTGCGCCCAAAAGATACGCGATCGCGATCTGGATGGAGTCGACCTGTCCAGTTGGCGGGCAGTTAGCAATTGTTCTGAGCCAATGTATTGGAAAAGCCACCAGATGTTCCTGGAGCGCTTTCGCCCGTACGGTTTACGACCGGAGGCACTCACAACCTGCTACGCCATGGCCGAGAATGTGTTTGCGGTTACGCAAGGAGGGATTGACCGTCCGGTTACTGTTGATCCGATCAGCCAAAGGGGCTTACTCACCGAACGGGTCGCCCGTCCTCCCACCCCCGACGAGGATGCGATCAAGATGCTCTCTGCAGGTAGACCCATTGACAATACTCGCGTCCGTATCTTAGACGATGCTGGGAATGAGCTACCCGAACGGTGCATTGGCGAGATCGCCCTTCAAAGCAATTGCATGTTGACCGATTATTACCGGCGCGACGACCTGACCGCCAAAACCTTCTATAACGGCTGGTATCTGACGGGTGATTTAGGCTACCTGGCAAACGAGGAAGTCTATATTACCGGTCGAAAAAAGGATCTCATTATCGTTGGTGGCAAGAATATTTACCCGCAAGACCTGGAAAACCTGGCCAGCGAAGTAGAAGGCGTCCATCCAGGACGGGTAGTTGCCTTTGGCGCCTTCAGGGAAGAAACGGGCACTGAAGAGGTGGTCATCGTGGCTGAAGTCGAAGAAAACCTGATCACGGATCAGATTTGCGTGGAACGAATAGGCGAGGAAGTACGCCAGCGAGTCACACGCGGCTCGGACATAACGGTCGGACAGGTGATGATCTTCGGACGAGGTTGGTTGATTAAAACCAGCTCCGGCAAGATCGCACGAAATGCCAATCGCGATAAATTCCTGGCTGAGATTCATAATCGGATGGCAATCGGCTAACCCACCGTTCCCCCTTACAAACAACCCGGATAGATTATTTGACTGCCCGCCAGAGCGCGTCCAACACCTGCAGTGCGGTCAAATTACGAATTGGCCAGGCATTGTTCATATTCTGCGGGTCATCAAACCGATTGGGACCCCATGTCAGGTGTGCGCCATCTTCCTGGAGGCCATGCTCCGGTAATGGCTGGACCGCCAACCAATAATTCCATAATGGGATGCCATATTCCACTGCCAGCTTGCTGATCGTCGCGTTGATACTTCCATCCCCCTCAATGTTATCCGCCTTGGTGGCCAATACGGGGATCACCCCTCGATTTATCGAGAACTCAATGATCTTGCGCATTTGTTCTTCGAAGACATCTGGATGCCAGATATCGTTGGTACCCAGGGTAATGAGGGCCAGGATGGGACGATTCACTCGATATTCACAACCCAGCGGCGCTTCCTGGGGCTGGCACTGCTTAGGATCTGACCAGAGTGGAGAAAATACTGAGGAGGCATTGAATCCCGAACGAGCCGCCAGGCTGGTCCGACTAAATGACCCCCGAAATTCCTGAATGACCGGTTGTAAGGAGGTATATTCTCCGAGATTGTAGAATTGCGGATCGTGATCAAAATCGCCCAAGAACCAGGCTGGCGTGGTGCCGCAATCTCCAATTTTCGAGAAGGCGTGCGGATTGTTCCCCAACATCAGGCCCTGGCGATAAATTTCGATCACACGGGGACCGACCACTGGAATAACTGGCATATTTTGCCAGGCGATTGGCGTAGGTGTGGCGGGTTGGTCTGAGGGTGGGAGAGTCGCGACGACTGGTATGGTCGCCTCTGCCTTAGTCTCAGCAGTTGTAGCGGATGCAAACGCGATCACAACCCGGGTTGGCGAGACCTGCTCGACGAGGGGTGTCTGTGTCTGAGTAATGGTGGTTGTACTGGCTGCAGTATTCGTTGGGATTGCCAGGCTGGGATTGGAAAATAGCTGGCAGCCGGTAAATAGCAGACTCATGCAACATATCAGACACGGAATAATTCTAAACTTATTCATCTCGACTTCAAACCAACAATCCCATCACGCCATGAATGCAATCGAAACCATTAGCAGTGAATTTATCGAGCCATTTCACCAATCGCCTGCAATAACCGCTGCGCTAATAGCTCCGCTCCCCGCGGAGAAAGATGCACCGCGCTATTGGTAAACTCCTCTGGTGGGATCAGATCCCATAAATCCAGATACGCCCACTTCTGCGCCTGGCTGTATTCCGCCAGGATCTGGCGATAATCATCGTAAGCCCAGCGCGGGTAGTAAAAATTATAGCGCAGTTCGCTGTTCTTCCCCTGGCTGATAAACATCGGCTCATTGACGAATAAAATCGGCGTATCACCAACCGCCCTGTCTCCCGCAACCAACACCGGCAAGGCCAGGTCAGCTTCTGTCAGATGGGGTGGGGTCAGATTATGGAAATTCAACTCAGCCGACAGATCCTCCTGGGGCGGTGTATAGCGCTCTGGGATTTCCTGGTCCACACCAGTCGCTGCCCACATCACCCCGAAAACTTGCAAGCGTACCCAATCGGCCAACGCCCGGCGCTGGCCAACCAAGGTTTGCGCGAGAAATGAAGGCTCGGACAAGGCAGCCGCTTCTTTCTCGAAGGGGAGTTGATAGCGCTCGATTAATGACTTGACCTGGCGAGGGTTTTGTTGCAAGAGAGGAGAGAATAGCTGCTTGTCATAAGGAAAAGATTCCAATGTAAAGAGCCACAGGATTAAGTCGGGCCGGTAACGGACGCCTTCCGTAAGGAGCAGTAAATCTTTGGTGAGTGACATCACCGGATAACCGAGGTTATAAACCCGGATTTTACGCCCATCCCGCAGGGTGGTTTGGGCCTGGTTCATCCAGGCGGAAGTGGTAGCTCCGGCTGGCAGAAGAAATCCCCAGGCAGCCGAGTCGCCCACCAACAACACCCGGAACTCGCCTGCCCTTTTCGCGCCGCCCGAGATCTCGTGCGAGGCCAACATCGCCTCAAGACTGTCCATTGTCAGGTTGTAGGCACGCGATGGATTATCGCCGTAGGGCAAGCGCGTTCGCCCCGGAAAAAGCCAGTTATACAAGCTCAGCCGGTTAATCACAGCTCCAGGCGCTACAAACACAAACAACACGTTAATCACCAACAGAAGCAACAGGGCTTTCAGGGCAATCCGGAACAGCTCGCTCCGCCTGGTTCGGGGTGTATCAACCGCTTCAGATTTCAATCAAATCTATCTCCAAGGCAAGGATTATATCGCTTTATTCGAGCCTGCTATCCAGCGAATCCAAAGTCGTCGAGGCAATCTTAAACGAATGTGGTACACTAACCGGCAATTTGACTTCTTGGAGTGAAACACTTGAGAGATAGCACGGTCTTACCAGACCTACGCATGTTGCCAACAACAAAACTTATTCCACACGAGGATTGCGATCCGCGCCGTACAGAGAAGCTATGCCAGCGCCTGCGTAAAGAAGGTTACCTCAAGAATCCACCGGTCGTGGCTCCAATCCCTGGCACCGATCAATTTGTCGTGCTGGATGGCGCCAACCGCTCCCTGGCCTTCGCAGCCATGCACATTCCAAATATTGTCGCTCAATTAGTCAATTATAACGATTCTGGAGTCGTCCTGGACACCTGGTATCACGTTGTTTCAGGGATGAGCATCGCTACCTTTGAAGCAGAGCTGACGAAAGTTACTGGTTTACACCTGGAAAGTTGCACGCTTGAAGAGGCACGCCGGGCGCTGGAAGCCTGCGAAGCGGCGGCGTATATCGTCTGCGCTGAGGGAGTGCGAAAAGCACGCAACACTGAAGGCCATCTGCGCCATGATACGCGTCTGCTCACAAAATTAGTCAGCGCGTATAAAGGCAAAGCCGATATCTTTCGCGCCTCAAATGATAACTGGGAAATACAGGTGCCCTATTATCCACACATCACTGCGTTAGTGATCTTTCCGCGCTTGACGCCACCAGATATCATCAACGCGGTGCGCCAGGGCGAAAGAATCCCGACCGGAATCACCCGCCATGTCATCCAGGCGAGGGCTTTGAATATTAATATTCCCCTGGATGTGCTGGCAGCCGATTGGCCACAAGAAAGAAAAGACGCCTGGCTGCATGACTGGCTGATGGAGCGCATGTCAGCTAACGCCATCCGCTATTATTCCGAGTCGACTTTTTCATTCAACGAATAAACTGCCAGTTCCGCCTGGCTGGCGCGCCATGAAACTTGCCCGCCAACTCATTTTTGAGTTATTAATTCTAACTTTACTGCTTGGCCTGGCTTTACCTCCACGCCTGGCAGGATTGGATCAGTTTGTCACAGTCGACGAACCCTTTTGGCTTCTGTCCTCGGCGAATTTTTATTACGCCCTCGGACAGCGTGACTTTTCAAAAAATGTTTATACCTACCACCCGGCAATAACCACGATGTGGACGATCACCGCGGCATTCCTGGAGTATTTCCCTGAATACCGCGGGCAGGGGCAGGGCTACCAGGACAAATACCAGAATTTTGCACATTGGCTGGAGGTATTCAAGAAATCACCGCTCGAACTACTCAAGCGTGCCCGTGTTCTCAATGTCCTGATCAATGTCGTTGGCTTGCTCCTCATATATTATTTATTAAGCTTATTGGTTGGGAGATGGTTGGCTCTGTTTATTGCTCTCCTAATCGCATTCGACCCAATCTACCTGGGAAACTCGCGCTTGCTCAACCATGAAGGATTGCTGGCCATATTCCTGGCGATTGCGATACTCGGTTTAATTATCTACTTATTCAAAAGTAAACGCAAAGTATATCTCGCCGGATCAGCAATTTTTACCGGCCTTGCCTTACTCACCAAGTCCCCGGCGATATTCGTGTTTCCAATTATTTTCCTTCTCATGGTGATTCGTTTTTGGCAAGAAAGTAAATCTTTGGTTTGTGTGGCTCGCTGCTCAACCCAAACAAACCAGGGCAACACAAAAATATCGCCTGGTGTGACTACATTAGTCTCGCGATATGTTAAAGATGGGCTGTTGTGGTTACTCGTCCTGGCTCTGACATATGTCATCATCTGGCCAGGCATGTGGACGGCGCCCCGGGAAATGCTCTCCCAGGTGTTCGGTAACGCGCTGGGTTACGCTTTTCAAGGTACGCGTCTGCCAGCGACTGGTCAAATCGATCTGCAACAGCTCCAAATTAGCTCAGGTGGCTTTGGGTTTTATCTAGCGTCCTTTGGCTGGAGCAGCACACCCTTGCTTTGGGTCGGCGTTTTTCTGTCCATCGGCAGCCTTTTTAAAATACGAACAGATACGGAAACCAATATTTACCGTCTGCTCAGCCTGGCATTTGGGTGCCTAGCAGTCATTTTTATCGTGTTATTCAGCCTGACTCGGCGCGAGGGATCACCTCATTACATCCTGACCAGTTATGTCAGCCTGGAAGTAGTCTCCGGCATAGGTTTTTGGCAGGGGATCAAGGCTTTAAAGAATAAGCTGGTCAACCCAAAATGGACCTGGATACCCGCCTTAATCCTGTTTGGTAGCGTGGTGTTTCAAATTGTCACAGCATTGCGACAATCCCCCTATTACTACACCTATCAAAACCCAATCCTGAAAGCCCTGGGGGCAGCGAGGCCGCAATATGGCTATGGAGAAGGTTTGGAATTGGCCGCAGCCTATCTGGCCAACAAACCCAATTCCGAGCAGTTAGAGGCTACTGCCTTTTATGGCATCGGTCCTTTCTCTTATTATTTCCCTGGAAAAACCAGGCTCCTTCTACCGGTAACGTTTATCAATGCGCAAACGATCAGTGAAATCTACAACTCAGATTACCTGGTGCTGTACTACGCTTATGAAAAGTCATTGCAGATGCCATTCAATCTCCTGCAAGCAATAGATGAAGTGCCACCAGAGCAATCGATCTGGCTGAACGGAGTTGAAAAGGTCCGAATCTATCTGGTTAACCAGATTCCCGATCGGGTTTTTGGAGCTCTCACTCGTTAAAACATGGTAAACTAAAAGGAAAGTTAATCATGCTTTAATCAATAAGATGCAAATAATCTTCAATGCAGATGATTTTGGGCGATCGCGGAATATCAATGCCGCGGTTATCCAGGCGCATACCCAGGGTGTATTAACCAGCGCCAGCCTGATGGTCGCCGGGAATGCCACGCAAGAAGCAGTGACCCTGGCGCGCCAGACGCCCACCCTGGCAGTGGGTTTGCATCTGGTAGTTGCTTGTGATAAAGCGCTCCTCCCACCAGCAGAGATCCCTCGAATAGTCGACTCACAGGGATATTTCCCTCGCAATCCACTCACACTTGGATTACGCTATGTTTTCAGTGAAAAGGCGCGCCAGGAACTAAGACGGGAAATCACCGCTCAGTTCGAGTATTATGCCTCCACAGGGTTACCACTGGGGCATGTGGATGGCCATATTCACATGCATATCCATCCGGTGGTGTTTGAGATGTTACTGCCGCTGGCAGAACAATACGGCGCACGGGGTATTCGCATTCCCAGAGATTTACTTTGGCCTGCAGTGCGGTACAGCCGGAAACGAATGGGAGAAAAAATCACCTGGGCGATCGTTTTTAGCCTGCTGTGCCGGTGGTGCATAAACCGTTTAAATAGAACCAGGCTTATGGCAGCCAGGCGGGTGTTTGGTTTGATGCAAACAGGGGAGATGCAAGAAGACTATGTGGTCGCTTTGTTAAATAATCTGGATGTTGCCAATGCTGAATTTTACTTTCACCCCTCGACAATTTTTGAGGGTGAAATCCTGGGCCCAAATCCAGGTGACCTGGCAACGCTGCTCAGCCCTCGTCTGCGCGCAGTGATCCAGGCGCGTGGTTTCCAAACTGCCAGCTATGCCACATTAACACGAGGTTGATCCAATGGTTGAATACGCGTTGCTCCTTTTGGTAATCGCCAGTTGGTGCTATTGGCTGGTCGCCTTCTGGATGACGCGCAGCTTCTTTACCCGCAGAAGTGAGTCAATTAGCATATTTCTACCACCCGTCTCCATATTGAAGCCGGTCTGCGGATTGGATTACCAATCCTATGAAAATTTCGCCAGCTACTGCCAGCAGGATTACCCCGAATTCGAGCTGCTCTTTGGTGTTTCAGACGACAACGATCCTGCGATACCGATCATTGAACGGTTACAACGTGATTTCCCAGCATGTCCGATCCGTTTGATCGTCGCTCCGATCAGCGGTGAAAATCACAAAGTAAGCACCCTGCAACAACTGGCCGAACAAGCCCGCTACGAAGTCCTGGTCATCAATGACAGCGATACGCAAGTCTCTCCCGACTACTTATCCCGGGTAGTAGCCCCTTTGGCGGATGCCTCGGTGGGATTGGTAACCTGCACCTATCGCGGCATCTACCCCCAAACCCTGGCCGCGCAATTCCAGGCGTTGCATATGGGCGTTCTGTTTCTGCCCTCGGTGATTGTCGCCCGCAAGGTGATCGCCATGCGGTTTGCCCTGGGCGCAACCGTGGCCCTCCGTAAAAGTCACCTGGCGCAAATTGGTGGTTTCGCGGCCCTGGCGGGTTACCTGGCGGATGACCACGAGCTTGGGGCGCGGATCGCCGCCCTGGGTTTGGGTGTGCAGCTATCCGATTACGTTGTGCCGATTGCCTTGGGCGAAACCAGCTTCGCTGAACTGTGGGATCGCGAAGTTCGCTGGGCACGCTGCAGTCGCATCAGCCGTCCTCTTGAATACCCCGGATTGTTAATCTGCTTCAGTACGGCGTTGGCTATAGTCTATGGAATCTATTCAGGTAATCTTATCGTGCCGCTGGGGGTAACTTTGACCTTGCGTTGGGGCTCAGCGTTGTGGATAACTTACTTTACCAGGGATCTTGAGTCGCGGCGAAGCCTGCTCTGGTTACCACTCCGCGATCTACTGAGCGCGCTGATATGGTGCGTCGGTGGGTTAGGCAAACGGGTTGTTTGGAGGGATCAAACTTACCTGGTTCAATCCGATGGACGGATGATAGCCACCCAACCGGCTCATCCATTTTGGGATTGGACGGGTACAGGTCGAACAAACTAACCGAAATTGACAGAATATCCTAAACCAGGCACTTCACTGGCGATTAACCACCCATCTTCAAGGCGAAAACCTGCCTGGGAGGGATCGTCAACCAGATCCAGATGACCATCCAGGTCACCATAACGAACGTTGGGCGTACTCAAAGCCAGCGCCAACCCGGCTGAGATCAGCAACGCGGGCTCAATGAAACATCCCACCATCGTAGCAATCCTCGCCGCTCGCGCCACCGCATCCACCTGACGGGCACAGTGCAATCCGCCACATGCAACCAATTTAATGCTTATGCCGTTAACCGCGCGTTGCGCGACCAGCTCAAGGGCTGAGGCAGGCCCCTTTACGCTTTGATCGGCCAGGATAGGTACCGGGCTAAGCGACGTCACCTGGCGTAAGCTGAAAAAATCTCGACCTGGAGTGGGTTGCTCCAACATTTCTAACAGGCCTTCTAACGCACGAGCTACATCCAAGGCCACCTGCACCGAATAACCGCCGTCCGCATCCAGGCGGAGGATAAGCTCAGGCAAAGCCTGGTGAATCGCTTTTACCCGGCGCACATCCTCCACCCCATCCAGCCCCCCTTTAATTTTTAATATCCGAAAACCCTGACTGGCGCGCTCCCGGGCCAGCTCAACACTCTCATCTACCGGCGTTAAAGGGATCGTGACTGACGTCCGGATGCGGTTCCGATATCCACCCAGGATTCTGTAAAGGGGTAAACCAGCCGAAAGGCTCAATAAATCATATAAGGCCAGATCGTAGGCGCATAACGCCGCTGGACTACTGGCGACCAGCGCACCTAAACGAGCCAAAGAGTATTCGATATTCAACGGATTCAATTCCAGCACCAGACCCGCACACTCCCGGCAGGCCAGAAGAGTAATTTCTGGCTTCTCTCCATTCAGTGCGGGATGGGCGATGGTGCACCCCCAGGCGCTTTGCCCTTGACGCGTTTCCAGGCGCACAAAAATGACCGCGATCTGTTCAATAAGGGGCAAACCCGCCATTTGAACGGGGTGCTTCAGATCCAATGTCACTGGAACTACCTCAGCCTTGGTAATTTGCATCTGCCACCTCCTGCTCCATGTAAGGTCAATGATGCCCTCAGGAAGCACCGCCTCCTGGGGGTTAATTATAGTAGCAGTTCGGCATTTATGGTTAAGTTATTCGTTCTTTCTCGGGGGCTATCAATTACCAATAATATGAAGATTCATAGTATAAATGCTCGCAAGTCAGCAACGAGGATATAATACAAAATGGAAATAACTAAGGAGGTCGTATGAAAGTTCTATTCATCGGTGGCACTGGCCTGATTAGTTCAGCCTGCGGTCAACTGGCTATAGCACAGGGGATGGATCTTTTTGTCCTGAACCGTTCGATCACCCAAAAGCACCCGCTGCCTCACCGCGCGCAGCTACTCACCGCGGATGTGCACGGGGATGAGGCTGATCTTGCGCGCCTGCTTGCTCCCTTTTCCTTTGATGTTGTCGTAGACTGGGTCGCTTATACCCCAGCCGATGTCGAGCGCGACATCCGTCTGTTCAGCAGGAAAACAGGCCAGTTCGTCTTCATCAGCTCAGCCAGCGCTTACCAGAAACCACCAGCTCACTATCTGATTACCGAAAGAACACCGCTTTCCAATCCATATTGGGACTATTCGCAAAATAAAATTGCCTGTGAAGCGCTTTTGATGGAGGAATACCAATGTCGCGACTTTCCGGTGACAATTATTCGTCCCTCCCTCACCTATGGCGTATCCCAGATTCCGCTCATCGTAAACAGCTGGCAGCATCCTTATACCGTGATTGCCCGGATGAAGCAGGGCAAACAGGTCATTATTCCAGGCGATGGTACTTCCCTATGGACGCTTACCTGGAATGAAGATTTTGCGGTTGGATTCCTGGGCCTGTTTGGACGCAGTGAAGCGATCGGCGAAGACTTTCACATTACCTCGGAAGAAGTACTCACCTGGAACCAGATCTACCAGGAAACGGGACGCGCCCTCGGTTTGGAACCGAAGTTCATCCACATCCCATCCGATCTGATGGTCGCCTATGATCCGTCTGCTTTGGGCAGCCTGATTGGCGACAAGATCAATAGCTCTGTGTTCGACAACACTAAAATTAAACGCCTGGTGCCTGCCTTTGATCCGCAAACACCCTGGGCTGAAGGCGTCAGGCGGGCGTTGGACTGGTTCGAAGCCGATCCCACTCGACAAACGATTGACCAGGCCGCGAACCGGATGTGGGATACCACGATCACCGCCTATTTACGGGCTTTCCCATCCTGACGGTGGAATATATTAATCCTCACCGGTAATCACCGGGATCCTCATGGAGTGCTGGCCACTCTCAGGATGGCTTGAGGTTTCTCCAGTGGGTCAGTAATATCTGGCAAAGGCAGTGGTTTGAATGTGGCGCCGCTGCCAATTTCACCATAGCGGATGTAATATAACTGGGTCGTGCTTGCCGCACCCTTACGGTAATCCTGAAAAGCAAAGAGCAGGTAGGCGCCGTCTGGACTCCACTGTGGATCCCGGTAACAACAACTGCCTAAGGGATTAATCGACAAGCTGGGCTTGAAAGTCTGCGTATTAAATACATGGAGATCGCCAAAACCCCCATTGCGGACATTCCCGTGAAAGACAAACAAGTTCTTACTATCCCAGGTAAAATCCTCGATGGTGGGGTTCTGATCATAGTCTTTATAGGTGAAATGTGTGCCTGGGAATTGAACCGATATCATCGGATTCGGGATACAGCGATTGACTGCGAAGACCTGGATAATATCACCCCGTCGTCCATCTTCTAAAACGCCTAAAACCAGCGCCGCCCACTGGGAGCCATCCTTTGACCAGCGAATTGAACGGGCGAAATTCCGCTTATACGGCGCGAAATCGGCGCAGCCCGCCAGTTTCGCCAACGCATCGTGCGTAGAAACGTTCTTCAATCGTTGTAGATCAAACGGCACCAGATATAACTGGTGATCTACGCTGATCACGACCTGCGTGCCATCTGGAGAGGGTTCGAAGGATTCGAGATATTGCGCATTATTAAAGCAGGTCAGCACCTGATCATCGCCGGTTAATGAGACGGTGCGGATGCATTTTCCGCTGATATAAGTAAACCCTTGCCCATCGGGCAGCCAGCGGATGTAGATTTTGTTCGCGCCATCTTTAGTCACCTGAGTCAAGGAGCCCCCATCCAGGTCAGCCGTCCATATCTCGCCTCCGCTCAGGTAAGCTAATTTATCCGCTCCGCCGATGACTACCGGCGCTGGCGTCGGGGGGAGTGTTGCGGTGGGTGTGGGACTCGGCAAAAGAGTCGCCGTGGCGGTAGCCTGAAGGGTGGCAGTATTGGTGGGTAACAGGACAGCGACTGGTCTGGTCGCCTCGGTAGTATTGGTAGGGAGCAGGATGGGTTTCGTTTCAATGGTCGCTGTAACCGTAGCTGCCGGAGGGATAACAGCCGGCAGCGAGCTGCCCGGCTGGAAGAATTTTTGATACGCAAAATACCCACCCCCGCCAAGCAATGCAAGCAGTAATACCGTCAGGATAAGCACCCACCCCCTGGAGCGTCTCTGCCCGACTGGAAAAGCAGATTGGTCGGGTGTCGCGGGAAAAGCCGTATCAACGGGTATGGGTGTTGGTTTGGAGGGCGTAGTTGGCGCCGGTTTCTCGACAAATGTCTCGGCTTTCGCGACTGGTTTTTGCGCGGGTGCAGCCGTGGGGACTGCTGTGGCTTTCTTAACCGCTGGTTCGATTATCGTTCCACCAGCCTCCGGCCTGGGCGACGCTTCAATGAAAGTCGCCTCTGTGGCGGGTGGAACTGACGGAACGCTGACAACCGGGGCAGGTTGAGCTTTATCCGCCCGCTCGAGCGCCTGGCGCAGAGCCGCTGCCATGGTCATCGCCGATTGAAAACGCTCATCCCGGTTTTTGGCCAGTGATTTCTGAAGGATGGTTACCAGCTCTGCAGGCGTTTCGGGTTGGATGGCACGCACATCTGGCACCGGATCGTTCAGATGCATCATCATTAAAGTCATCGCTGAGTCGGCGATAAATGGCGGTCGACCGCTCAGCATTTCATATAAGGTAACTCCCAAAGAGTAAATATCAGCCCGGGCATCCGCATGCAAACCCTGGATTTGTTCGGGAGACATGTACCGGGCTGTGCCCAGCACTGCACCCGTGGCAGTATGTTGGGAGCCGCCCACCATCCTGGCGATTCCGAAATCCATCAAAATCGCTTTCCCATTCACATCCAGCATCACATTAGCTGGTTTGATATCGCGATGGATCATGCCCCGTTGGTGAGCATAATCAGCCGCCTCGCAGATATCCATCGTAAACTTCATGGCCTCCTTAACCGGCATCTTGCGCTGAGCATCAGTTAACCGCTTCAACCGGCTTTGTAACGTTTCACCAACGATAAATTCCATTACCATGTAATACAGGTCCCCATCATGGTTATAGTCGTAGACCTGGACAATATTCGGATGGCGTAAACGGGCGACCGAAGTCGCCTCTTCCTCAAAACGCCGGAAAAATTCTGTGTCCCCAGACAAATGGGGGTGAATGACTTTGATCGCTACTGTACGGCGCAGGTTTTGATCATTCGCTTTGTATACAGACGCCATCCCCCCTTGTCCAATTAAAGACTCAATCTGATATCTACCATTAAGAGTACGTCCGGTCAGGTTACTGACTGCCATGTGTGACCTCCACGAAAAAAACAGGGTGGGGTTAAGGCTCTAACAGCCACAACCAGGCCTTGTCAAAATTACATACGGTATGACCCGACTCGCTGAGAGCGAGCATCGCTAAAAATCCATCGGTAAAGATAGCCTTTTTAGTCTGGTAATTTTTTAAGGCGTCCTGGTATTGGGATTGCGCCTGTTTGATAACCTGATCATATTCATCCTTCAATGCCTGGTAACGATTCAGGGCATTCTGATCCTTTTTATCCAACGGCGGTTGAGGCGCAGTGGGTAACACGGGCTGTTTTGGCGGTTGGGTCGTATCCACCGTGCCGATTTTAACCAGGTTGGTATAGATGTCAATCAGATTGCCTCGCGCAACAATCGCCAGGCGGTTGGTTGATCCATTCTGCGCCGAGAAGGACCGGTCGAAATCTTTGGGATAAAAATCCTTCAGATTAGCGACATCCCCATCCGCCACTGCCATGAAAATCACTCTCCCATTGGAGAAGCGGGTGGCGATCACCATATACTGGTTGGGCTTGTTTTTATCGCCATTGGACCGAAACATAAAACCGCAACCTGAGCCACCGTACTGCGTATCCCAGGTGATATCAGCGGCCAACACAAAATTCTTAGCGGTTGTGCCCATGAAATCATTGCCATAGGTAAAATCGTGATAGGCAGTAAGGTCTAGTTTGAGCGGATTGTGCAGCCAGCCCACGCGACCACTTGAGGCATCCAGACCGTATTGGGGTAGTTCGGCCACAATCGGCGCAGCGACGGTCGCCGTTTGTAACTGAACCTGGTCGACTGTGCCGGCCTGAGTCGTTTGGGTGGCAAAGATCGTCTGGCTGGTGGTTGTCGCCTTCGCCTGGGCGGTCACCAGGGTTTCTGAAGAGCCTTTAGCCTGATCGCTGACCGAGGCGGTACTGGCGATCTTTAGACTCAAGGCGGTCAGGGTTGGGCTTAGCCCGGAGCTCTGGCCAGAGCCGCTGCATCCCTGGAACAGCAATAGCGATAGGATGACCCATCCGAAGATGAATATGGATATCCGGTGCGTTTTCTTATTCACAGGTTTCTCTCCTCTGCAACGAGCAGTCACAGCTTGTGTCTACCAATTGCATTCGTGTTGGCGGGTCTACTATTCTACCAGCCAGCGCTCAAGCGTCTTTCCGCTTGAATAGAACCAGGATAATGACAATATACACAGCAATAATTGTCAGATGGGCGCCCCAAACCTTCAACATCCAGCGCCAATAATTCGCTGAGCTACTTTTATCTACAAAAGCCCAATTGTATTTTTCATTAACACTCTTAATCAGACCCTCAGCCATATTGACCGCTTTATTCCGGATGGTCTCGTACTCCAGGCGCTGTGTACTATAATCCGTCATCTGAGCTTGATATAATGTGGCCTGCGATTCGTAGAGCGTCATCTGGCTCTTGTAGTCTGCCTGTATCTTCTTGATCTCGTCCTGGTAGGCGCTTAATGCGTTCAGGTATTGGACCATCGCCACCTGATCATTCTGGTCTTTGGGCGTCTCTGGAGCCGGTGGGATCACGGGATCCGCCGGTTTATTGCCCAGAGGAGCAGGCTCGGTTGGCGCTGGCAGGATAATTTCGTCCTTGAAGAATTGGCCTACGCCGGGGAAGTTGCACGGCACGGGGGTAAAGATCGCCACACCCATGCAACGACAGCCGGCCTTTGCTTTATCATCTATTGTCATCGCCGAACGCTGCTCATCGGGAAGCAACCAGCAGGGATCAGCTTTGATATCCGAGCCCATTCCGGAAATCCCGATAAATCCCTGGTAAGTCCAGCGGGTGGAAGCGATGGCGCTGACGGTCTCTGGCACAGGCGCTAACGCGCCGCTCAAGACGATCTGCGGCACAATCAATAAGATCATCAACAAGGGCGCTGCGCTGGCAGTGTTAGAGATGGCGGAGGCCAGCAGGCCAGTCATCATCCCGGCAAACGATCCCAATACCAGCGTGGCATAAAATAAGCCCAATTCCAACGTACCCCCTGGCATTTTGAATGCCGTGAAGTGGATCAGCGTAAACGCGGCGGCCTGGTAAAAGGCCAATAACAGCGCCACCCATACTTTTGAAAATACGTAGGGGAATATTTTCAGGTTGACCAAACGTTCGCGTTTATAGACATCGGCTTCCTTGATAAACTCGCGCATCTGCGAGAAGCCAGCCACCAACAGGCTGTCGATGGTCACCAGAAACAAGGTGATGGCGGCATTCGGTCCGTTCCCGGTCAGGTTATTAAAGGGCTCGCGGCCCATCAACGGCGCCAGGAGATAATCTATGGAACCGATCAAGAACGGCGCTAACAGCATCAGCATCAGGCTGGTGCGGTCACGAGTGAGGATCTTCACATTTCTTGCGGAAAGGATCAGAAACTGGCGCAGACCGGAGACGCGTGTCGTGTGCTTAACTTTCGGGCTGGGCTGCCGGGTAGCCAGCTCGGCGACTTCCCCCTGAGCTAATTTGGATTGCGTGGCCTGCAGTGCACCGGCGATATATTTCTGGTAAGCTGGATGTTCCAGGAAACGTTGAGCCCATTCCTTGGCCGAACCACGGCTGGGATCATCCAAAATTGAATAGATCTGGTCAAAATCCATTTCCTTGGTGCGCCGCTCCCGCTCCGTGCGAAATTGATCAAAATAACTCAGCGCTTCTTCAGGTGGACCAAACCAGGTGAGATACCCGCCACGCGCCAGGAAAACCACCTTATCGGCCAACATCACGTTCTTCGTGGCATGGGTGACCATAATAATCGTGCGTCCCTGGTCAGCCAAACGCCGCATCAGGTGCATAAAAGCTGTCTCTGTGCCTGGATCTAATCCCGAGGTGGGTTCATCCAGGAAAAACAGACCAGGTTTAGTCAGTAATTCGACCCCAATGGAAACGCGTTTAATCTGCCCGCCACTCAACCTGCTGATTGGAGAATCTTTGCGTTCCACCATATCCAAATCTGCTAACACTTCCATGATCCGTTGGTGGCGTTCAGCCGGGCTGGCATCACTCGGCATGCGCAATTTGGCAGCGTAGTCCAGAGCCTGATAGACGGTTAATTCATAATGAATAATATCGCGCTGGGGTACATACCCAATATCGTTATGGATGATGTCAGGGTTTTGATAGACATTTGTGCCATTTACCAGCACCATGCCATGGGTCGCCGGGCGGTAACCGGCGATGGCATCCACCAGGGTAGATTTCCCACCACCGCTCTGTCCTACCACCACTATAAACTCGCGGGGTTGGAATACCAGCGAGATATTCTTGAGGATATTGATATCCTTGCGCACCCATTTATTCAAGTTAACGGCTTCCACGCGTAACCCATGGGTTTCATCATATTGCGCCAGTGTTTCTTGGCCCATTAAGAAGCGATGGCGTCCGATGCGGATTTCATCTTCGGGTTGCAGCCAGACCTCGCGTTCGACGCGCTGGTCATTAACGAAAGTACCGTTGCCGCTGCGTAAATCCAGCAGGCGGTAGCGTTGACCGACCCGCTCAATTTGCGCATGGAAACGGGAAACAGCAGGGGAGTCAAGCACAACATCATTGCCGGGATCACGGCCAATCTGGATCAAGGTTTTTTCGCCAAAACGGATGGGCGCGACCTCCCCCTCAGCGGCCTGAGCGGGGTTCACGTAGGTCAGGGTAACCATCATCCCTGGATCCTGGCTGCCAATGCGCAAGATTTCGCCATGCCGGAGCTGATGGGGCGCGGTCAATGGTCGCCCCTCCAAGAGAACGGGGTTGCCAGCTTCGGCTAATACAACCAACTGGTATCCCGTCTTTGCGCGCTCCAGGTAAGCGTGGTAGCGCGAGATAATCTTGGAATTCACCACAATCTGGTTATCCTCAGCCCGTCCAATGGATATCCTTGGCAAGCGCAGGGTATAGGTCGAAACTCTCTCGCCTGCAATCGCCACAATCAATTGAGGCTGAACAGCCGCCGGGGAGACCATTGGCTCTTCACCGATCATAGTTTCTCCAGCAGAAACTGGCTTTCCCTCGACAAACGTGCCACCCGCATCGGGTTTACCTTCGACCCGGGTGACATCCGCGGTGGGTAAAGCCGCTTCCAATCGGGTCTCACTGGCAGTGGGTTGAAAGTCCCGATACTCTAATAGAATCGTGCGCCCCAGACGGATCTGATCGCCTTGTTTCAGTCGCCGTGGACTACTGATTCGTTCTTCACTGATAAAAGTTCCGTTGCTGCTGCCCAAATCTTCCAGAACGATTTGGCCACCTTGCACTGACAGGCGGGCGTGCCGGCGAGAGACGCCTTGAGCATCAATCAAGATATCCACACCTGGCTCACGACCGATGATCAGTTCAGGTTTGTCAATGGAAAAGGATTTTTCTCCTTGGGAGACATCTTTTAGGATCAATTGGGGAGGAGGATTGCGAGTATTCATAGGTTATTCTTATGTGTGCATTAAATTAAATCCTGATTCACTCGATCACCTTCCTGAACCTGGTCAGGAGCTTGATCCAGTGTAACGCCCGCAGCCAATTTTTCATAAAGCGATTCATACCGGCTCAATGTTATTTCAAGGCTGTGCAGCTTTGCTCGTTCTAAACTGGCCCTGCCCATCTCGGGCCAACGCCCGGAGGAGTCGGCGAGATGCTCCATACACCTTGCGGCATCCGTCACATCGCCCGGCGTGAACAATAATCCATTAACCTGATTGGTCGCCAGTTCAGGCAACGCAGCCGCGTTCGCTAATAAAACCGGGCGACCACAGGCCATAGCTTCCAGCGTGGCGATGCTGAGCAATTCGGCATCGCTGGGCATCACGAAAATATCAACGCTGTTCAGCAGAGCCGGTAAATCTTCCCCCGGGATAAAACCGGTAAAACAAACCCGGGTTCCCAGGGTTAACAACTCCGCCAAGCTCTTCAGCTTTTCAACTTCTCGACCATTCCCGGCGATCACCAGTTGAAGATCAGCGCGGTCCAGACGTTGCAGGGCATGCAGCAGCACATCCAGCCGTTTCTCCTTATCCACTCGACCTACATAAAGGAAAACAGTCCGGTTTTGATCAATCCCATAACGCGCCCGGTAGTGAGCGCGATCAATTTCCGGCAGCAGACGAAAGCGGGTCAGATCAATTCCGCAGGAGACGGGGAAAATTGGTACACGTAATCCCTGAGCACGCAGCATGGCTGCGGCTGCTTCAGATTGGGCGATGACCACATCCACCCGTTGATATACCTCCAGCATCCATAGCCACAAAACCCGGTTGAAAACCGGCTTTAGTTTAGAAAATCCCGGTAAATACGGCGCCAGGTTTTCTGGCATAAAATGATTACTTCCAATGATCCGAATGCCCTGCTTTTGAGCGATGCGGACAATAAAACGGCACAAGGGGTAATGATCCTGGATATGAACGATTTCCGGTTGAAAGCCCCGCACCAGCTCGCGAACAGACTTACCTGGGAATAGACAAAAGGCTGTCCCGGTATGGATTTTATTGAGGTTAATCGCCCTAACCGCTTCGACCTGAACCTGGTTTAAATTCCGGCGATAGGGATGTCCCTTTTCTGAGGCATAAATAATCAAAACCTGGTGTCCACGTCTGGCCAAACCTTCAGCCAGGTTTTGGGTAAAAATCGCCTGCCCGTTTAGAGCAGGATGATAGGCATTTCCAGCAATTAATATCCGCATGGGTATTCTGTCATTGGGTGTGATTACCGGTCATATCTCGAAAAACATGCCGCGCCATTATAACCATAAAAATAATAAAAATGACCGGCGCCACTAATAAGAAATATTCCAAACCTTTTTCCACCCTTTTGATCGCTTCGGTAGCATAATAGCCAACCAGGACCAGGGAGCCAGTCCAGATGCATTCGGCGCTAAAGAGAGCCGGGAACCAACGCCGCCAAGGAGCTTTGACTAATCCGGCAGCAATCAAAGAAGGAATCACCAGGCTGACGGATAGCTTTGCCGCGAATAAAATTTTGGCGACATGATCGTGCATCCCGCGTTGTAAGCGCTCCAGGTGCATCTGGTTCGCGCCTAAACGACGTCCAAACCGCATCAGCCACTCTATCTTTCCGATATACCCGACGGAATACCAGAGTGTGTCAGCGGTTAAGTTCCCCAGCGAGGCGGCGACAAAGACCAGGCCTGGGCGCATTAACCCGGCCGAAGCCGCCGCGGCGCCTAGCAAAGTCACTATCGGCCCTTCAATCGCGACCAATAGCGCCAACACTAAGTAACTCCAATATCCCCACTCTGGCAATTGTGCACTTCTTAACAGGGAGACAATATGTTGGAGGATATCCAATACAGTGTTCAAACTTGGCAGATTCCTTGGTGAAAATAATTAATCCATCATACCAGAAAAAATGGTTTAAGAGGGATTTGACTACGAGCGGCAAACCTCGCTTAGCCGCGCCAGATAATAGCAATAGTTTTCAAAGGAAATGTCCGGCGGGCAGCTATGATCGGTGTGGGGAATATACCCGCCCGCGGCCATCAGCGGGCGTAAACGGACTAACTCAGCCTCGATGGCAGCCGGGCCAGAGGCCAGGGCGCGCTTATCCAGGCCGCCCCAGATGCGCAGCTCTTTGCCGTACTTGCGGCGCACCTGCAAGACATCCATCCCCGACTGCACTTCAAAGGGATAGAGAAAATTTAGGCCGGCGTCCAACCAGACCGGAATTAACGGATCAATCTGCCCGTCGCTGTCCAGGCCGATGTATTTCACGCCGTGACCGCGCAGAAAATCCACCACCTTGCGGTAGCGCGGCAGCATAAAACGCCGCACCAGCCTGGGCGAGATCAGCGGGCCGGCATTATAGGCCATATCTTCCCAGAAAGCAAAGGCGTCAATTTCGACCACCTGCAGCACCTGTGCCATGATGGCGATGATAAAATCGGCATCGGCTTCCATCATCTCTTCTACAAAGAGCGGATCATCATAAAAGAGGGTGCACAGCTTCTGGACGCCGGTCAGGTTGCGCAAGGGCCCGAAGAACCCGCCCCAGCGGTCGGAAATAATAATCAATGGCTTCGGCTCAAGCCGTAACTGGCGGAGCTGGTCTTTCCAATCCGGTCCCATGCGCCGCGCCAGGTCAGGCTGCATGCGATCCCGCCAGAAACGGACAAACTCCGACCGGTTTTCCACGGGAAACTTGAGGAATTGGGGCATGGAGCTCATTGGATTATCTTTGCGTTCCCGCATCAAGATCCCTTCGTGGTTGATGTACACCACGTGTTGGGCATCTTCTTCGATGATCTGATGCTCAAAAGGCGGATGGGGGAAAAACCAATGGCCGATCCAGTTGCGCTGGTCAGCAATACGGGCCGGCTCGTTGAATCCGGGCTGGTAGCCCTCGTTCTTCCAGCGTTCGATCGTCTCTGGCCAGGCGCCCCAGTCCCAGAAGGGGACATGATCGAGTGGGGCATAGGCCATGCAGGCTAAGAAGCGGTCAAGATCATTCATGGTTTGCATATTCCACCTCAAGACAGAGTACCATTAATTGTAACGCCATAGACCCCACTTGCCCATTCCTGAAATAATATTGAGACATTATGAACAACACCGACAATCATCCAATCCTGCCCGATGATAACAATCCCTGTTGAGGGAAACGGAGTGATTTACATGGCCTTCATGGTAAACTTGCGGTCGAAAATGATGAAAACTTTCTCATACTTCGCAAACCCCGTAAAATGTGATTAGATAACAAAGTATGTCCGGAGCCGATAAATAAAGGAAGTGTCTTAAAAAATGCCATTTGGGAGCGCAACGGCTTTAGCCCATCCAAATATCGCCCTTATCAAGTACGGGCAATAGACAACAGGATATTATTATCACTGCCAGACTGGCAGTCAGTAGGGAGAACTATTTCCCCGCACGCTCCGACCAAACCTTAGACACCGTGTTCAGCAACTTGCTACTTGAGACTGTCTAAGATCCAGGGAGTTGAACACATGTCTTGCTTTACACACTCAAAACCCACTACTCATGGTGGTTTCATAACGCAATACCATTTAGACTGGTATGGAGGTTAGAAATAACATCGCTTTTTCGCTGACTTTGGCCGATGTGCTGTTCTCAAAGGCCACAATGAAAACTTATCGCGATTTTCAGGTCTGAGCGTGAACTAATTATGCTGTTGTGATAGACCACATGCCTGGATGTGTTATTCAGCATAACGGTCGAGTGGAAATGAAGTAAGGCATATAGCCTTGCCTTCTCTTTTAAAAGAGTGAGAGACGGGCCAGATGTCCGTCTCTCTTGTCAGTTCCATTAGTCAAGTACTACTTTTTACGATGACTTAATCCCTCTGCATTACAGGTACAAAGATCTCATACCATTGTTCGAACTTTATTGGGGTGGCCATAGACGAGTCCAGGTGGATCTGGATATTTCCTCCGTCTAAAGTTTGTTCGACCGTCTTTACACCAGTCCAATTGCTGGAATATAACAATGATCCGTTTTTATCCCATACTGTAATACCAATGGTATCCCCGTTTACAGCATGTGGTTCACCAAAATCTTTCAGTGTCAAATCTATTGTTGCTCTATCAACAAGTTTAATAGGATTCTTGCGGTCCGTTATATCATAGATATTTGCTTTGCCGATTAGTTCTGCAGAAGCAATATCATTTTTAGATTTTACGATATAGAGTGATGACAAGTCACTTGACTTGAATAGATAGACATTCCCATTCTGTCGAACAATGATGTTCACCTTTCCTAACAGTCTCGTTCCTTGCATGTTGAGATTCACATAAAAACCAAAATGTGTCTTTAAGCCAGGATCGCCAGCATAGGTACCCCTTGAATTCTGGTTGATGACATATCCACCACCCTGAATGTAATTCGAGGTTGGTTTTGATATGGTTACTATCGTATCTTCTGTTGTGCTATCTTGTGTGTAATACCCATTAACCAGGATGCCAACTGTATAAATAACCCCGTCGTTGCTATCTAGATTGGTTGTCCAATCGCATGTCGCAGAGCCTGTCTTCGGATCAGTGGGATCAAGCAAAACAATATTCGCGCTGCACAGAACGGCATCTCCCTGATCGCGGTTCACAAAAGTCACCGTCGCATTCGTGATATCGCCAGCATCGGGATCGTAGCTTGGGTCCGCTAAAACAGCCGTAATGTCCAGGATCGTTGCTCGTAGTGGAATGGTAGCCGTAGAGCAGCTCCTACAACCGGTAGAGACTAAGGATGGTCCAGTATAAATGGTGCGCGCGTCCTCTTTTTCAACAGTGATCAAAACAGATTTAGTATCTGACAATCCATTTGGATCGGTAACGGTTATGCTAGTGTTATAGGACCCTGGTGCTGTTGTAATAATTCCAGATACAGACGCTGTGCCATCGAGGTTGTCGGTGATGGTTAGGCCGGCAGGCAGGCCTGATGCTGAGAATGTAAGTTCACTTCCCGGGTTGTTAGGATCGGTGGCTGAGACGATGAAAGACAATAGATCGCTATATTGAACGGACTGATCGCTGGGGTCATTAAGAACAGGAGGCTTGTTTCCGGTAGGAGGAGCGATACGATAGACTTTGATCGTAACTGAGGCAGTACTTATAGCACCTGCGCTATCATTAGCAGCCAGTTTGATGATATGTTGCCCTTCAGAAAGGTTATTGGCTGGCAATTCTAAAGTCTCTCCATATCCTAAAACACCATCTAAGTTTGATGACCAGATTATCTGTGAACTCGGTAATTGCCCGTCTTCAATATCTATTATGTCCCCATCAAAGAAGATCAGTTGAACACCTGAGAAAACTGAACCATCAACCGGTGAATTAATCTTTACCTGGGGTGGGTTATTAGGAACAGAAAAAAATCCATCGGATATATCATAAGCTGTATTGAAACCGTCACTTGCAATAATCCGTATGAGCCCAGCTGAGGTGGCTTTCAGATATTCCAGATCTATTACATAAGATGTGTTTACCCAATCGGCAGCCAGCGGAATGTGTCAATGATTTGAGACAACTTTTTTTGGAATTTAGTGAGTATTCGATGTAAGCAGGTTGAACTTTTGAGCTCCTTTCAAGCCGGAAGGCTGTGGATAAGTGGTCAGTATTCTGTCCACTTATCCACAGCCACTACTACGACGGCGATGGCGACGGTTCTTCCTGTTTCACCGCCGGCTTTGGTGGATTGATCCAGACTGCGACGGGCAACTGTGGCGGTTGGGGTAGACCTTTAACAAATCGTTCCGGGTTCTTG
>CAYGZL010000056.1:0-7114 GCA_964354345.1 uncultured Anaerolineaceae bacterium | reverse complement strand
TAACTGCGAGCGTTGGGATCGATAACAGAAACACGGCTGTAAACTGCGGCGCTTTCCTCCTCAATCAGCCCGATTGCGCCTCCCAGGGTTCGTTTGACGAACTGCTCCAGTTCTTCGGGCGAACTGGGCAGCAGCCAGTTTTTCTTGGATGTGTCCTTGACATCCGTCATCCTTGCTTTTCCTGATCTGGGTTGCCGTTTGTCTTGTCGGTTTTTTCGTCTACTGTCTTTACCGATTAACCTTCTTCCTGGACTTCGGTCGGCAGTTCTTCTGGGAACAAATCAATTTTGCGGCCGGTGATATGGCGCAGAGCCAAAGCGAGTTCACGCTTGAAAGCTTCGATGATTTCGTTTTCTGCTTGTGTCATGATGTTTTCTCCGGTTGTGAGAATTATTTCTTTTGGGGGCCGGCTGCCGCCCACAACACCCAGAAAACGCCAGCGCCGGCGCACATATCGCCGATGCTGAAAGCGCCCTTTTGTGGGTACCAGGCTGGAGAAAGCAGCCAGTCCGATAAGAACCAGAAATGTGTATCTGAAATAGATCGAACCAGATCCTTGCTCAATCCCAGGCGCTGGCCGACAGCCCAGTGGTCAGGCTGTATGCCTATTGCCAGGAGAGTCTCTGGACTGATCGGCATGAAACCGCCATTCAGGGCGATGACCAACAGGTTGAGCGCCAGGCCTGCGCCGAGCAGCCACATTCCAGGCTGGCGGCGGTTGACCCAGGCGAATACCAGCAGCAGCGCCTGGGAAAGAGCCAGGGTTGTTATGGCAAGTGGAGTGATAGACAAGTGGTTTGTTGCCCAGGTTGCTGCAACGGTCGGGATGAGCAGCCATACCCAGCGAATACGCGGCATGGACATCCGCTGCCGATGGGCGGTTGCGCGCAGGAAACTGGCAATCACACCGCAGAGCGCCGCAACAACCAGGGGCATGGTTTACCCTCCTACACTCCCGCCTGATTCTGGCGATTCTTCGGCGCGCCTGGCTGTCGCTATTGCTGACTCTTGAATTGTTTGATTGGTGAAAGGGGTTCATTTGCCACCTCACGAGATTGGGATTTACAGGCCGTGTGCCTGCATTGGCGGCGATTGTCCCAACCTGCACTCTCCAACCCACTCGCTCCCCCATTCGCCGGCTAATTAGAAATCGGCCAGGAATCAAAAAAAACAGCCAGCCCGGTGACAAGGCTGGCTGTATGTTGGCTATCTGGCGTTTATTGTGTCAGTTGGCGGTAAAGCTGGTATGTTTCTGGGGATGGCGCCGCATTGCAACGTTCTGCCAACATGCGTTTGCACATCTGATAGTGCTGGTCAACCATTCCCCGGTTCCCTGACGCAAAAGCGGCCCGCATTGCCAGGCGATATGCCTCCTCGTGGCATGGATCGCGCTCGATGCCCTGCCAACAGTATTTCATGCTGGTGGCGTAATCCCCCGCGCATATGTGGTACTCTGCCACTTCAAGTATGGCAGCAAGGTATAGCTGGTGAAGATGGCCGCGTTCCCCGGTAACCCAGATTCCTTCCGCCTCTGGCAGAAAATCTCCCCGGTAAAGGTGGATTATCTGTTCGCTAAGTTCCAATCGCTTCGCGGGATTGGCTTCATGCTTTACTGCGACGGCCAGGGCCTGTAATTCTTCCACATCGTATTCGTAATCCAGGGCTCGATTGAACAGATAACGTCCATCCTGGTACAGGATAATATCGTCACCCAACAGGCGGCGGATTTTATAGACCACATTGGTAAGTTGGCTCCCGTGACTCTCGGAGTTGCTCCAGAACACATCCAGCAATCGCTCTCTGGTTTCACCATGCTTGAGGCGCAGTAAGTAAAAGAACAGGTCGCGCTGCACGCGTGATTGCCAGGCATTACTATCAAATTCCTGGCCATTGAGGCTGATGTGTACACCACCCAGGGAGCGAATGCGCAGATTGGGTTTGGCCACCAGGGATTTGGTAATATTCTTGCGCAGCTTGCGCCGTATTTCCGGCAGGGATGCCTCGAAATTGCGCAGCCGTTCGAGGATATTGGCCGATTTGCTGCCCAGTTCCAGGTCGCGTACCGCATATTCGAGCACCGGTTTGACGCTGCGGCCAGCGTCGAGAAGCACAATATACAGCTTCGCAGGCGGTGCCAGGAAGAGTGCCTGTTTCAGGTGTGCCAGGCTGGATTTCACGTCGCCGGCAGTATATAAGGCCAGGGCGCAGTAGCAATGCGCTTTGATCTCTTCGATTTTTAGCTTTCCGGCCCGGAAATGCTCAAGCGCCTGGATAAAACTATCGAGAGCATCTTTCAACCGCTCTTCTGCCAGGGCTAGGCGACCGGCTTGCATGGCGAGCAAACCCGGCCCATAGTGCGAATGAGGTTCAACGAACCTGGCTGCCTGCTCGTGCAGGTAGCGCGCTCGCGCCACCCATTTCGCCGCTACGCCAGGCAGGCCAGGGCGCAGGGAATATAGAAACACAAGAACCGGTTTTCGATGCGTTGGGCGATCTCCCAGGCTTTCTCGAACATCTTTTCGGCATCTTCACCAGCCAGGAGATCGGCGTACAAATCCCCCAGGCTGGCCAGGATAAAGGCTTCCATGCGTGCAAAGCCTGCCAGGCGAGCATATTTCAAGCCTTCGTTGAGAGTCGTGGCGGCCAGTTCATAATCACCCAGGTGGTGATAGAACACGCCCATGTTGTTGAACAGATCGGCCAAGCGATAAGGATTATTCTCGGTCCGCCAGAAAGCCTCGGCTTTCGAGTAGGCTGCATGAGCCGCTTCCAGATCGCCGGTTGAACGATGAATAATTTCCAATTCCTGGTATGTGGTGGCTGCGTTCGGGATGTCCTCCAGAGATTGAAAGATGTCCAATGCGTGCTCAATGTTTTGCAACCCTTCGGTTGTCCGATCCATACTGTGCAGGCAAACACCGCGTGCCCGCAGAGCCAGCGCCCGAGTGCTTTGTAAATCGCTCTCGTTCCCTACAATTGCCAGGGCTTCATCGGCGTCATCCAGCCCTTTCTGGTAATCGCTCACAAAACAATGACCCGTTGAGCGCCGGGCAAGCGTGCGCGCCAGGCGTTTGCGATCCCGGGCGACTCGCAACGCTGCTTCAGCCTGGCTGAGCAGTTCAATGCCTCGCCGGGTTTGGCCACCCATCAAGGCGGTTACGCCTTGCAGCGAGACTAATCCAGGGTGTGCGGCAAGCGTTTTGGGCAGGACGTTCTCCAGCCACTCGGTGACGGTGTTGATGCGCTCGTATCTCAGCAAGGTTGGGCCGGCCTGTTCGATAACATCCAGGAGGATGTCTTGATCCCCCAATCGGCGAGCCGTATGGTAAGCCCGCTCCCAATTGTTGCGCGTGCGATATACCTGGATGACCTGCTTCAATATCTTCTGTTCCGAGCCAGGATGCTCACACTCAAGGCGATCTTGCAGGTAATCCTTGAACAGGCTATGATAACGCAGCCAGGCGCCATCTTCACCCACCGGCAGTACAAACAGGTTATCCTTGAGAATCTTTTCCACCAGCCTCCCCCAACTGGTTTCGGCAGGGAGCAGGGATTGTGGCAGCACAGCCGCGCAAAGGTCGGCATTGAATTCATCCAGTACGGCTGAGTAGAGCAAAAAATCCCGTACATATTTCGGCTGCCGGTCGAGCAGTAAATTCCAATACGTGGAGATACCTGTTTCGCTGGCCTGGATGCCCGGAAGAAAGACGCTGGCGGCAGAACCTGTTGAAGACGGCGTTAGCAATATCCCGGTAATCCAGCCTTCGGTTCGTTCTACAATAGTCGCCGCCTGGTCGCTGGAAATCTGCCGGTGCTGCTACTGCGCCAACGCCTGGATTTCTATGGAGGTAAAGGCGAGATCGTGTAAGTTGATCCGACCTGCCTGGCCATGCGAAACCAGTAGCTCCAATTCAGGCAGGCCTGGTTCCTGGCGAGAAGCAATGATCAGGTGGCAGTTCTCGCCCACGGCTGACAAACCGACTTATAAAGCCTGCAATGGCCGGATGGTCGCCGATGTGGTGGAAATCGTCAAGCACGACGACGAAGTGTTCCTCAATCTGTTCAAACAACTCGTTCACGATAACAGTGATAAGCGCTTCGATGTCTTCCCCGGGCTTGTTCAACCGCTGCAGAGCCGCGTTTGAATTGGTTCCGAAAGCCGGATACGCCATGGCAATAGACGCGATGAAGTGCGCCAGGAACCGTCTGAGGTCGTGGTCGTGCTGATCGATGCTGTACCAGCAGGCCGAGACATCCTTTTGATGAGTGAAATCAATCAGGAGGGCAGTTTTCCCGTAACCAGCCGGCGCAATTGCCAGGATCAGCTTTCGTTCCAGTAGATCGTACAGCAGGTAGAGCAGCCGATTGCGAGTGAGAATTTCAGCCCGCCGGCGCGGTCGGGTGATGGCAGGTAAGGTTATGGATAACGGTATACCAGTAAAGGATAAGCCCCGTAGCCCTTTCTGTTAAATCATCCCCGATCGGCACTCTTGCGTTGGCTTCCAGACTCTAATACGGTTCGCAATAAATCCAATCCAATACCCGCTGTTTTGGGCTCATTTTTCGTATGACATGAACAAAATCATCCAGTTCGGGCAATTCCAGATTGGGCGGTACGAAACCTGCTTTACGAAGAACAGTAACAAGCGGCATGTCCAGGGCTTTTACAATGGCAGCATACGTTGTAATATCCGGCTTCACGACCAGGCGACAGCATATCTTATTGATCACCGACTTGTGTACACCGGTATTGCGGGCAAATTCAGCCTGTGATAAACCAAGCGCCTCCAACTGTTCGATCAGCCAATCTCCAAGAATATTATCGTCAGCCATGTTCAGGATTATCTATTACATGGGCGTCAGAGAGCGGGACGAACCGTCGCTTTGTAGAGACGTTTTGATAATCGAAATTCCACCAGTTCCGAATCGAGTTACATCAAATAGTTGCACCCTATCTTCATGTGTGGTAGAATTTTTCCGCTAGATCGCAAGGAGCCCTTTATAAGGGATTCTGGCGGACAGCAAATGGGAAGGTGCCAGAGTGGCTGATTGGGCTCGCCTGCTAAGTGAGTGTCGGATGTAAAGTCCGATCCAGGGTTCGAATCCCTGCCTTCCCGCACGATGCAACTATCGCAAACCCGCTGAAACAAGCGGGTTTGTGCGTTTTTAGGCGATAAACCGATTGACAGGCCCTCCGCACGTCAGGTAAGATAAACTGCCTGATGTTGGTAAGTGAATTTCAGGAAAGAACGCGCATGACCGATGATGATTTAAACGAATCTCTTGCCTGGATCCCGGGTAACCCAGAACCTTTGCTCAGCGCCGTTGCGTTGGAGCAGCTGCGCCGAATGGCCAGGGATGCCGGCGCGCTGCAGGATCTGCTTGCTCTTGAAATCCCTGGCCTGTTAGCTGAGCTGGGCCTGTTGTCATCCCATAGTCTGGCTCGTGAAGCTCTGCTGTTGGTCGGCAGCGAGCGAGGGTTAGGCCGGTATTTTCCTGAATACAAGTGGACGTATGAATATCGTTGGGGAGAAGGGCGAAAGCTAGAACGCATCGAGAGTGATGATCCCCTGCCGGTCGCCCTGGCGCGCTTACTGGCACGTATCCGCTCAGGCGCGTCGGTACTGATTATGCCCCCTGGCCTCGAAGCATTTGAACACCGCCCATATCCTGAGCCGGCATTGCAGGCCGCCCTCTTGAACTCTTTTTGTCATGCCAATTACTCCCTTGGCACCCCAATCCAGGTCTACCAGAAAGCTGCACGTATCACGTTCACCAACCCTGGGAACATGCCGGCAGGCATTACGCTCGAGAATGTTTTTCGCCAGCGCGAGGCCAGGCGCAACACCCGGCTGGGACTGGCCAACCAGGTGGAAACTGGCATGCAGTGCATGTATCGGGAACTGCTGGGCAACGGATTTCAACCGCCAGAATTTGATCCGGAAGAAAACCAGATCCAGATCAGCTTCATTGGCGGGGGCACAGTGGCGCGCTTTCGCCTGTTTGTCGAGAAAGAAATCCAGGAAGGCCGCCCCATGCCCCTGGAAATCTTACTGACGCTTCACGCTGCCTTACAGCAGCCCGAAATTGACGAAGAAATCATCGTCCAAGTTTGCCAGGTGGATGTGCCATCTGCCCTGTCTCTCCTGGAAGAAATGGAGCGTGGACGCGGCTATTTGCAGCACATGCTGACCGGCCAGGAAGCAGCCTGGGCGCTGCGCCGCGAGATGTATGATCTCATTTACGATGAACGATTGTTGAAACGGCAGCGCAGGTGGTATCGAGAAAAACTCAAGGAACGGGTGCTGCACATCCTGAAACAGCGGGCTGAAGAGGGTGACGAGGGGATCAGCAATCCCGAAATCTGCCAGATGACGCGTCTGAAGGCCACTCGCTCTCGTACGCTCCTATACGAGATGATGTCCGAACACCCCGCGATTGAGCATATAGATCGCGGGCGGTTGTCCATTTTTTGCTGGCGTAAGTAGCGTCAGACTTCTTGATTGGGAAGGGGGTAGATTTGGTATCCCCGCTGGAGTTTGTTCTTCACAATTCGGTTGGCGAGTTCTTGCGCCTGGGCAGGAGTCTCTACCGGAATGGCTCGCCACTGCTGAAAGTCGTTATCCCGCCGTCCCCAGGCAATGATTACTGCACAGGGATAAAAAAAGCGTGGATTGGACAGAGACCAAATACCATCGGTTCAATTTATCTGCGGAGGCAATACGGTTCAATAGGATCATGACGCCAGTAATTTAGCACATGTGTTCCGAGAATGCAAGTAACATGCTGGTTACAGGTTTGGATAACTTCTCAAAGTGTTTTTAATAAATTGTCCATCATGTTTGCATGGCCAGATAATTTCAAATCGCAAAATGTTTGAAACTCCCTGATATTCACCTTATACTGACCAGTGATAGTTTGAGTACATTTTTGACGCATTCATTAATTAGATCACTGGGAGTTTTACAGAATAGATCCTTCTCCGCTACACTCGAAACTTTGCAGGGGAAGAATTTTGATACATCTGTAAGAATATTGCCTATTAGTGTCAATATTTATGTATTTGTCAAGCGAAAAACCGACCACTTTAATCACGAAAAACCATCCACTTGGG
>CAYGZL010000055.1:0-8170 GCA_964354345.1 uncultured Anaerolineaceae bacterium | reverse complement strand
TGTATTTGTCAAGCGAAAAACCGACCACTTTAATCACGAAAAACCATCCACTTGGGCAGATTGAATGTTAAAAAATCACATCGAAAAACCTACCATTTTCACAATGAAAAACCATCCAGTGGCAAAAAATATACTGGCGTGTTAGAATCGCAGCTAGGCTCAATTTAAAAGTTAAATAACACCTACGGAGAAAAGCCTTAAAGCAAAGTTCCCCTTTACCGGGGAACTTTGCTTTGGATCAAAATGGTAGATTTTAGGCTAAGTTCATACCGTTAAACTCTCTCATTACCCGCAGTATGGTTTCCAACGAGATCCTCCCTCGATATAGTATTGTCTCACGAGAGAAAATCCTCCGTGTCCTGCAAGCCCAATCAGTGCCACCTCGCATTTTGCAGGAAACGATTATCGGGTGGCGATTATGTTACAAGAGATCGTAAATATTACGCGGGTTGCAAGGTAAGCCCATAAAGGATGCCAAGAATCAGCATCTCACCTAACCCTGCCAATAGGGTATAGTACAAGGCTTCCAACGGCACTTTGTACATCATCCACTGTGAAGCAACGCTCATCACCACTCGCAAAAACCATACCATCAGTGCGAAACTCACACCCTTTACAAGCCCGACTTCGCCCGGTAAGCTGGGATAAAGTAGCAGGAACAATGCGGCCAGGATAAATCCGTAGGCAAGGTCAATGATCATTCCCGCCACAAAATTGAGCGGCGTTTTCGCGATTGGTTTGTAGACTTCGAACAGCCTGGTCGCGAGTGGATTGGCGTTTATCAAACCGTCCAGGATGCCGAACAAGATACCGCTATTGACACTGACGATGATATAACTGGTCATTTGCTTTATCCCTCACAATTACGTTCGAAAAGATTAGCTGCCTGTTGATCCGACCACTTTGCGGAACTCCAGGTTGTGATCCTTTTCATCAAGACTGAAGCCGATGGAACGATAGAGGTAGATGTTCTCTTCTGCTTCCCCCCAACAGTCTAGAGCCAGCGGGCCGGAGCCAAATTTCTTACGCAGCCAATTGGCGGAAACCTGGGCGAGGGGTTTTTCAAGCTTAAGGTGGCGGTATTCGGGTGTGCAGGCTGGTGAATCAACTGCACGGCGCTGCCCGCCCTCTGAAATGCGCCCATAGCTCAGGCCAGCCAGGTTACCACCTGGGGCAAACAGGAAGAAGATTCCTTCAGGGATGAATGAATCAGGCGCTTCGGCCATCCACTGTATCAGTCGTTCTGGAGTATTTTGCTGCGAGTTCTCGAAGTGGCCCCAGCGGTCGGCAAAGCAGCGGTTATGAGCCTGTGCCAGCAGGGCAAGGTCGGGAATTTCTACATATGTGCGTACAGTGTATCCAGGCGGCAGGATTGGTTCGCCAGGATCGACTTCAGCCGGCAGGCGCAAGCTGTAGTTGTGACCGACCAGGGTATAGCCAAGTTGGGTGATAAAGGCTATAGCAGGGGTTTCGAGGGCCTGGGCGCTGGCCACCAGATCGAATGCTCCTTGGGCGGCAGCTTGAGCTTCAACATAGGCCAGCATCTGGCTTCCCAGGCCCTGGCGTCTCCAGGCAGGATGAACCACGGCATAGACGAAGAATCGGGTCGGGCTTTGGTCTGCCATCCAACCGGCGGCTGGAAAAAAGCCCATCTGGTGTGAATCTTCAGCCACCCAGCGCGTGCCCCAGGTTCTGAGGCGCAGGCTTTCTGCGGTGGCCGATGGCTCCATCCCTTCGTATTGTTCGACCGCCCGGTACAGCTGAGCCAGGACCGGATAATCGGTTTCGGGATTTAGCGACCGGAAGGTAACATTGAGCATAGGGGGACACTCCTGCCTACTTGATGCGAATACGAGGAAGAAAACGCGGTACTGTGTTCATGTAATCACGGTAGCCTGGCAATCGTTCCAGCAAATCGATTTCTTCGAACCAGGTCTGAAGAAACACCCATACCATTCCCATACCTGAAGCGAGTGCAAATGGCAATGTTGGGTTGATCATTGCCAGCCCTGTAAATTCAAGCAGCGCGCCGGTATGGATCGGATGGCGCACACGGGCGTAAATCCCGGTTTGCACCAGTTGATCTTTGATCGATGGCCGAGCTGCTGGCAATCGGATGGTCAGGAGTGCGACCAGGATGACCGTGATGATAGAACCTCGGTGTTCCCCCCATCGACGAGAAATGGCTGTCGTGAAGGCACTACCGAGGTTGCATATGAACCCAGACAACAAAGGAACAAGAAACCAGTACATCATCTTTTGGAAATAGCCGATTCAAGAACATCCGTGGTTTTTAGAGACACGAGGATTGCGACCACTAATATTTGTCATACTGAAATTTTACAGTATAACAATCGGGTTCAGCCGCGTGGCGGAGCGGAGCAACGTCGGCTGAACCCGGTGTTAGCCCGATGTTTACGTTCAAGCATTCTATGGCTCTGAAAACCGAGTAGATTGTGTTTGTGTCTTATATATCAATGGCCAAAATAGAGGCTTTTGGTCATACGGATAGACATCTCGAATTACCCAATCGCGTGATGGATAACCTGTAGCACTACCCCAGTATGGTTGCTCACGAGTGAAGACATCGAAAGTATAGAGTATCGGCTCCCCCTTCTTATCCAAGAATTGGACCAAAATCCTTGCTCCACCTGCATTTCGAGAATCGCAAGTTACAGACGGTTCACAGCAAGTCGTCCACCATTCAATACTCAGTATCATGTAATCAGGGCTTATTCCCGCTGCTACCAAAACTGAAATCACGCTCTCTTGCCTTCTCACCAATTCACTCTGCGGATCCGTATCTTCAATTTCCCATAATTCAAGAGCTGTTGAACGATCACTGCGAACGATGGCTTGCACAAAGGCTGCTATTTGTGCGTGGGGCTGATTGCCAGTTGGATGTTCCAACAAGTAATAACGCAGTTCTATATTATTCTGAACAATCAGCCACAATCCACCTGCCCCCACGCCAATGCCAGCAAGGAAAACAATCACAATGCCTATCACTTTCATAAAGGAACTTTTCATCGCTTTTTCTCTTATCGTAAGTGTTGGATGCTCTGATGAAGCGGACTAACTATTAATTAGCCCGCCTTTCATCTGGATCGAACCACATGTTTACTCTTTCTCTTTGCCTTTCAAGTACATATGATCCATCTTTCGACTTTTGCAAATAGCTTGACATGTTGACCGAACTTTTGAGTTATCGGTTGCTTAACCTGTAAGGGATTCCAAAAAAGGTATCGTCACCAATAATTTTCTCTATTTCGAGCCTATTCTCATGTGACGCATACCAGATAAGTAAATCGGCTCTAGCGGAACAGGTTGTTGAATCAATTTCGACACCCACCAATCCTGGGTTTACTTTCTTAATGGCTTCAACTATATTTTGATGCTCTTGGACAACTCGATTAACTTCCACTTCTGTTGGCAACTTATCGCACGGAAGATAGTGGTTTTTGTTGTCGTAAATAAGGTCATCGAGAGCGCGTCGAATGATTTTGGTATGTGCTTCTACAGAGAGCGCTCCAAGACAGAGTGTCACAATAATCGTGACAATGGCGGTAGTTTTCCATGATTTGCTCATTGCATATAGCCCGTGTTTTTTATAACAGTAAGACTGTTTCATTGTAGCCGCCAATTAAAATCAAGGCAATTCCGATTACGATACCAATGATCTCATGTCGAGTAAATCGAATGTCACTCCAACTTTGGATTATTATCTCTTTTGCTTTCCAGGGAAGCCAACTACTATAATCCATTAACCCAATCGAGATTGTAGATGCAACAATAATCGTATAACCCAATAGTTCAAGGTGCTGAATACGTAAAGCAACAAGCCAGCCTTCTATTGTATATGGTGAAACTATCTGAGAAGCAAAAGGATTAGTTCCTGCAATTAAACCACTAACAACGCCAGCACTGAAAATAAAAATGTAACCTGCTGGAAAATCCCTTACTCTTTGGAGGTTCAGACCAACTCCAAGTAAAAGAACAAAAGCAAGATTAAATCCGATTGTAGCGAGAAACTGGGCTAACGGGCTTTCGGGGGTTGCCGCCATAACACCAAAGGCAGTCCACGGAGTGCTAATAAATGCACCGCGCGGCAATAAGAAATATCCCACTGCGAACGAGGTTAAAACAAGACCAATATAAATCATATAGCCCCAGATTATTCTGATAAGCAAATTGGGGTTTATGAGGCGTAGTGTCATTTCACAGTACTCCTTTAAGTGACAGCAGGCTAACGCTGGTTTAGCCTGCTCTTTGATATAAACGGATTCATGCTTTGCTCTGCCTGAGTATTATTCCTGTCCATATTAACCATATTGGATGAAATACAACTGCCACTGAGCCAGCCATTAAAGTAATAGTGTGAAGTTCAAAAAATGACGCTAATGCAAAACCCAATGAAGTTATACCCGCAATTACTCCAAAATATGCAAGTGCTTTTGGAAGAAGGTTATTTGATGCTGAGAACCAACCTGCTGTTAATAACCACGCTCCTATTGTGATAAATCTCAAACTTAGTGTAGGGTCAAGAGTGCCTATTCCGATTATTTCAAGTGCGCTCTTAGTCGATTCATCTGCAACAACATATCCCAATGCCACGCGTTTGATTTGGTACAAATCTGCGATATTGGTAATGGCGATTATAGTATAGCCAATAATTGCTAACATGCTTGTCCAGCGTACAAATCCTTCGTGCGCAGGCTTAATGACATCTGACAAACCCAGGACTCCTGCAATTGCGAGAAAGGATGCCAATGCCGCACCGCCATTTACGATTTTCCATAAAGCCAATGATGAGGGACTATTGACGAAATACTCACTAATCGAACTAATTGAATTCCAGTCAAAACGTCCAACCTGTGAAAGAAAAAAAGCAAAACCACTTATCGCAAAAACCGTTCCTGCCAATATCGAGCATGTGCCACCTAATATTTTCATGTCGAACCTTTTTAACAAACTGAATGATAATTACTTACAACGGGCGGGCTAACGGCTTGGCTCAGGCGCAGCAGCGGGGCAGGGGAGACATGCTTGCATTATCGCGCCATTTCTGGGTCGGGAGCATACCCTAAACGGCGCGAGCTGCTGTCGCCTGGAGCCGGTGTTAGGCACAGCCGTTTAATAGGACCAGATAGGTTGCGTCCCATCAATATCTGTGAATCCATATTCACGGGCAAGTTTACCTGATACGAGCGACTGGCCACTTTTCTGCATGATTTTCTTATCGCAAGCAAGCGCAACCACTGCCTTACCGATGTAGAAGGGCGTTTCTGAATAGGCAAAATTCCTGTCGTGCTTGATTGCCTCACGCCAGTTTTCTTCTGTTACCCCAAAATGGGACAGCATTTCTTCCGAACGAAGGAAGCCTGGTGTCAATGACACGACTGCGATTTTATGTTGGCGAAGCTGGCGCGCGAGGGATTGTGCCAGACGGATATTGATGGCTTTCTCCAGATCATAGTAGAAATTAAACTCGCGAAGTTCGTAGCCGACGCCATCGGTTATTTCAACAACCAGGCCACCTCCTGTACTGACCATTAGGGGGATGCCGAAGTAACTGGTATTGATGTGTGATATAGAGCCGTTTTCGAGTACCAGCAAGCCTTTCTCCAGTGAATGCTCTACAAATGGTTTGAACTCCATATTGGCATCACCGGTCATGTCGTTGACGAGAATATCCAATTGGCCTTTCTGCTCCTGGTTGACTCGTTCAAACAATGATTTAACTTGCTCTCGATCGGTATGATCAACTTGCACCCAGATTCCATTTCCCCCACGCGCGCTAACCATCTTAGCGGTTTCTTCGATAGTTTCTGGCCTGTTCTTTGTAGCCGATTTACCGCGCACGCTTCGACCAGTGCAATAAACGGTAGCGCCCGCTTCGCCGAGCATACAAGCGATGCCGCGCCCGGCTCCACGCGTTGCGCCTGCAACTAAAGCGACTTTGCCCTTTAATTTACCTTTGAATTCCACGTTTTCACTTCCTCGGTTCTCGTAGCTGCGCCTAACGATACTGACTCTATTGCGTTTTACTACACTGCATATTTACCGTATTTACCCTGTAGGAGATGGATATACAACTATTTTGCAGCGATATCGGGATGCCAATCTTGACTCACTGGTTGAGTATTTGGTTTTACTTCCTCTCGTTTAATTCTAACCCTGACTTGCCCAAAAACATATAGCCTGAATCGTTACCACTTTTCAACCCTGCCTCCTGGCAACCGCCCCAGTCGAGAGGGCTGGAGGCTTTTCGAGCCCCAATTACTCTTGACACAAGGTACGAATTCGAACTCAAAAACTCTCCTGGTAAACAACTTCTTCCAACGGCTTTCTTGAAGATGGCTTAGTCTTTGATTTTGTGTGCCCAATCGGGATAATGGCTACTGGCCTGAGGCCTTTGGGTATATTTAATGCCTGTTTGATGATTTCTTCGTCAACCAAACCCACCCAACAGGCCCCAAGATCCAATGCACAGGCTGCCAAAAGTAGATTCTGGATCGCAGCAGCAGTTTCCTGCAGTGCAAAAAGGTTTTCCCCACGCTCGCGATAGGGGGTTCGTTTGTAGGGTCTTAAATCCGCGCAAACAACGATGATCACAGGGGCTTGCTTGACGAAGGTTTGATGTTGGGTGCTGTAAGAGGCCGCCCGATATAGAATCTCTATCGTTTCCGGTTTCCTGACGATCACAAAACGCCAGGTCTGACGGTTGCAGGCAGAAGGTGCTCGGATTGCCGCTTCGAGCAACGTCTTGATTTCCTCTTCTGTCACTTCCTCATTAGTATATGAGCGGATGCTCCTTCTCGTTCTGATAGCTTCGAAAATATCCATAACTCGCCTTCCTCATGATTTAGGATGCTTGGGATTGTGACTTGAATTGTCCTTTCAGACTGATCCAGCCACACAGAAGGATCAAGATTGCCAGACGATATCCTCCCCAAAGAAGCGGCAATTCCACACCGGGCAGCAATGATTCGAGCAGTGGGTTGATCATCGTATTCCCAGCTGCATGGGCGAGGCTGACAGGCCAATTGCTGCCCGAGCGTAATCGTAACCACCCATACAGGATTGATGTAATCACCATGTTGACTGGATACAATAGAAGCCCCAGGGGATTTCCCGAGAAGATATACCCCATTAGGATCATTGGATAATGCCAGACTCCCCAAATCAAGCCTGTAGCCACAGCAGCCATTGGGTCATCAACGGAATCCAGGCAACGCCGAAAGCAATCAACAAATAGATCGTTATTCCTTTGGTTTTGGATGCCATAAAATCCTCACGACCATAAAAATTGAACCAGGAACCACACCTGTCCATTGATCAGTGTCCAGGCGATCATTGGTCCTAACGAATTCCTGGTGCGGCTGAACACCAAACCCAACAGAAATAAGATCACGGTGACATAGATGGCAGAAAGCATGCTGGACGCGGTCGCAATGTGTGCCAGCCCTACCAACGCAACAGTGACAATCAGCCCCCACGATATTATCCAGAGCTGACCACGAATCGCTTTCTCCGCATTGACAATCAGCCAGATCACAAAGAATACTTCCAATGGGCCATACGCAAAGACTCCCAGAGCCGCATACCAGAGGTTGAGTGGAAAATCCAGATGAACAGTTAGTGTTCGCCAGCTCAGCCAGCTGCCAGTCGCCAGAAACAGATAAATGGCGTTGGCCACAACAACCAGCGCAGATTCAAATAAACTGGGAAACAGACCATCATGCCTGATCCCATACATGGCAAAATCGTCGCGGCAGATCAAAGCCAGCACCAGTGGGAACAGGCCCACTCCCACGAGCTCAACATAGATTAGCAAATGGGGTGATTGGCGGTAAATTGTCCGAAATTCATTGAAGGGAATCCCGGAGGCCGTGGCGATCATCCACAGCGTAATCCCAGCGCCAACCGCCCACCAAACCCAGGTAGCTATCAGGCGGAAGGTGGGATTCCATAAAAATGCGAAACGTTTCTTTTCTCCCATGACGATATTCCTTATTCACCTCAGCCAGGCGCGGACCTTGCTATTGGCCCAGCGGTAATGGTTGGCGGTATTCGCCAGCACGTACTCCAAGAGGCTGTTCTTGCCCTGCCAGGTGTAACGTCCCGGCTCAAATAGATCACTTTCCGGGATACCCTCGATCACCTGGCG
>CAYGZL010000054.1:0-9373 GCA_964354345.1 uncultured Anaerolineaceae bacterium | reverse complement strand
TACGCGCAGATAGGATCCATTCAGCTGCTGGCTTTTCATTACATAAAAACCGGCACTATTAATCTCAGTCGCCGTTTCCCATCGCAATACCACCTGCTGATTTTCGCCGGTAGCCGTGAAATATAACAATGTGATCGCTGCATTAGTAGTTTGGTAAATCAACGCTATAGCGAAGACGATGATCGCCCCAACCGCAATCCATCGCACCTTTTTTACGAACGATAATAACGTCAACATTAATTAAGACACGCTCAGGTGGTCAGATGAATGGGTTCTTCCAGTAAACGCACCATACCTCGGTTAAATAATAATTTGATAAACTCGGAAGTATCCTGCTCAGATACCGTAAGGTCAACCTGGAATTCCTGGCTGATCAGATAGGCAATTGTTTGGATTGTCCGCGTTCCGTCTGCCAGACTCCAAATACGTGTTCCAACTTCATTGAACACCTTAACCTGGCCTTTATCAGGCATGACAACCACGGCTTCCTGGTTGAGCACGCGGTCAAACAAATCCTCTTCATGGATCGGAAACATTTGCATTGAAATCATCAGCACCTCTGTAACTCATGGATGCATAACAAACGGCAAAAAGACACGCCAGGGTAAGGAGATTGTTAAGGCTGGATCGCCAAACACTGTAAATGTGTGGAGTAGGTCAAAATTCCCTCCGGTCGTGAAGAGGTGTAATTTAGCGATTAAACTAAGCTGACCGATCGAACGTAATCCATACTTGAACATCCCATCATAAAACCCACGCTGTAAAGTGTCATGTCCAGTTGATAATCCTAATCCGGTTGGTGAAAACGCGGCAATGGCGCCACCATTTGGCGCTCTTAGCAGCTCTTCGATTAATCCTGGTCCGGTAGAAATTGTATTGGTCAGGTTTGGATAGATCCAATACCCATCCAGACAAGTCATTGATAGGATTACCGGGAGATGAGTGAGGTTGTTTAATTGCGGAATGTTAGCCGTTGTGAATATCTGCTCATTCGTCCAACCAGGAACATAGGCGTGACCGGTAAAATTAACTACAGCAGCACCCGTTAGATTCAGGTAATTGATGATCGCTTGCGTGGCTGCCGAGGGGGTATAGGGTCCCAGATAAACCCGCTCGGGCGTTATGTCAACGGGAATATAGTCGCGAATGATATTATCGGATAATACCGGAAAATTACCTGCGGCATCCGGGTTATCAGCAATGAATAGAAAATGATGATTCCAGGCATCCATTTGAGCTATCCCATGCGCACTCCCGATTGTTGAGTTTTCATAGGTCTTAATCCGGTTGACAATCATGGATAGTTGTTCGGAGCTATTTACGGGCAGCCGGGCGATATAGACATCGGGTAAGGGATCGATGCCAACCACAGTAGCCAGTGTGTTAGCGCTGTCTACTTCCCCCTGCCAGGGATCCACCCAGGCCAGGTTAGGGGGCATAAAGATAGGTGGATGATCATATCCTGTGTAACCTTTAAAATTCCAGTGCCCATCTCCAATCAACAAAACATACGAGGGTGGTTTTTGCCAGGTAGCAAACGTATGTTTGAGGTAGTTCTTTATCGCAATCGGATGGAAAATCCCAAAATTATATTCATTATATAGATCATAGACATTAATGACTCGTGTGGCGATACCTCTCGCAGTCCGGTAATCTGCCAACACTTGAGCGGCTGCTATAAAATCAGGATGAGTGATTAACAACTCGTCCGCCTCCTGATCCAGGTTGGAGGGAATATATTCCACCAGGGAGGGGGCAGGCAAGTCTCGAGCCAGACCAACCCAATATGGATCTCCTGCCAGATCAGTCATTGTAAATTGTATTGAGCCAGCCAGGTTCGTAACTCCATCAACTCGCCGGGGTTGGAGAGGGTCGGATATTTGATAAACCTGCACCGGATTCGTGGAGATACCGCTAATGATATATTGCCATGTCCCACTTTGCGCGCTGACGAAATTAATCTGGTCATCCATAGCCTGGAACTGACGATAATACTCGATCTCGTACCAATCAAAATAGATATCTTCATTCGCCAGGTTGGGTGTTTTAATCACGACCACATCCAATGCATTCACCCCGTCCAACAGTAACGATTGGGACACCGGGACAGTAAACCGATAGCGACTTTTACCATCCCAGACACCTTCGAAAATTGGTAGTAAATTCTTAGGGTCATGACCACTTAAACGGTTTATATATAACTGGATATGGTGATCCGGGCTTGCCAGGTCGTTGGTAAATTTCGCAACGACCTCACCCCGCAAGGTCGCGAGAACGCCTTCAGGAACAGGGAAAGAGAGAGTAGTTGTATAGGTTCGCGTTGCGACAGTCGAAGTTTGAATTTCATCCCAAAACCAGGTATCTTCACTCGTAAAATGAGTTGTCTTCCAAAAGTGCGATTGTTCAGCATGTACTGTCGTGAGATAATTCGGCGGGGTAGGCGCACTGGTGTTTTGATCAGGTATCACAGGCATCAATAAACCAGGCGCAGTTTCATAAGATAACCAATAAATATTGTCATCCGTGTATTTCTCCAACATCACGGATGAAAATTTTGGCTTCCACAGCTGGTATGAACCATCAGGCAATTGTTGAGTATATGTGTACCAAAGGGTATTTTCTGCAGCGTATAGTTGAGCCAAATATTGGCCACTGAATTTTTGTCCATAAAATATGAGCGCTTCGCCCGGACTAAACTCGCTTATCTTTTGATCATGGTCTTCAATATCAATCGCGATATCTCTTCCCTGGCAGCCCAGATGGAAATTCCGTGGATCAAGGGTATCAACCGGGAAGCCGAGTTGTTGCAATGTTTCATAACTCACGCGATATAACCCATCCTGGTTAATGCTGATCCTATATTTAACTGCTGCAGAAGTCATGGTTTGTGAGTGATCTGAGAGACCGAGCATATTCGCTGGAGATAATCCACGCATCTCCCGCCCAACCTGATAATTCGATATACCGGCCTTGAATACAGATTCAAATGCTGAATCATCCCATTTTCGAACTGTGTTAGCCAAGGTAGGATGCGTAGTAGAAAGGTTGAACTGAACGCGTACTTTCAAGTACCGGTGCCAGGTGATCTTATCATCTACGCCCTGCCATTGAAAAGGGTACAGCTCGAGGCGGATAAGCCGTTGATCTCTTAACCAGGCATCGTCGGATAGTGTAACGGGTTGGTTGGGAAACAACATACTCCCCGATCCCGTGAGGCTATTGGCTGTCCCACCGGGATCACCCAGGGTTTCTCTGCTCAGGGCGTCAGCGTCTAATCCTTTTATTACTGAGGAAGACTGGTTGACCAAAGCCATAGGTTGAATAATTTGCTCAGAATTATCTTCTTCGATGATCAGGCTGGGTTGAGCATCGGGCGGGATCGCAAACAAATGAGTGTAGTATGGCAACCGGGGTTGGCCGATTTCGTCCGTCAGGTCTGCACCGGGTAAAAGGAGGGCATCGCCACCCTTCTCATCCATCCCTCGATTTTGAACTTGATATGGCGGTGAATTCCACTCGATAACAATCTCCTGGTCGTTTGCTACAGTAACCTGTAAACCGGAACTACCCGGAGAGACGCCAGCAGATACCCCAATGCCGTTCTGAGTAGATAACAGTAAAGCCAGCAACACCATTGAAATCAAGAATGTACGACGATTCATTTTTCGTAATCTCCAAATTAATTTCACAGTAGTTACCCCAGTATACTCTGAAAATTATTCAATCCATCAATCTTTAGAAAAACTGCCTGCCTTTTGAAATATAATAAAAAGTGAGTCCCATACAATGGATGAGACTCACATGTCAGGTTGAATTTAATAAGGTGTAATCGTGGATAACCGTAGAATAAGAATCCTATGCGTGGGTAAGGTAGATTATGGAGGATTTCCCAAGTTGAGGGGATCAATATTCAATGGCGATCCAGCTTGTGCCTCTAATTCAAATTCAAAAAGGATCGCCGGTTTTTTATAGACCGGATGGTCAGATTTTTCTCCGGTGTCCTGCCTTTCTAAAACACTATTTTCTGGATCATTTACCATATGTTACTCCTTGATCCTTACGGAAAAATAACTAATGTCTGGATTAAGTATAAACAACTCCGGTCAATATAGCAAGAGGAATATTCCTGGATATGAAAACATTGATGGAGAATTATAATCCCGAATTTTACAATTGGTCAATTAATTTCCAAAAGGTTTCATCCCGCCGAAAATGCAATTGATACACCGGAACACTCTCCACGATCGCCTGACAGCGTTGAATTAAATTCTGCGCAAAAGCGGGCACTCTTGTCAAAACAGGTAAAGCTGCGATTAATCCGGCTAAAGCTAAACCAGAAGGCATAGGTTCCAACCAGGGACGCGTATCCTTTACTAACCTGAAGATGAAATTTAATAATCCTTCCCCCATCGTTGGTAAAACCTGTTCTTCATTCCAAAAAGGCGTACTATACACATACCACTTATCTGCGACGGGCATACATATGACTAAATCATCGTTAAACACCTGGTCCATAGGGGATAATCTTGCGATAGTGGTTTTCCCACTTCCGGAAGGGCCTAAAAATAGACTAACTCGCTGGTTATGTAATATCCCTGCCCCATGGAATAAAAGGCCCCCTTTTCGATAGGCCAGTAAGGAGTAAATGACCCGAAGAAGTAGATCAATTGTTTTTAAAGGATCTTTCCGATCGATCTGAAAAAAACCCTCCTTGAGTTGATAATCTACCTTGCCGCTCCATCCAGGACCCGAGATCTCGACCCAATGCTCGTGTACTTTCACCAATGGTCTACGCGCAAGTTGGTTAACCTCGCCAATATCCAGCCAAACAGCCAACCCGACAGGATTTGTGGTCTGAAAAGCTGCATAGGTTCGTTTAAAATAACCATCCCATTGTGTATCCGGAGACCAGAGGCTGACACCCATGCCTGCTATAGACAGTGAGAATTTTGACCTCGACCCTCGAGGTAGTAAATTCATACGGATCGTTTTACCCTGCGCTGGTATAAAATAATAAATATGCCAGATAAACCAATCAGAAAGAGCATCCCCGCAACAATCATCTCTTTCCAGCCCTGGTTTTGGGCTTGTACCTTTATTGGTCCAAAACGAGAGGGGATTCCATTGTTATTAACACTTTCAAGATCATAATAATAGGTTGTTCCATTCATTACCTCCTGATCTTCAAAACGATAGGTTCCCCCCGTTTGAGGGTCAACGGAGGGTGGTAAGAGAATCGGATTGATTTTAATATACGAATCCTGTGGACTTATTGAGCGATAAATGTTATAACCTGCTACATCTAACTCGCTAGCAGTTACCCACTCCACGATCACAGTTGTCTTCTGTACAGTTCTAATCGATAGGATGAAAATTGTAATGGCGATTAATATCAAGAATCCATAAAATATTAGTAAAATAATTGATAACTTGTTCCTCATGTTTCATATTATACAAGGTTAGTCTGGCTATCTCCAGCCTTAATCTAATTGCATACTACCATGGAATTACCTACAACGCCGATTACAAGTAAAAAAATTCTAGTTGTCGATGATGAAATCGAAGCTCGCGAAACGGTGGTCCATTCCTTGGAAGTGGAAGGCTATTTTGTAATTCAATCGCGCAATTATCAAAATGCGTTGGAAATATTACAAAAATTTTATCCTAACCTGATCCTTGCTTCTACAGATATATTATCTTGCAGCATGAAAGGTGTTGAATTTTATAAGATTATTCGAGGTGATCCGCGTTGGGTTACCATCCCATTTATTTTTATGGTTGCAAATCATCCCAATCGTAATAATGACAGTGGCCGCAATTTAGGAGTCGAAGATTTTATCTCAAAACCTATCCAGAGAGAAGAACTCGTTAAAATCGTGCATGCCCGTTTATTAAGGGCAGCTCAATTGGAAATTGCTCTGGTCAACCGGGCGTATTTAGAAACTGTAACAGTACTCGCCAACACTATTGAGAGCCGGGATCATTACACTTACGAACACATCGATCGAGTCACCCGTTGGGCGCGTAATCTGGCTGAACAACTTCATTTCTCAGATGAAATGCTGCGAAATCTTGAATTCGGCGCCCGCCTGCACGATATCGGTAAAATTATTATTCCCGATTATATTCTTAATAAACGAGATAAATTAACCCCTGAGGAGTGGGGGATGATGCGCCAGCATCCAGTTGCAGGTGCGAAAATTCTTAGCGGTATCAGTCATCTCCAAGGAGCTATACCCTATGTCTTATACCATCATGAACGTTGGAATGGCACTGGATATCCGATGGAGTTGAGCGGGACGAATATCCCGTTAGAGGGAAGGATCATGGCTTTGGTTGACGTTTATGATGCCCTGGTAACCGAGCGACCCTACCATCCAGCACGCCCGGAGGTAGAAGTCGTACGCTATCTCCAAATGCGCGCCGGTATACTTTTTGATCCAGAGATTGTGAAGAATTTTATTGATTTGATAAGCAGCCGAAGCACTTAAGGTATACTAATTGGAATTCAGATCCACCCAACAGGAAAATCAAACCAATTGAAGCTAATTATCCAAATTCCATGTCGAAATGAAGCGGATACCCTTCCGGTCACCATCCCTGCCCTGCCGCGCTGCCTGCAAGGGATCGATCAGATTGAATATTTAGTCATCGACGACGGCAGTGTAGATGGCACTGCAGAGGTGGCGAAATCATTAGGTGTCCATCATATTGTCCGGTTAATCCACCATTCTGGATTGGCCATCGGATTTAGCACGGGGCTTGAGGCATGTTTAAAGAATGGCGCAGATGTTATCGTAAACACCGATGCCGACAACCAATACCATGCTGACGATATTCAAAACCTGGTAGATCCAATTTTACACCACGAGGCTGACATCGTCATCGGCGACCGCGGCGTAGCCAACCTGACAACTTTCTCACCCTTCAAACGATTGCTACAACGCTTTGGCAGTTGGATCATCAGCCAGGCTTCAGGAGTCAAAACTCCGGACGCCACCAGCGGCTTCCGCGCCCTCAGTCGCGAAGCTGCCTTACGAACTTTAGTCTTGAGCCAATATTCATACACCCTGGAGACCTTGATCCAGGCCGGCGCCAAACGAATGGCGGTGAAGTATATTCCGGTTCGTACCAATCCCCCCACGCGTCCCTCTCGCCTGATGCGTAACATCCCTGAATATTTACGCCGCTCAGCGGAAACCATCCTGAGGGCGTACACCATGTACCGACCTTTAAGAGTGTTTTCAATGGTCGGGATCTTTCTGGTTTTGATCAGTATTGTGCTGGGCATACGATTCTTGATCCTGCAAGCTCTTGGACAAAGCAGCGGTAATATTCAATCCCTGATCCTGGCAGCCATCCTCGCCATTATTGGTTTTCAGACCTGGTTGATTGGCCTGGCGGCTGATTTAATTGGTTTCAACCGGATGATCCTGGAAGAAATCCTTTACCGGCTGCGTCGCCAGGAGTTTTCTCAACAACCGCCATCTGATCCAGATGCTCAGCGCTGAGGGCATGCGCTCCTTAAAAAAACCGCATTTTTACCTGAGAAATTATGGTTTGTACATTATTTTATTGTGCCTGTGCCTGGCAGGTTGCAGCCCGTTCACTCGTTATCCACAACCCATCCATACCAATACAATCCAACTGTCCACTACCCAAACGATCGGTCAGACATTTGAAGCAGAGTTCGATGGGTTAAATTCAGTCTGGATCTATCTATCTCCCATAATGTCCGGCGATGGCGAAATCCAACTGGATATCTTAGCTGATATCCATTCGGATAGTACCCTTGCTCACGCCAGTTTATCTCTGAAAAATGTAACAACACCAGGCGTATATCGTTTCCATTTTCCAGCCTTGATCACAGCCGCCCGAAGAGATTTCTATATCAAATTAAGCATAACCGGAAATAGTGAAGCTGCGGTCGGTATCGCACCGGGAGACAGCTACCTGGATGGCGCTTTAGATCTTAACGGCAATCCTTTGGATGCCCAACTTTCCTTTTTCCTTTCCTATAGCCGTCGTTGGAGCCTGGTTGGCCTGCTCGGTGAAGCCTTGACCGGCATCTACCGCCTGGCGGTTGGGATTTTCTTGTTTATTATCCCAGGTTGGGGATTGTTAAGCCTCTCGAAGTACATCAGGCAATCCACTGTCTGGATTGAACGGCTCAGCCTGGCGGTTGGGATCAGCCTGGCGATTTACCCGGTATTATTTTTATGGACTAACCTGGTTGGATTTAATTTAGGAATAGGATATGCCTGGTTCCCGCCAATCACGGGCCTGGTTTTGATGATTGTATCTTCTGTTAAATGGCTAAATCACAAACCAATTGTCTATGATCAGCAGAACACTGCCAAAGCCAATCGATGGATAGTAAAGTTTCATTTTCCGTCATTGCACTCTCTGCTCTTGAGTTTAATCATCTTTTTCGTTGTCTTCACCCGGCTTTCGTCTATCCGTACTCTCGACGTCCCTTTGTGGGGTGATTCTTACCAACATAGCGTGATAACCCAGTTATTGGTTGATCACGGTGGTTTATTCGATTCTTGGGCACCTTACGCAGAACTGCAAACCTTGACTTATCACTTTGGCTTTCACAGTCAGGCTGCGGTATACGCCTGGCTCACCAGACTGCCCACGCCACAGGCAGTTTTGTGGACCGGTCAAATTATCAATATCCTGGCGGTGCTTGCGGTAAGCCCCCTGGTACTGCGCCTGGTGCGAAAGCAATCGGCGGTTATTGTCGCGATTCTTTTGGCTGGTCTGTTGCTTCCGATGCCGAACTTCTATGTCAATTGGGGGCGCTACACACAACTCGCCGGCCTGGCGATCCTTCCCGCGGTAATCTGGCTTGCCTGGAAAGCTCTGGATGAAGAACATCAATCTCCTTATTTACTCGTCTTTGCAGGAATAACTCTGAGTGGATTGGCATTGACCCATTATCGAGCATTTATTTTTGTCCTCCTGTTCTTCGTTGCTTTTGTTGTGGTCTATTGGATCGGCAGATTGTTTTACGCCATCAGAAAAAAACCAGATTTTATCGCACCTGCGCGCTTTAGAGTCCTTGTCTTACGAATGTTCTGGATGGGACTTTGCGCCGGCGTACTATTTACCCCCTGGTTGATCAATATCTTCCAAGGGCAAATCCCGACAACGGTTAGCAATCAACTAACTACTCCGTTTAACCAGCTATCAAATTTCTCTCTCGAATATAACGCTTTCGGAGATATAAAATTTTATCTTCCTGTGCTTTTTTGGTTTCTACTCTCCCTCAGCCTGGTATGGTGGGTATGGAAACGAAACCAGGCCGCCATTTTGATAGCCGGGTGGTGGTGCTTGATACTACTGGCTGCCAATCCCCAATCCCTTT
>CAYGZL010000053.1:0-78597 GCA_964354345.1 uncultured Anaerolineaceae bacterium | reverse complement strand
ACCAAATCTTCACAACTTTTCCGTCCGACTACATCAGACACCCCGACGCTATCTCTTCAATCTTCCGCTCTTTGAAACATAGAGGCGAATTTATCATCCTCCCCTCCGCATGGATCACCGGATCGCGTTGGTATCATCGCTTGTGGATTTTTCTATTCGGCTGGGCGACGGGTATCCGAAAACCCGGACAGGACCAACTGGACGCCTGGCTGGTAAATTTTTCCCTCCCCTACCAGAATGCCGGTTTCATCGTCTCGAGCGAGATTCGCCAATTAACAAACAGCCAGGTATTGATTGTTCGTGCCCGGAAACCCTGAGAACTTATTCTTCCAGTCATCGTCAGATTCCCAAAATTGTTGTAAAATTGTGTCTATGGATGTGAATATAGCCGTTTCTAAAACTCGGAAATACGCCACCTCAAACAGTGGTGATACTGTTGAAGTGGTTGAGCGCCCTCAGGGGGGCGTTTCTGTTGTCCTGGCTGACGGGCAAAGCTCTGGTCGAGGCGCAAAATCCGTCTCGGTCCTGGTTGTCCGGAAAGTCATTGCCATGATCGCTGAGGGAATCCGCGATGGCGCAGCTGCCCGCGCTGCCTCAGACAGTCTCTTCACCGAGCGCGGCGGTAAAGTGTCTGCAACTCTGAACATTCTCTCCATTGACCAGCAAACCGACACCCTGGTAATCACACGCAACAACCCAGTGCCTGCTATCTTATACAAAGATAACCAGGTTCAATGGCTTTCCGAGGAGAGCCGTCCGATCGGTTTCTATCGTGATACCCGACCGGTGATCAGCGAAATTCCGTTAGAACCCGGGCTGATGGCCATTGTCTATACAGATGGATTTATGCATGCCGGCGACCGTTACGGACAACCCACCGACATCCAAACTTGCCTGGCAGCTCTACTCGAAGAGCAAATGCCTTCTCCACTGCATATTGCTGATTCTCTTTTAGAGCACGCCATCCGGTTAGACCATGGTCACCCGTCCGACGATATCAGTATTGTTGTCTTACAAGTCAGCCGCCATACAGGCGATGAAACACGCCGGATGACAGTTCGCTTACCATTAACATCATAATTTCTCTCCAGTTTACAGAGCCATTGTCCAGTTGAGAAACAACCTGGACCAATTAATTATTGGCATCGTTGGCCCCTGCGGCTCAGGTAAATCAACTTTAGTCGCCTCATTGAAAAACCGCGGTCTCCAGGCGCGCCATATCGCCCAAGAGCATTCTTATGTCCCCAATATGTGGCAACGTATGGTTCATCCAAACATCTTGATTTATCTGGATGTTACCTATGAGCAGACGCTGCAACGCAGGCGACTCAACTGGACGCCTGTTGAATATGAAGAACAACTATTCCGTTTGAGGGATGCCCGTCAATCCGCCGCACTTAAAATCGACACATCTGCGTTAACAATTGACCAGGTTCTTTATACAGTCCTTGGCTATCTGCAGACTCTTTAAACGGCTAATTTTCTTACCTTGCGCGATCATAGCCTTCTGCGATATAATTGCCCGTCGACTCATTTTGCCAGCCTTCGGCTGGTATTTCTTTGAATTTCGGAGGATTCATCACGCATGCAAAGTTATCACCGTACCCTGATTATCGTTGCGGTTATCGTTGCGATTGCTATCTGGATCAATGTACCCGGTAATCCGGGCATTCACCTCTTCGGGATTAATAAAGATATTAATACCGTTCTCGGTCTCGACCTGGTCGGGGGCGTCCAGGCTCTTATGGAAGCTGATGTACCTGCAGGTACCGCACTCGACTCAAATGCAATGAAGGCAGCCGCCTCGATCGTCGAAAACCGCGTCAACGGCCTGGGTCTGACCGAGGCTGTCGTCCAACAGGCTGGCGAGCGCCGCATTGTGGTCGAGTTGCCAGGCGCCACAGACCCCGAGAAAGCCCTGGCCACCCTCAAGCAAACAGGTCTGTTAGAATTTGTTGATATGTCAATCATTACCGATAATGAAGTCTACCAGCTTGAGGAAGCTAAGACAATCATCCGGACGGATTTCCTACAATCCAGCGGCTCAACAACGCCGCAAGCCACGCCTGACCAGGCAGCCCCTACAGTTGCACCAACCCCGACAATCGCGCCGACTCCTACCATCACGACTACCGCCTCCGTAACGGCCACACAGACGATTACACAGAGCCAACAAATATTTCACAGCGTGATGACTGGTGCGGTACTAAAAACGGTCGCTGCGACAATCAATGAGACAGGTCAATATGAAGTCGCGTTCCAATTGACCACCGATGGAGCTCAGCAGTTTAAAGAATATACTACTGCCAATGTCGGTAAAATTCTTGCAATCGTGTTGGATAAGAAAATCATCTCTGCCCCACGGATTGAAAATCCAATCACCGACGGACGAGGCGTTATCACTGGTAATTTCACACGTGACAGCGCCAATGTGCTGGCTGTTCAGCTACGTTATGGCTCACTTCCAATTCCTTTAAAAATAGCTGAAAGCCGCACGGTTGGCCCGACTTTGGGTCAAGACTCGCTCCGAAAAAGCTTGATCGCTGGCGCGATTGGATTTAGCATCGTAATCTTGTTCATGTTAATCTACTATCGCTTGCCCGGCAGCCTGGCAGATGTGTCTCTTATCATATACGCCCTTCTCGCCTACGCAATCTTCCGTTTCTTACCGATTACCCTCACATTGCCGGGTATTGCTGGTTTTATGTTGAGTACCGGTAGCGCACTCGATGCCAACATCCTGATTTTCGAACGGATGAAAGAAGAGTTGCGCTCTGGTCGTACGATCCGTCAAGCGATGGATCTTGGTTGGAAGCGCGCCTGGCCTTCCATTCGCGATTCAAACATCGCGACTATTATCACCTGTGTCATCCTTTATTGGTTTGGCAGCGCGTTTGGAGCGACGATCGTTAAAGGATTTTCATTAACCCTGGTTCTTGGTGTTTGCGTCAGCCTTTTCTCTGCCATTGTTGTTACCCGTGCCTTGCTGATGCTCGTTTTTGAAAACATCAAGATTACTAACCTTTCTAAATGGATTGGCATATGATCGACATACTTGGCAAGCGTTCGTATTTCTTCCTCCTATCCCTCATCATTATCGTCCCTGGTTTGATTCTGTTAGCGACCATGGCTTCGAATGGCTCATTACCTCTGGCGATAGACTTTACCGGTGGGACGCTTCTCGAGGTCAGGTTTACGACCGGCAAAACACCGCAACCAGCGGAAGTCATCCAACTCTATAACAAATTGGGTATTACGGATAGTACCGTTCAAACCACCAGCGAAGGTTCGCTAGTTGCTCGTTCCTCTGTCATTGAAGATTCTTTACGTGCCAGGATTGTAAGCGAGATGGAGAAAGAATTCCAATCGCAAGTTGAAGTTCTACGGTTTGAAACCGTTGGTCCAACAATCGGCCGTGAAGTGGCAACCCGCGCTGCCCTGGCGGTAAGTGTGGCGGCAGTGATCGTGATAATCTATATGACCTTCGCCTTCCGTGGCATACCGAATGCTTTGCGCTACGGTATCTGCGCCATCATCGCCATGATACACGATGTCGCGGTGGTATTCAGCCTGACCGCGTTTGGCGCAAAATTCTTCGGTTGGCAAATCGACTCGCTCTTCCTGACTGCCTTACTCACTGTCATCGGCTTTTCAGTTCAGGATAAAATAGTTGTTTTTGACCGTGTCCGTGAGAACAGTACCATATTCCGCCGGTTAGATTTCGAAAAGCTGGTCAATCACTCAATTGTTCAAACACTACAGCGTTCAATCAACACTCAGCTAATGACCGTCGAATTTATGTTACTCGCCCTGGCATTATTTGGCGGTATCACCCTGCGTGAATTCGCCGTGATCATGTTGGTTGGTTTATTCAGCGGTACGTACTCTTCTATTTTTGTCGCCGCCCCCATTTTGGTAGTTTGGGAAAAGGGTGAATGGTTTAAATGGCTTAGGCGCTCCGCAACATCCGCATAAAGCGTCGCGCCAATAAATCAGAGCTGACCATGCCCAGAACACGACCGTGTTCTACTACAGGCATGGCGGAAATTTCGGAGTGTTCTAACTTACGGATCACTTCGATCAGAGTTTCGTTGGGTTGAGCAACAATTACCTCACGGCTCATTACAGCTTCGAGCGGTTGATCATCAGGAGAACCCAGTGCAGTTGCCCGGGTAATGTCCCATTCCGTCACTACACCAACCAACTCACCCTCTCCTGAGATAACTGCCAGAATCGAGCTGTTTGCTTCCACCAGGCGTCTGGCTGCGTCTTTGACACTGGCTGGTAAGCTAATCGTGGATAGCTCCACCATAATATCTCTGGCTGTCCTATTTTGTTCGCTACTGGTAATCCTGAATATGCTGATCTGTTCGGCAGCTTCGCAAGGAAGTAGATCAGCGTCCGAGATTAGCAGATCAATAAATTCGTGCATGTTTCGCCGAATCACCTCCTCCCTCCGCGCTTCCCCTGCAAGTCTCCTTAGCTCTGCCAATTCGGATAACTTATCTGCATGTTCCTTCAGCCACTGGTCAACGGCTCCCCGGTCACCGAGTATTTCCTTGGGCACACGCAAATCATCCGGCGTCCTGATTAGCCGTTCTTGGGCTGCGAAGATCACACCCCCTGAGTTTACCAGGTAGTCTGTGGCAATCAATACACCCCGTTTCCGATAAACCTCCCGTTCCATCCGTGTCCGCGCATATTTTCGCAATGGATCGGGCGAATAGGTATTTGCGCCTTCAATTATAACTGCCCAGGCACCCATTCCACGCACCGTCATCGTCGGTTGGCTGGCAGCCTCGATATCCAGGTAATTAGCTACGGGGGCTGCCGGGATTAGACAAAAAGCCGATTCCCGGAGTAAGTCATTCGGTGCATTAGAGTACTTGTGAAAAGCCGACCGGTTGGCTGGCTGGATGAATTCCTGGAAATAAAGTTGCGTGACCGAGTGGCGCTCCTGCCAAAGGTGGAAAAGTTGGTCAATGGGTAGTCCATGGATATCGTACAGATATCCCAAAGCATCGCTGATACCCACCACTCTGGCGCCAGGAATCCGATCATACAAATTATGGGCTGCATGCGCGCCAAAAGCTCCGAAACCCTGGATTAAGACCGTGATCTGATCACCGGGTGGAATAACCAGGTTCGCAAATTGTTCTAAGCACCGCAAGCGTGGCATTTCTCCGAGCAGTGTCTGTAGGGCAATGATTGCTCCACCCGCGCCTGCCCCGAGTTCATCTACCCGGTTCCCACCCATCTCGGCTGGCTTTGATACAGCGTTATCTAATCCATTCTCGATCGCGATGGTCTTCATATCAGCATCGTTCGTGCCGACATCCGGACCGGGTATGAATAAAGTATGATAACGATACAACAATCGGGCAAATCCTTGCACAACCTGAGTATGTTGACGGGGCGTCAGGCTGCGTTCAGCAACAATTCCTGCCGTACCTCCTCCGAATGGTAAACCAGCTGCAGCATTTTTCAATGTCATCCCTCTAGCCAGGTTGTGCACCGTAGAAGGTGAAACATCAGGTAACATCCGGATGCCTCCCATGGCTTGCTGCCCCATCGCCAGGTTATCAACCACCAGGTAACCGCCTACTTCAAATGGAGCCGCTTCATCCCACATGCACACCACCAACTGTGGACCTAGAGCATCCACGGTGATGCCCTGCCTCGCCAACCGGTCGACATCTTTGGCGGTAAGCTCCAGATAACAACACCCCTCGTCACAGTACAGCCGGTTTTCCCACATTTGTTCCGGCAATCGCTCTTTTAGGAATCTCTCCATCCGCTTTGGGATCACAGCTATTTTCCTATTTGTGCAAGTTACTCGCGGCAATAAATGAAAGGCCATTTTCGGTGAGCGCCCAGGCGGTCTGGTTCACCGAATCGTACTTATCCAGGAAATTGAGTAAAAGGTGATCCCAATCTCCCGTTTCTATTACCTCACTCTTGTCTCGGAAATAATCCAAGATGTCTGAGGCATGTTCCCGCGTGGCCTCAGTTTCTGGCTCGCCACCTTCATGTTTCGCCGAAATATTCGCCACGTGACTGGCCAAGTCGATTAACTCTGCCCGGCGATTATAGGGTTGCCTGACAATGCTCTTCCAGGTCTCCGTGATGTGATGTTCGAACCGTACTACCTCTTCAAACCCTAACTCCTGCCGAAACTGTGCTGTAATTTCCAATGTTTGATTATTAACCGAGTTGCTCCAATTGAAACCAATCAGCGGTGACGTACCATCATCACGTGAAAAGAGTTTTGCTCCGATTAATGTCCATAAGGCTGCATATGGATTGTCGTTCCCCATAAAAACTGATATCTTAAACTCGATATCAATACCAAGCCTGTAGAGAAGGTAGCCTACCAACACAGTTCCAGGGTTAATATTGAGCACCTGGCGAACCCCATAATTGGTATAGAAATACAGGAATTCATCCAACCACTTCAATGGATAATGGTTCGGCTGCCCCACCCCTCCGAAATATCCAGTGATAGTTGCTGGTCCACCCAAATGGATATTTGATCCATCGGTACCCTTTGTATCCAGTGTCTCCACATAGCTGGCGCCGATTATCTGCATCGCGGCTGCGATCGCCGGCAAGTCACCATCGTTCTCCTGCTCCTTCATTTTCCGGACTTGAATAAACCTTCCCGGCACCAGCCCCTGGCAATCTAGAGCTCGTTTTGCCACCGCGATCACCCAGGGGAAATATTGCAACGCGCTGATCTCCAGTGTAACTGCCAGCTTATCATTAAACACCATTTCAGAGGCGCGCTCACCTAACACCTTCCGGCGATAATCCGCAACCGAGATAAACCCACCTCGTTCGCGTTGCTCTACCAACCAATTTAAATCTTCGATATATTCTGGTTTTACCGCACTCACCCGCTCCAACAGATGTGGCAACTGGCTTGCCTCCTGGGCTTTCCGATTGATTTCCTCGGGTGTACCATATTTTTCGATCACCGCCAGTACATCGTTAATCACCCTGCTATCAGGGTTAAGTAGTACTGTATTGATGTCGTCCAGGCGGTTGTGTGGGATCTTTAACAATTGGCGAAGTGAGTCAGCAACCATTTTATTAGCTCCTAAGTTGTAGTAATATCATGACTACACGCATTATTATAACAATTTCTCTAACTCGCCGTATTCCTCTTCTGTCATGCCAAACCAATTTTCAGGTTGCGGGAAGCTCTTCTCGCCTACCTCCTGTACGTACTGCCTCAACCCGTTCAAGATGACTTCCCCGGCGTTACCAAATACTTTTGCCATGCGGGGTTTAAATCTGGGATATAAACCAAACATATCGTGATAGATCAAGAGCTGTCCATGTGCATCAGGCCCTGAGCCCAGGCTCATGATGATGCAGTTCTCCGCCCGTTCAGTGATCAGCTTGCACACCCGGTCAGGCACCATCTCCAAAAGGATCATAAAAGCGCCAGCGCTCTCTAGCGCTTTCGCATTATCGATGATCCGTTTAGCCTGAGCCGCACCTTTCCCCTGCACCCGGTAACCGCCCAAAGCGGAGACGCTTTGTGGCGTCAGCCCCAGGTGTCCAATCGCCGGGATGCCAGCCTCGACAATCCCGCGCATCCTGTCACACATTTCTACTCCCCCCTCCAACTTGATCGCATCACAGCCGGCTTCGGCCATGAACCGTCCGGCGTTACGGATGGCGGTCTCGATGCTGGGTTGGTAGCTCATGTAGGGCATGTCGCCAATTACGAACACATTCGGCGCACCCCGTCGGACTGCCTGTGCATGGCGGATCATATCCTCCATCGTGACAGGTAGCGTCGATTCATAGCCCAACATCGTCATCCCCAGGCTATCGCCCACCAGGATCATATCAATCCCGGCTTGTTCCTGCAGATAAGCCGTCGGGTAATCATAACAGGTGAGCCAGGTGATCGGTTGCCCATCCGCAACCTTCTTAAATAAACGCGGAATGGTCATTTTCTTCCGTTGTTCAGTCATGGGTGACTCCTTAATTTGCCGGCGCTTTGGCTTTCTTCGGTTCAACCGGTGGAGGTGGTGGGGGAACAAACCCTTCTGGCAGCAGGCCAGCTTCTGTCACGATCCTCGGTACGATCTCTTCCCAGCCAACTGCCATCAAGTGAAACCCGTTGACGCCTTGCTTCCCTTTTATTGCCTGAATTAGTTCCAACGTAATCTGTACCCCTTCTTCATCCGCGCGTTCACCAGCTGCTTCCATTCGCTTCATTATTTTCTCAGGTATCGTAACGCCCGGTACTTCATCGTTCATATATTGGGCAACTTTTAAGCTCTTCAATGGAGTAATCCCGACGAGGATAAATACTTTACCAAGCACCCCACGTTTGGCCAGCTCTTCCAACCATACTTCTAATCCATCCGCATCATAAACCAGGTTTGTTTGAAAAAATTGTGCGCCAGCATTTACCTTCTTTTGTTCGCGCAACGCTTGAAAACGCGGCTCCGAGGCAAACGGTGATGCAGCCGCACCAAGGAAAAACTTAGGTGGGAATTTTATCTGCCGGCCATCCAGGTATCTCCCATCATCGCGCATCCGCCTCAAGATCCACAACATTTGAATCGAGTCGAGGTCAAAGATATCCATCCGTCCGCGCGGATCAGGAGCCATTTTCATGCTATCGCCCGTCAGGCAGAGAATATTCTTTATTCCTAACGCATTTGCACCGAGCACCTCAGCCTGCAACCCAATCCGAGTGCGGTCGCGCGCCGCGATTTGCATCACCGCATCTGCACCGTTCTGTACCGCAAATGTGCTGCAGGCCCAACTTGACATACGCGGGGTCGCTGAGGGGTTATCGGTGAAGTTGATCGCGGCCACGTAAGGTTTCACCAGCTCAATATTGCTGATTAACTTTTTCGTAGCCACGGTCATCGGTGGCGCTACTTCAGACGTAACGACGAACTGCCCGGCTTTCAACCGGCGTTCTAACTCAGAAACGGGTTCACTGTACCCCGGCGCATGATACTCCGCATCGCCTTGCCACCATTCAGGCTGACGTACCGGTTGAAAAACCGACTCCCAGATCACGTGCCGTTTTTGCCGGTCGCGCGTCATCATTCCAGAGATAAACTTGCGTGTCCCGACTTTACCCACCTGGACCGCGACATCCCCCCAGGTCTCCGTTCCAGTCTTTGCCCAGTCTAATGGCGGTAAGACTTCGAGTAATTTTTCCTGACGTCCCATCCGGAAAGAGCGATCATATATTTTATACCAGATACACGGACGGGTTTCATCCACATAACATTTTTCAGACGTTGATCCGCCGCACGGCCCATTGCGTTCACCCTTGGGGCATTCCATTGGACAAATGAAAGCCGTCTCTTGTAAAAGACAATTTCCACACATCCGACAACCAAACAGGGGGCCCTTAACGAGTTTCTCAACCATAGCTAAGGCACGTCGCCCAAATGGCTCCCGTTTGAAAGGCATGAAGGGGGGCTGCCATCGGCGCCCGGGAGTAAATCCTGGCATCATTACCTCCTACAACGCGAATTCAATCCTATAATAAATTTTCACAGTCATCCTGGGGGAACTGTTTACCCCAGATAGGCATCAGCATAAATGACTTTGTTTAACAGAATTTGCACAGTCTTCCAAATCGCCACCTGGGCTGGATCACTCATATCCACATCTTCAATACTCGGCTCTTCCATGGCTGTAGTGCGGTCGGCGATTTTAATATACAAACGTCCAACAGGTGTGCTCTCATCACGTGTCTCGATAATCCGCACAACCTCCTGGAGTTCTTGCTCCAATGGATTGGCGATCATCATTTGTAAACCAACCCCCATCAACATCGCACAATAGGTGCTGTCGATTAAGGGACGGTTCTCCGGCGGCACCGCATTTGATACATTAGAGAGCCCGACTGAAATCATTGGAGCAGGATCCCAGGCATATTGTAATGTCCTGACAGCCTCGATCAACTGTGGACAATACTCCTGGCACCCCGAAACAGTCAATACCAACGGATCAATGATCAGGTTTGACATCGGATAGTCAATTTCGATCATCCTTGGGATGAGTGTTTCGACAGCAATGGTCACCCTTTCATCCGCCATGACTGGGATTGAAGCTCCCATGGTTAATGCAATCAACCGGGTGTTATATTTCTTGGCTAATAACGGCACCTTCTCTAATCGTTCAGGATCCGCCGATGTTGAATTGATGATTGGCTGTGCCTTGGTGACCCTCTTCAATCCAGCCTCGATGCCAACTAAATTCGTAGAATCGAAACTTAATGGAACATCTACCACAGCCTCAATCGTCTCCACCATCCATGGAAATACGATTGCACCATCCGCCTTGCGAGGACCCAGGTTTACATCTAAGGCTTTCGCGCCGGCCTCAACCTGGCGCACCGCTAAATCCTGGAAGAATCTTGCATCTCGATTTTTCAAAGCCTCACTGACTTTTGGTGATTTGATCTGGATACTCTCGCCAATGATATACATAGCCACAATCCTTTCTTCATTAATTAGCTTGCGTCGATCCGGTTTTCCAGATCTTTTGCCACGCTGGGAAACCGGCTGATATCTGTATGGGGTAAAAACAAAGCCGACATAAAGGCTTCATAGAACGAGTTGTCTGCAGATAATTCAATATATGTCATCCGGGAAGCGATATCTCGGATCCGTTCGCGAGAATCCCGGTCCAACAATGCCAGATAAGCACCTTTTACTGAGGTATTCCCCAGGAATTGAAACCGCTCCCACGGGATATCCGGTAACAAACCAATCTGAATCGCTTTTTCCACATTGATATATTTCCCGAAGGAACCGCCGATTAACATTTGTTCAATCATCTCGAGCGGTACTCCAACGCTGTCAGCCAGTACGCTGTAACCAGCATAGATTGCCCCTTTGGCACGGATTAAATTATCAATATCAATTTCAGTGATGGCTATATCCTGGCCTGCTTCACTCTCCTTCTCCCAGGTTACTACGTATTCCAAACCGTGTTCACCCTCTCGTACACGTGGTGTATTCAGGTGAGTATTCAGATGTCCCGCTTTATCCACCACCGCCGTCATGAACATTTCAGCCAGGAGCGAGATTAACCCACTGCCACATATTCCGCGCGGTTTTCTCCCACCGATTACCCGATAGGTCGGTTCGTAAGTCTGACTGTTGATCCAAACTTCCTCGATCGCCCCACGCGTCGCACGCATACCATTTACCACACCCGCACCCTCAAAAGCGGGTCCAGCCGAACAAGCGCAAGTCACCAACCATTCTTGAGAACCCAACACGATTTCACCATTTGTGCCCACATCCATAAACAGTGTCAGTTGAGCAGAGCTATCCATACCTGAAGAAAATACACCAGCTGAGATATCTGCACCAACATAGCTGGCTACACCCGGCAGGCAATCTATCACTGCTTCTGGATTAATATTTAGCCCTACCGATCTGGCATTGAACAGAGGTACTGCGTTGACTGCGGTGATAAAAGGTGAAAGCCGGATGCTTGTGGCAGGGATACCCAACAACAGGTGAATCATGGTGCTGTTTCCAGCAATCGTGGCTTTCACTACATCACCTGGCGCGACCGAATCACCCACCACCCGCTTGCAGGCTGTTTCGAGCAATCGATTGATTGTCTCCAACACAAGGTTACGCAACTCCTCTGCACCATCTTCTTTCCCTGAATAGACGATGCGTGAGATGACATCCTCGCCTCGGGCAATCTGCCCGTTGTAATCTGATGCCTGTGCCCTGACTTTACCATTTACCAGGTTTACCAACCAGACAGTAACAGTTGTTGTACCGATATCAACTGCCATGCCCCACAGCGGTTCATCCTCAGCGACAAATCCGGGGAGAAGGTCAATCAGTGGTTCTTGCAGGAAAGAGCCTCCTTGAACATCCTGAACATCCAGGATCGCAGTGACTTGCCAATTTGCTGCCCGCAATATTGCACCGATGGATTTGAGTTTTTGAAGCGAAACGACAACATTTGAAAATCCAGATTGCATTCGCAGCGCGTTGCTTAACCGGCTCAAGTCATCGGTCTGGTCATCAATGGTGGGAGGAGTTAAGGACAGGTGCACTCGACGGATCGTCTGTCTACGGTCGAAATCATACCCAATGGGAACGCTGACTTCAGCTACTGTCCGGTCAGAGGTCAGATGCCGTTCGATACGCTCCTGAAGGGGAATCCGCACCACCGCATCGCCTTCAACAACAGTTTGACAGGCCAGTGCATAACCCTGTTCAACATCCTCCGCAGATAGCCGTAACGTACTCCGCCTTCGGATACTCCCCGATAGAACCTGGACAGCGCAACGTCCACAGCGACCCTGCCCCCCACAGGGTTGCACCAGGTCAATGTCCGCCAGACGAGCCGCTTCTGATAGGAGAGTACCAGTCGGAACTTTTACAGTTCTGGTAACATGTTCTTCTTGTGTTGTTGATATCGGCGCGGCGTCTTCATATTCATCGGTCATTATTCCCGATGAACCACCTCGCCTGCTTTCCGGCGCAATTTCTAAAACAACGGTATGCTCAATCACAAAGCCTGTTTCAAGAATTTCGGAATATCCAATGCCTCACGTGGACCAACCCGTATCTCCCAGCCTGGCAATTCTGCCTCCAACTCACCCGATAATACTGCCACATGCCCTGGGATTACCACACGTTTCCGGCTGACTTTATCCGCTACATTGAAAGCTTTGATCGCCTTGGCTATGCGCTCTGCGTCGAATTTACCGGCAGCCCACGCGGTTAATACACTCATTCCTTCAGCATCGGTTACAACCAGCCAGGCTGGCAAACCCGAACCTTCAACTTCGTTGGCTACTGCGAAGTAAGTGATAGAGAAATTGGTTGTCACCAATACCGGGCTTTCCAGTCCCGGGTTGTTAATCTCATATAAACCCGGTAGAACCTGGATTGGCTTCTGTGGATCTGTATATATATTTTGGCGTAGCACCAGCAAAGGATAGATTAGCGCGGGCGAAAAGGTATCCAGCACGATAAATCCAGTGTATTTCGCAATCCCCTGAGCAGCAGTTTCACCACTCTGCGCAAATAATATTGTTGGAAAACCCACTGCGCGGAAATTCTTCTTTAATGCCAGACGCCGGATCAGCGTATTCGCAACCAGGTTGTTTCCCAGTGAACTACCCGCAGGATCAATTACAAGATCTTCAACGCCCTTGTTTTTTATCTTTTCAATGAAATCCACCAATTCATCCAGCGAATCAGCAGTAACTGTCAACGCAGCAGGATGCTGTTTTGCCAGGTCGGTCATCTTTTCCCAGTTCCCTGCATTCGCTGCCCATAACAGCGGTTTCTCTCCAGGCAATCCCTGTAAACCTGCTCCAGCCACAACCGGATCCGTAGTAACTATAATTATTGGCTTATGGCTTACCTGTCGAACCGTTCTAACAGCCCCGGCGTACTGTTCCGCGCTACATCCCGATCCATCTACTGCTATGCCATCCACAGACAGCAGAATACCGACATAATTCGCGGCATAATCCTCAATTTCGCTGACCTGCTTCATTATTGTCGATACAGGTTGATTCCCATTCACCTTGACGAAGAGACCCGGTCGGTTGTAAAAAGTCTTCTCGTGCCGAAAGAGCACGACTTCGTTGCCGGCCTTAATTTCATTACCGTTAGCTTTTATACTCACCAACCGGATGGGAGGCGCCGCTGACTCAGCCAATTGCGCTTTCGACGCTTCACTCACATAAGGGCAAGTTGATAATTCCACCTGTTTGGCGGCGAGTTTCATCGCAAACGCCAGGCAGGTCGGAAAACCGCACTCTTTACAGTTGGTTTGCGGTAGTAATTTATAGATTTGAATACCCGAAAGTGCCATAACTCACCTTTTTTTCATACGGAAAGACTGTTCTACGCTGTTTATGCTGCCAGTAATTCGCTGATCGAAGCTTTTATCCGCTTTACGCTTTCCGGGTGGCGCAGGACAATGATATCCGCGCCTGCCACCAGGAGAGTCATCGCGGTCAGCACTTCCCAGTTTATTGCGCGTTCGAGCCAATCGCCCCAACTGGCCGGCACTCCTTCACCCACCTTAGACTCTTTCGTTTTCCACGCTTCAACACTGGGCGTGACTAACATCGGCTGTTGGGTCATCGTATCGCCTTGTAACGCAGCCAGGCGTAGCCGCTCTATCACAGAAAATCCATACTCAATCCCATACCCGACCGCTCCAGTGCCCGGGTCCATAATGATGCGATCCATCGGCATGCCCATATCACTGATTAAGATATTGAGTTGTTTTGCCAGGTTGACATCCATTGGCGTGCGTGCATCTACCAGGTGACCATTCGCGAGTGCAGTTGCAACGATTGTCCGGTAATTTTTCTCCTCGCACACACCCAACAGTATTCGTTCTCCTTTAGTGGCTTCGGCGACCGGTACGAGGAGATGGTTATCTGCTTCAGCCTGACCGGGACCGAAAACGATGAGCGGTAAACCCGTCGCTGTTAGAACTTTCTGTACAGCACTCACTGATATTTCAGGTGTAGTCGGTTTGCCACTCGCCTCAGTCAAACTCAAAGAGATAAGGATGATGTCAGCACCAGCCTCTTCCGCAGCTTTAGCCCACTTTCCAGGGTCGTCCATCACCTCACCCCAGGCTTGCGCAAGTAACGAGGACCAATCCTCGGGTCGGCGATCCTTTATCTCCAGGGCAATGACAGGAGCATGGGGGGTGGGGTTTTCAAAATGTAAAAACGGCAGTGTTTTTTCACCGCCGATTGTGACGGTGTTGGTACGAGTACCGCCTTCAGCAGGACTGGCTCCGAGCGTCACCTCTCGGACACTACCAGGCCATTTATCTTTCGGCAATTCGATCGGCATAGTGCCTCCAATGAAAATATTCGGTGGATGAATGTTATTAATTGTCTTTATGGTTTACTATGCTTGACTCGCTTAAGTTTTGCTTCTTCTCTCCTTTGGTTGAATGCTTCTAAGGGTGTTTTTCTTGCTGCTCCAATCCCCAAATCACGTAACTCTTCCTGACTCTGTGCGCCGATCAAACGGATGAGTTGCTGGTAAGACAGGTATGCAGCCGGATAGACTATCCCACCAGCGTGGTGCATCAAAAATACCATCCGGAGATGCCGATCATGCATCCATTGCGCAGCAGTTTCAAGCGGGATATCGGGTGGAAGCTGGGGGATATCTTCGATCATTATGTCCGCTGCCGTTAAATTTGCACTCCCAACACTTCCACCCCTGTTCAATAATGCACCGACCAGCTCGTCCTGACTCACCACCCCCAAGGCGTGGCCTTCCTCAGGATCAAGCACGATGATTGCCTCGAGATTATTTTCATGAAATATTCGTGCTATCTCCCGAATTGGCGTATCTGGTGGACAGGTCGGGACGCCAACCTTCATCAGGTCTCTGACCAGGCGGAGTTGTAGTTCCATGGTTTAGAACATCGCATCCATAACCAGGGCCTGGTGGTTATGCTCCTCCAGCCAGGCCAGCAGCTCATCAACACTGGTGACTTGCCGCTCATCGGCAATCCGTTCGATCATGTCCGGATCACCTTCTCGAATTGCAACAGCCTGTAATTCATCAGCCATTGTCTGCTTGAGAACACTGCTCATCCAAACAACCCGTTTGAACCCCCCATCGGCCGAGATGAACTTTGGGCTTAGTAGATAATACTTGCCAACACCCATCACGCCGGGTGTTTGTAAACCACCGCCAGCGATGCCCGCCAATGTGCTGAATGTCATACCTGCGGGGGTCATGCTGGTATCTTCTCGACTGACAACCATCACACCGTTGGCTTCTGGGATCAGCATCACAATACACTCGAAACAGCCACAAGCCGTCATCGGGTTTTCCATGATAGAGTACATTGCCACGGTCTCAAGTTGGCCGTGCGAACCAACCTTGGCATAATCGTTCGTGCCAGTCCAGTAACCTTTCGTATTGTCTATCGCTCTACCTAATTTTATCGGTTGATTCGGACCCGTTGGATTAATATTGAAGGACGCTTTGCAGTCGAGCCAGTTATATGCTCCGCACAGGCCTAACCGCTCAGGACTGACGACACAAACATGGTTCGGGGCAAACGACTGGCATAAGGTGCAGGAATAGAACTCCTCCACTCTATCATCCGTAAGATCGGCGAGACGCCTGTTGCGGTGGGCATAGGCGTCGCGTGCCTTTGCCAGCCACTCGTGTAGCATATCAGGATCGGTGTAAATCGTGACTTGAACTTTATCAACGATCGCTCCGAAATCTGAATGGAAACGGGCATGCAAGATCTTACCGAAGTGTTCCAGATTAAAACCTTTTTCAGCCGCGCCATTCGAGATACGAATCCAGGCGATATCTCGCTGCCCGATATGCTGGATGCCCGACGCTCCGTTGATGAAATAATGGATTTGCCTTTCAAGGACAGGTTCAAAATCTTCTTGCATCTGCCGGCCAGCTACTTCGACCACAATCCCCATATCCATATGTCCTTGCGATGGAACTTGCTCAAAGTCCGGTCCAACAACAATAACTTTACCATCAACCAGGTTATCCAGAGGCGAGCTGAGTAAGTATTCGAAACAGCGCGAGTATTTACCGCCAAACTCAATTCGCATGTCGTTCTTACGGACGACTTCACCCTCAAAGGCAGATCCATAAGGAACGGGCACCGGTACGTCAGCCATTTTTACTTTGACACCGCGCACCTCGATGCATTTTTGCACCAAACGCTCGGCCCGCTCCAAGTCATCCTTGCCATCAATTTCATTGAAAGGCATACTGACCACATGTTCATACTTAGTCACACCGGTGGGTAAAATTTCTGGAATGACTGTATCTGCGATCACTGGAAAACCAAAGTTGATCGCCCCGGCTGCTGCAGCATATTTCAAATCATCCACTTCACCCAGGGCTAGGACAAACGCGAAGACACGTTCCCGGTTGTATAACAATATTTCGCGCGCCTGTCCGCCTTTCAAACCACCAAAGGTCAATGCAGAACGAGTTGCGAAACCCAAGGCGTAGATTGCACTGATCGTATCTGTACCGAATGGAACAGTGTAGGTGTCATAGCCTAGCTCGACGCCTTCTTCTGTTAATTGGTGGATAATTGAACGTCCATTTACATTACCAGATAGGAAGCACAAGATGTTCCTTTTCTGTAATTCACGGACGATTCTAACCGCTACCTCGTTCGATTTAGCACAGCCAACGATGGCTGCGAAGCCTGGCATGCGTCCATCAACAAGTTGGATTCCCCAGGAGCGCAATTGAATATCATCAATCGGTCCATTGAGATGTCCGGTCTTGCCATCCCCTCCCCCGTTACCATCTGGACTGGTGAATGAAGTACCTCCTGCCAGGTGAAACCCTTCCATGGGTTCCGGCTGTAAACGATAGATAAAACGGATCGCTTCAATCGCTTCTGCTGCAAGCAGAGTAGCCATCCCGCTATCTAATGTCTCCCCTAAATAGGGCGTCCAGTGAGACATGGATGGAACCGGATGGAGTAGTTCGCGCGCATGGTGTAATATCGGACGTAACTGACCTAAGTTTTCAACCAATTGTCCCGTCATACCCAGGATCAATGGTAGATAATAAGCCGTATTTGGGAAGGCGACCGGGGTATCCGGACCTTTCTCCTTGATCGCACGTTGGAGCATCAGCTCTGCTTCGGTGACTAGCGCATTGGCACCACGTATGGCGCGGGTTGCAATGTAGCGTGACATAGATCGATCTTCCTTCCCCGGCTAACCGGATGTACCATTCAACACTGGTTGGCCATACAGCGCCGCCTGTCGCTCAGCCAGAGGTAGCGCTTCCAATTCAAGCATGCGTTTATCACCGCTGCGACCCCACTTCTGTGGATCGTAAACGGGTAAGCCCAAGGCAGCGCGCTTTTTATCAATGTGCGCCAGGGAGCGGCGGATCATTTCGTCCGGATCAGCGATAAATTCCATCTTACCACCATACAACTTCTCCCACCCTTCGCTGATATAGTTTAATACGATATCTGAATCAGCCACCCGGTCCGGCATACCACTGATGGGTGAAGCCCCACCAAAGATCACATACGCTCCGGAAGCCACACAATAGGCGCCGATGGATAACGCTTTTTCACTCATCCACTCAGGCGCCAGACCCACAGCCGGCACCTGGTCAATGTCATCCCCTAACCCACCTTCTTCGACCATTTGCGTTAAAACGGTCAAAATGCGGGTATTATCTACGCAAGAGCCCATGTGTAGTACAGGTGGAATACCTACAGTTTCGCACACCTCGCGCAGACCGGGACCTACTTTATCCAACCCTGCTTCACCTAACAGTAGACCTAACTTGGCTGCCGCGATCGCGCCGCAACCAGTCTCCACAATCAGGACATCATTTTTCAACAATTCCTGGGTTACGTAGGTGTGCAGGTAATCTTGTTTACTCCGTGGATTGTTGCAGCCTACAATCGCCGCTACCCCCCGGATTCGTCCGGACATAATGGCGTCATTTAAGGGTCGAAAAGAAGCCCGATAAGACCCACCGAGCATATAATTGATATATTCATGCGAAAAACCGGGGATCAATTCTGACTTTATTTGGGGAATATGGGTTTCACCCCGGTTTTGATAGTTATCAATGGCCGTCTTCAGAATATGCTTGGCAATTGTTAACGCATGGTGCTCATCGAACTCGATATGCACAGCGCCTTTGATGCGTACTTTCGGTGATGTCGTAATTACCTGGGTGTGGAAATTAGCTGCCAGGTCCACCAACGCCTGCATCACACACTGGACATCGACTACCATGGCTTCTACTGCACCGGTTAAAATTGCCAGCTCTTGGTGCAAGAAGTTACCTGCCGCCGGGATGCCTTGACGCATCAGGATCTCATTCGCCGTACAGCAGATACCCGCAAGGTTCACACCCTTTGCGCCAGCCGCTTTTGCATATTCAATAATTTCTGGATCTTGTGAGGCCGCCACGATCATCTGGCTCAAAGTAGGTTCATGCCCATGGACAATCACATTCACCATATCATTCCTCAGCACTCCCAGGTTGGCCTGACCAAGGATAGGCGCTGGCGTACCGAATAAAATATCCGAGATGTCCGTGGCGATCATGCTCCCGCCCCATCCATCCGCCAGCGACGTCCGAATAGCATGTTGTAAAATGTGAGTCGGTTCCTGATCATCGCCCATATGCGTGCGGTGTAATGCCTCAACTACTTCCCGATCAATCCCACGTGGTGTGACATTGGTATCATGCCACACCTGTTGGCGCTTCTTCGGTGCCCGAGTAATTGGCGCCAGCTCACCCCGTTGTTGACCAAACTGGGCAATATATAAATCAGCCAGATCATTAGCAATTTCTTCAGGCGATCGTTTCTCGATCGGTATGCCATAACGAGAAGCCACAACTCTTAGCTTGGCGACATCCTTGATGCGATATCCCTCCGTTTCGCCGTTCGCGACAGCTTTCAGAGTGAAAGCCATGTCGCGTCCATGATCGGAGTGGGCTGCGGATCCAGCCGCGATAGACCGGATAAAATTGCGCGCCTGGATTGTGTCTATTGTCGCCCCACACACACCGGTTTGACCATCTTTTGTTAGTCGACAGGGGCCCATACCACATATCTTACAGCACATCCCCGCCCCACCGATATTGCACGGCGCCATATCCTCTGCCCGGCTAAATGCGGTCCCGATCCCTAACTCATCCGCCCGAATTAACATTTGTTGAGCAGCTGGATCTGACGTTCGCTCCTCGTTGCTGCGTTTCCCTTTTGTAGCCATAACAATATTATTCCTCCATCTTGCGAATCACACCCATCCCCGGGCAGTTCCATAAGGGACGACCCAGGTAAGGGGCGGAACCGATAGTTTGAGCGAAGCTGACCACCTGGCGCATGTTCTCATACACTGCTGTATGGCGGAAGAAAGGCTTCACTCGATCGCCTGGCTCAGCTGCCGCGCTCAATTCGACCGGCACGGTCCACTCACCCAGGTAACCAGCTTGATCTAGCTTTACAGTAATATCTAAATCGTTGGTTATAGCAGAATCATAAGTCACTTCTACGACGCGGAACGCGCTACTCGCGTTCACTTCCTTCACTCCAGGAATACTTAACAGAATACGCCGTATTTCGATGACATGATGATCACCATATAAATTAGGAATATTAATAACGGTTGTCTTCACTGTCTCCTTCTCCTATTAACGAATCGAATATGCCATTTCCGGTAATATATAGCAATGGAGTCCACTTCCCGCAAGTGACATTCATACTATTATTGTAATGCATTTCTCACCTGGATAGAAACACCAGGAGCCAGGGTCATTGCAGCTACATATCGTGGGATAAAGTGTGGATCTAAATCGAGGTCAACCTGTTCAGCTCGATTAGCTAAGGTTACTCCCCGTGAAAATCCTTCATCGGTTAAGAATGTCGCCGCGCCCAATCCAGCGCCATTCGCAACATTTACGATAATTCCCCTGTCTACCGGTGGTAGCAATCCCAATGCTTGGGCAGCATCGATATCTATCTGTCCACCAAACGAACCGGTTAAGATCACCCTGACCAGGTCCTCAGGGACCAGGCCTAAGATTTCCATCAATGTATCAATCGCTGCCCGGATCGCTCCTTTAGCTTTTTGTAACTCGCGGATATCCCACTGAGATAAACCCAACCTGCCATTGTCCGTGAGTAAGATCCGTTTCGCACCGTGCTGGTCAATGGCCACCTTTATTTCCAATTGATCCGCACGTTCCACAATTCGACCATTCTCGCTAATCAAGCCACCCTGTCTTAAAACATGCACCAAACTTAACAATCCGGAACCCGTCAGGCCTACCGGAGGCTCATTTGCAATTGTCTCAAAATGAAGTCCTTCCTGATCTAGAAACGTTTTCACAATCGCACCATCTACTGCGCGCGTACCACACGAGATAAAAACCCCCTCAAAAGCCGGGCCGGCAGCGGTTGATGCGGTTAAAATCCGTTTCCCATCGGTAACAAGCACCTCTCCGTTGGTGCCAAGATCTATCGCAACCAACGGCCCGGGTGGTTGGTCAAATTGGAAATAAGCCAGGCATGCCAGTGCATCTGAACCGACAAAACCACCGATCATCGGTGGTAACGAAACCTTGACTCCCTCGGGGAAGATCCCCCCCATTAAGTATCTGGCATCCAGGATCGGCGCTCGATCAAAGGGTTGAAAAGGCATTACTGCCAACCGATCTACTGGAAACCGTGCAAACAGGTGATGCATCGCCACATTGCCGACAACCACCACTCGTTGAATCCGTCCGCGTATTTGCTCAGAGAGGTTCAGCGTGTCTACTGCCTGGTTTATCGAAGCCAGAGCCAGGCGATGTAGTCGCCCAGCATTTTCCGGGCTTTGCACAGCTGAATTTAGCCGAGAGATGACATCTGCCCCGAATACAACCTGTTGGTTCAATCCAGCACCGCCCGCACAAACCTCACCATTATCCATCATCGTTAAGAACGCCGCTACCGTAGTAGAACCCAGGTCGATCGCCAGGCCTAACGGTGTGTCAGTTCTCTTATAGCGGTTACTGGCTCGGAAGATCTTATTCGAGTAAACGACGATAGGCGCCAGCATTACCTGTACATCGCTCATAATCCGCGCCCGGCAAGCCAGACGATTTCCTAATGCAAGTTCACCCGCTGTCAGGTGTTTATGTTCAATTTCATCCGCCGGCGCGACACCGGATTCTACCAAAACTTTACATTTCCCACAAGTTCCTCGACCTGCACAGGGTTGTTCCATAGGCAGGCCAGTCTGGACAATTGCATCTCCCAAAAGAGTGCCAACCTCTGTCTGGACGGTCCTTTTCTCTTCACCATAAATTACAGTCGTTTGCACATAACTGGTTGGCATACAATTTCACCTAAGGTAGACGGAAAAATTGGCTTTGTTCAAGTACTGCGCCAGGGGGTATCACAAGAAATTCCCGATCAGCCTTCGAGAGATCCAAAGCAACTTCGACCAACCGTGCAATATAATCGTCAGATCCAACCAATTCTTCGTATTTCATACCCCACTGGCTACAAAATTGAGCTACTTCTTGGGCTCGGGTACGGTACTTAGCTAAATCAGCTTCCTGGTGAGAAACAAAGGCTAACCGTCTGTAATGGGCATATTGCTGATCCATCAGCCACTGAGCTTGCTCCTCACCATAACGGGTCACATAATCCCGATATTCCTGAAGAGGATTACTTCCAGCCTCTAGCCATCCTATACTCAAGTAATAGGTTCCAGGGGAGACCTCGAATTCCTCCTGGTACGCCCGATACGAACCCAATAAAATCGCAATGCAATCATCAGTGCGGGGAATTAATAAGGTGTGTCTACCAGCCTTTATCCCATGCAGCCCATTACCGCAAAGTCCAAAGCCAAGTAAAATCAAACTTGGCTCTTCAATTGAATCTATTTTTGCTTGCATGGCTCGCTTTAAATCACGCGGGACCTTATGCAAACCATAATCGAGATAATTAACATTGAAAACCAATTCAGTTGGTAAATATCGATTCAGTTGATCTTCAAACACTTTACAAGCCACAACGATAATTGGTAACCTACCATCCAAACTCATTTTCTGCCTCTGACATTAATTCGCGTTGAAACCCGAATGTCCCGATGAATCTCAGTTGTCTGACTATTAAAATAATTTACCAATCATACCATTAATCCTACACCTGGATCGGATTCCCGTAACGATTTACTCATTTCAGAGTTATATAGGACAGGTAAGGTAATAAAATTATTTCTCTTCCATTTGAAATTTATGAATGACCCAACTTCGAAATATTCGCCGTTTAAAACAATTTCTGGTATAGCCGCGGCTATTGGTGCCGCTGCGGCTGCGTATTCTTTTTTCGCTCGCCCTTGGTATTTGCATTGGGGTACATCAAAAGCCGAAGTTACTTTACCCTTGCCAGGCGATAACCTGATTCCGGAACCCAGGCTCAACACAACCCATGCCATCACAATCCAGGCATCTTCAGAGCAAATCTGGCCCTGGCTGATCCAGATCGGGCAAGGCCGAGGGGGGTTTTACAGTTATGAGTGGATTGAAAATTTAATGGGTTTGTCGATTAAGAACACAGATCGGATCATGTCAGTACACCAACAACTGGAAGTAGGCGATCAGATTCCCCTCACCCCAGGTGGGATTGGGGTACCCGTCGCGATCCTCGAGCCAAATCAAACTTTGGTTTTATTTGGCGACACTCGCCAGGATCCTGACACAATCCCCACCCTAAATCCTGGTGATTATTGGGTAGTTTCCTGGGGATGGTATCTATTTCCCATTTCTCCCGAGAAAACCCGTTTGATCGAACGTTGGCGAGCAAACTGGAACAGTAATCTAACGAACAATCTCTTTATGCAAGTTTTTATCGAACCAGGTGCCTTTTTAATGGAGCGCAAGATGCTATTGGGGATTAAACACCGCGCCGAAAAAACACCGCTTTCGTAACAAATAACCTTCCACAACCTATGTAATAAACAATATCCCCTAAAAAGGGAAGTTACTTACATCCTACGAGGCGAAGAAAAAGGGTACAATACTTGGTTGGATAAATAATTAAAATAATAAATCATATTCCTTGGAGATTCCATGAATACACCTGGTACATCCTTACCTACCTTCGATCCTGTGCACGATGTTCTGCATTACGAACGCCAGACTCTCGATGCAATTTTTATCCCAAAAACCGTCGCCGTTATTGGAGCCACTGAGAATCCCGGAACGGTCGGACGCACGTTGCTATGGAATTTAATCAGCAACCCCTTCGGCGGTACTGTCTTCCCGGTGAACCCAAAACGGACGGGTGTCCTGGGTATCAAGGCTTATCCAAACATCGCTTCCGTGCCAGAAGCTGTCGACCTGGCTGTGATTGTCACACCGGCACCTACCATTCCCAACATAGTCAAAGAATGTGTTGAGGCGGGTGTCCGAGGCGCAATTATTATCTCGGCTGGATTTAAAGAAACCGGGCCAGGGGGTGCGGAGCTGGAGAGGCAAATCCTTGAATATGCCAGCCACGGAAATATGCCCATTATCGGACCCAACTGCCTGGGTGTGATGAATCCCTTAAGTGGTTTGAATGCCACCTTCGCCGCTACCATGGCCCGTCCAGGAAAAGTAGGTTTCATCAGTCAATCTGGAGCGTTGTGCACAGCTGTGCTCGATTGGAGTATAAAAGAAAACGTCGGTTTCAGCTCCTTCGTTTCTATCGGTTCGATGCTTGATATCAATTGGGGTGACTTAATCTATTATCTCGGGGATGATCCACGTACGGAAAGTATTGTTATTTATATGGAGACCATCGGTGATGCACGGGGATTCATATCTGCAGCGCGCGAAGTTGCCCTGACTAAGCCGATCATCGTCTTAAAACCCGGTCGAACCGCTGGGGCAGCCAAAGCGGCTGCTTCACACACAGGCTCATTAACCGGCTCGGATGAAGTCCTGGAAATCGCCTTCCGTCGGAGTGGTGTCTTGCGTGTTAATAGTATTGCTGATCTGTTCCACATGGCTGAGGTTCTCGCCAAACAACCTCGCCCAAACGGTAACCGCCTGACGATATTGACTAACGCCGGTGGTCCTGGTGTCCTGGCGACGGATACCTTAATCACCAGAGGTAGCCAGCTTGCGGAACTTTCTCAAGAAACGATGGAGGCCTTCAATCAACTCCTGCCGGCTGCCTGGAGTCACAACAATCCGGTCGACATTCTCGGTGATGCCAGTCCGGAACGTTATGCGAAAGCTCTCGAAATTGCTGCGAAAGATCCCAATAGCGATGGTATGTTGGTCATCCTCACCCCCCAAGCGATGACTGACCCCACCGCAACTGCTGAACAGCTTGCGCCTTATGCTTTTATTACCGGTAAGCCAGTCCTGGCCAGCTGGATGGGTGGCAGCGGCGTGGAACAAGGTATCCAAATACTCAATCGAGCAGATATCCCTACTTTCTCTTATCCTGACACCGCATCCCATCTTTTCACCTATATGGCTGAATATTCAACCATCCTCAATCGACTTTACGAAACGCCAGTTTTACGAAGTAATGAAAACGGTGGGAGCAGGTTTGAAGTTACCCGCGCCACCAATATCATATCGATGGTGCGCGAGTCCGGTCGCACAATCCTGACAGAATATGAATCCAAGCAACTGCTGGCTGCATATGGCATCCCGACGGTCGAAACTCGTATCGCTTTGACTCTCGAAGACGCCGTAAACGCTGCTGGCGAAATCGGTTATCCAGTTGTATTGAAATTGCATTCCGAGACGATCACCCACAAGACAGATGTGGGTGGTATACAGTTAAACTTGACTGATCCGGCTGCTGTATCCGCTGCCTTCCTCATGATCCAAACCAGCGTTCGAGAACGAGTTGGCGAGGGCGAGAATGGAAAACCTCATTTCCTGGGTGTAACCGTCCAACCGATGGTCAAGCTCGAAGGCTATGAGTTAATCCTGGGTAGCAGCATTGATTCCCAGTTCGGTCCAGTGCTCTTGTTTGGAATGGGTGGTCAATTAGTGGAAGTTTTCAAAGATCGTGCTCTTTGTTTGCCCCCACTGAATACAACTTTAGCCAGGCTTATGATGGAACGCACGAAGGTTTACACAGCACTAAAAGGTATCCGCGGTCGAAAATCGGTCAACCTGGTTGAACTCGAAGACATATTAGTTCGCTTTAGCCAGCTAGTTGTCGAACAGCCCTGGATAAAAGAATTAGATATCAACCCTCTTCTGGCTTCGTCCGATCGTATCATCGCATTGGATGCTCGCGTGGTTGTATATGGTCCCGACGTTAATGAAACCCAGTTGCCTTGCTCAGCAATCCGACCTTATCCAGCTCAGTATGTAAGCACTTTTCAGACGAAGAATGGCGACATGATTACGATCCGCCCAATCCGCGCTGAAGATGAGCCGGCTCTTATTCGATTTCATCAAGTTCTTTCTGATCGCTCAGTCTATACGCGCTACCTGCATCCAATGGAGTACCTGGAACGCGTTCGTCACGAGCGATTGGCGCGCATCTGTCATTGTGATTACGATCGGCAGTTCAGCTTCGTTGCTGAAGGTGCCGATCCCCAGACAGGTGAACTGGTCATCATGAGTGTGGTACGGATGAGTAAAATGCATGACCGGAATACCGCCCGCTTTAGTGTTCTGACTGCTGACCCATATCATGGGCTAGGTCTTGGAAAGACCTTGCTCCAGAGGCTGATTGAGTTTGCCCGGGCAGAGAAATTACACACCCTCGAAGCCATCATTGTCGCAGATAACTACCCGATGCATGATATCTGTCAACGACTTGGTTTTACCCTCTCGACTGCACCACATGGAATGGTAAAGGCCGAATTACAGTTATAGCTTATACAGCCACATATGAATTTTCACCAGCGCCTGAGTCAAGTTTTCCAATCTGCCCCCATTATCCCCTTCGACGATGCGTCGCAGCTTGTCCTGATGAGTGACTGTCATCGGGGCGATGGCAGTTGGGCAGATGACCTGCTCCATAACCAGGGCATCTATCTACATGTTTTAGATCATTATTATCGGTTGGGATATACATATCTAGAGTTAGGCGATGGCGATGAGTTATGGGAAAATTGGGAGTTCCGCATTATCCGTCGGATTCATGCCGATATCTTTTCTATCCTTCGGCGGTTCTACGAAGATAATCGGTTTTACCTTCTATACGGCAATCACGATTGTGAACGCAAAGATCCTCGTAAAGTTGCCAAAACTCTATACCAATTTCGTCAGGGGAGATCTGGAAAAACAATACCCTTATTCCCGGAAATCGTTGTTCATGAAGGGTTAACGCTACAATATACCCCAACCCATCAGAAGATATTCCTCGTCCATGGGCACCAATGCGACCCTCTTGTCGATCATTTTTGGCGCTTTGACCGTTGGATGGCCCGTGTTTTCTGGCGCCGGGCTCAATTACTGGGGATTAACGATACAACACGAGCCGCCATCAACTACAAGAAACGAGACCAGATAGAAAATCGCCTGGTAGAATGGATTCTTGAGAACCAACAACCTCTCGTCGCCGGTCACACCCACCGCCCCCGCTTTCCCTCCATTGACGATCCACCTTTTTTCAACAGTGGATGTTGCGTTCACCCACAGGGGATAACCTGTATCGAAATTTGTACCGGACAAATCCAACTCGTTAAATGGTATCAATCTACTCGTGCGGATGGGGTGGTCATAATCAAGCGAGAGCAACTTGACTCACCCCGTTCGATCGGAAGTATTTTTGAGTTCGATCGAGTCACTTCCACGGGTTTGTCCAATGACCGGTTCGATCTTGATATTGAATAATCAGAATTTATTGATTTTCTACTTCTACTGAACAATTTTTTCAAAGCAGTGTACCATTAACCTGTTTTTCATAACTCTACCAAACTATAGATTAAGGAAAACCTGAAAGGACAATCACTGTGTTAAAAGAGTTTCGAGCATTTGTTCTAAGAGGGAATGTATTGGATCTCGCCGTAGGAGTCATTATCGGTGGCGCGTTTGGCAAGATCGTCTCCTCATTAGTAAATGATATCATTATGCCTCCGATCGGCTTGCTCCTTGGGAAAGTAGATTTTACTAACCTGTTTGTTAATTTGACTGGTCAACCGATTGACTCCCTTAAAGCAGCCAAAGACGCTGGCATACCCACCCTCAATTATGGCATCTTCCTGAACGTCATCATCGAGTTCTTGATCATTGCCCTCGTCATTTTCTTGGTTGTGCGGGCGATCAACAAAGTATATCAACCAGCTAAAGCGCCAGCTCCAGCCCCAACGACCAAGGAATGCACCTTTTGCAAAACCCAAATTCCTATGGAAGCAACTCGTTGCCCCAATTGTACTTCCCAACTATAACCCAGTAGGCTGACCAGGAGACTCATTCCTTATACGTGGGATGAGTCTTGTTTATTTATTATATTAGTCATTGAGAGGTTCTCTTAATATATATTCATGGGCAAGCAACGTTGTCGCGGTAACATTTGATACATATACTGATTACTCATCTTCGGTTCATCCAATTTTTAATTTAAACAGATACATTAAAAGGGCTCGAAAATTATTTTCTGATTTTCTGAATAAAATATTAAGAGATAGGATGTGTGTTAATGAATACCCCGGCTCCTACTATCAACCATAGGCTGTTGTGGATTTTTGTTCTCATACCAGTACTCATTCTGGCATGCAGTTTATCTACTAACTTACCCATCAGCGTTGGTTCTCAACCATCCCCCGAAACTACTATTGCTGTTATCCCGGTTCAGCCAACCCTGGCACCGGTTCAAACTCAGTCAGCCAATCTTCCTCCGTCTACTCCACTGACAACTGAACAGGATGATCAGACAAGTTTAATAGCACTTTATAAACGAGTAAATCCTGCAGTAGTTAATATTATTATCTACCTTCAAGAAAGCAACGCGATTGTAGCTTCAGGAACTGGCTCCGGTTTTGTGTATGACACTCAGGGACACATTATTACCAATGCACATGTCGTCGAAGGCTCTGATCAGCTCGATGTGATCTTTTCCACTGGCATTACTCGACCTGCTAAGATTGTTGGTCAAGATTACAGCTCTGACCTGGCGGTGATTCAAGTAAGCGACATGCCGGAAGGAATTCAACCTCTCCCATTGGGTGATATTGCCTCGGTGCAAGTCGGACAAACTGTAGTCGCTATCGGCAATCCCTTCGGATTGGGTGGTTCTCTGAGCAAGGGCATTGTCTCCGCGCTCGGACGTACAATCCCAGCCCTCAACACATTCCGCATTCCTCAGGCAGTACAAACCGATGCTGCGATTAACCCGGGTAATTCGGGTGGACCGTTGCTTAACCTTCAGGGTGAAGTGATCGGGATTAATGCTCAAATTGAAACTGGCAGTACCAGTCGTAGCAATAGTGGCGTAGGTTTTGCTATCCCAGTGAGTGTGGTAAAACGTGTCATCCCGAGCCTGATTATAAATGGCAAGTATAGCTGGCCCTGGGTCGGTGTCCAGGGCGGTGATCTGAATCCCACGATCGCCAAAGGGGAAAATTTAAACATCGAACAAGGTGCCTACCTGGATGTCATCATCCAGGATGGGCCTGCTGAAAAGGCCGGATTACGAGGTTCGACAGGTTCAGTCACGATCAACGGTAGGGATGTACCCACCGGCGGAGATGTTATCACCGCAATTGATGGTAACCCGGTTAACTCTTTTGACGATCTATTAATCTATGTAGCCTTAAGTACTTCGCCGGGTCAAAAAATAACCTTGACGATTGTACGCGATGGAAAAACCATCTCCGTGCCTGTTACTCTTGAACCCCGACCAGCAAATCTAGAACAACCAGGTTCAATAATCCCATAAGTAGAGATCAATCCCCTAATAATTGGGGTAATTCATCCAGCGTTGTAATCGACGCATCGGGAAATATCGTTTCCCGATGCGATTGATTATCAGGTGTGTCGGCCCGGCGAGTGATCCAGATGCTATATATACCGGCATTCCGGGCTCCAAGGATATCCGCCCCGAGTGTATCACCTATCATCGCCACCCCATTTCGAGGAACCAACATCTTATCAAGAACCGACCAAAATATCCGTGGATTTGGTTTCCGGATCCCCAGCGAGGCGGAGGTGATGATCACCTCGAAATAGCCACGCAGGTTAGCATTATCGATCAATGTCTGAACATCCTTGTCATCGCCGGCGTTTGAAACCATTCCCAACCGATATCCGTGACTCATCAGCCATCTTAAAGTATCATGAGCATCCAGTTCAATATGCCAATGAGTTTGAGTTACTGAATACATCGCATCAATTGCCTGCCTTAATAATTCATCTGCGATGGCAGGATACCCATGTCGTGCTAATACATTCCGAAGTACATAGGAGGTTGTGTATTCAAGGAATTCGGTATCGCGTTCCCGGTAATAGGCTTCGAGTGAGTTCTGAAATTCGCGCAGAAAAATTATTCGATCCAAAATTAAACCATGTTGATCCAAACACCGATAGAGAGAAGATCCCGCTTCAGCGAACACACCCGACCATTCTCCATCAAAATAGATCAGGGTACTGCCCAGGTCAAACAAAATTACATTAAACCGTCTCATTAATACCCCCGCGCCAGATCAATACAATTGAATAACGGCTTACCAGCCAGGTAAGATGCCAGGTTTTTTTCGAATAATGTGATCGCACGATCATCATAATAGGGCGAGTTGCCTGAGATGTGCGGCGTGAGAATTACATTGTTTAATTTCCACAACAAACTTCCACCAGGCAGCGGCTCCTCAGGATAAACATCCAGGGCCGCCCCAGCAATCCGATTGCTCCTCAACGCCTCTACCAAAGCCTCATGATCTACCACACCACCTCGGGAGACATCAACGATAAATGTGTTCGGCTTCATTGCTTCAATAATCCCAGCGTCGACCAAATTTCGTGTACCCTCACAAAGCGGTACGGTGATCACAAGAAAATCGCATTCCTTCACCATCGATTTTATAGCCACCGCTGGATACAATCGCTGTAGATAATCCCCCTCTGGATCTCCAAATCCCGTGGGTGTGTAACCCTCATCTTGGGGATGCATCGCGTCGCGTTTTGTCGCCAGGATATGCGCGCCAAAAGGATGGAGCAAACGAGCCACCTGGCGACCTATGCTGCCATACCCGATGATCCCGACCGTAGCATCGCGTAACTCACGTGGACTGAACCGTTCCCAGCGTTCTTTCGGCCAATCCCCCGCACGTTGATGCGCCATCAAGCTGGGTAACCGATGTCCCAGACTGAGTAACATCATCACCACATATTCAGCCACCTGCGTGGCTGATGCACCACTCAGACTGGTGGCGATCACGCCTGGCTTCATTAATATGGGCGCATTCAGAGCATGATCTATCCCCGCCCAATGAAATTGAATCCACCGTAGGACCGGCGCTTGTTCAGGTGTTGGCAGCACCCGGTTGGTATAGAGCACCTCCGTGCGTTGCCACACTTCAGCTGGCACCTCTTCCGCGTGCCGGGTACGAAGCTGAGTTATTCGCACCCGTGAATATAAAGAAGACAGGCGCGCCAGTTGCTCCTCAGTAAATGGTAAGGTGACAAGGACTTCAATATCGGGGATCATATTGACCGGTAGTGGATATCGCTCAACGACCTCAGACGTGCTGCGGCCGTTTCTGGGGTAAGGTCACGTTGAGGCATCGCCAACATCTCATACCCAACCATGAACTTTCGTACTGTGGCTGAACGTAGTAGCGGAGGATAATAATGAGCATGTAGATGCCAGCCTGGATAATTCTTTCCATCCGTCGGCGCTTGATGGAAACCCATTGAATACGGGAAAGATATTTCGAATAAATTATCATAACGCGCCGTCAACCGCCGCATGATATCTGCCAGCCCACTGACTTCTTCAGGGGATAAATTTGCTAATGCGGCGTTATGCCGATGACCAATCAACAAGACTTCAAACGGCCAGATTGCCCAAAAAGGTATCAAAGCAGAAAAATGATCATTGCTCAAGACGATTCTGTCACTATTGGCTCGTTCCGCATCCAGAATATCACAGATCAGGCAGCGATCTTTTTTATATAAATAAGCTTCCTGTGTGGCTAATTCCTTGGCAGGTTCGACCGGAAGGATACTTGAAGACCAGATCTGGCTGTGGGGGTGGGGATTTGAACAACCCATCATCTCCCCCTTGTTTTCAAACACCTGTACATAATTACAGAAATCCCGCCGCCCGAGATCAATCGTTTGATCAGTCCAGGTGCGGATGACATTTTCCACCTCAACTTGAGTTAATTCTGGCAATGACAGGTCATGTCTTTCAGAAAAACATACTACCCGGCAGATCCCTTCCACTGCTTCTACGGCATAAATTGCAGTGTTCTCTGGCATCCGTACATCCATCTCCGGCTTAGGCTCCTGGGGTGGGTTTAAAAGTAAGGCAGGGAAATCGTTATCGAATACATAGGTTCCCGTGTAAGTCGGATTTCTTTTACCGCCCGCCCGTTCATTTCCTGGACAAAGATAACATGTGGCATCATAAGCTGGTAAATTCGCAGGAGGTGATTTTTCGACCTGACCCAACCAGGGCCGGCGAGCGCGATGGGGTGATACCAACACCCATTCACCCGTTAATGGGTTGAAACGCCGATGAGGTGTATCAAAATTCATAAGTTAATTCCTGTGAACCTGGATATATATCATCTTACCATAAATTTAGCTCTGGGTTTTGATCTACCCCCTCCATGAACCAGCAGGTATAATCGGATCGTGCTTCTCATCATTTGTTGCCGAACTCACTTGTTCACGGCCTTGGCGACATTAAAATATCTCGCCATGAGTGGTCGGGTTGGGCATCTGGCGTCAGGGATGGGAACGCTCTTGAATATTAAACCGATCCTCACTATCTGTGAAGGCCGGTTGGATATGCTGGAGAAAGTCCGCACCCGCCAGAAAGCCTGGGCACGCGTAATCGAATTATGTCAGAAAGCTGCCCAGGATAAAACCTTTGAGCGTATGGCAGTTCTCCATGTGATTGTTCCAGACCAGGCCAGGGAGTTCGAAGCCCTGTTACGCCAACGTTTATCCTGCCTGACGGAAATTTTACACTGTGAATTAACCCCAGGCCTATCCATACATGCCGGCGCTGGAGTCGTCGGCGTAGCCTTAATCACCGCAGTCTGATGCTATGTCCGAATCCATCCTTACCATCGCGAAGATGATTGACCACTCGCTGCTCCATCCCACCCTGACTGACACTGAACTGAGCGCTGGGTGTGAGTTAGCCGTTAAATACCAGGTTGCTTCCGTGTGTATAAAACCCTACGCGGTTCCTCTGGCTTGCCATATTTTAAGGGGGAGCGAGGTCCTGGTTGGCACCGTGGTTGGCTTTCCTCATGGCAGTAACCAGGTCTATATTAAACTGCGTGAAGCCGACCTGGCGCTTGAACAGGGTGCGATCGAGTTAGATATGGTTGTTAATATAGGTAAGGTTCTAAGTCGGGATTGGGATTATATTACAGGTGAAATTCAACAAGTTAATGCACTTACCGTTGACCGGGGTGCGTTGTTGAAAATAATCTTCGAGAATGATTATCTTCTAGATGATTCTGTAAAAATCCAGCTATGCCATATCTGCAACCAACTTGCTGTGGCTTTTGTGAAAACTTCAACCGGGTATGGATTTGTCAAGCAACCCAATGGATATTATGCTTACTCCGGAGCCACCGATAATGACTTATCTTTAATGCGTAGGGAAACTCTCCCCTCCATTCAGGTGAAAGCTGCTGGCGGCATCCGTACACTCGATGATCTTTTACGAGTGCGGGCTTTAGGCGTCTCGCGGGTTGGGGCTACCGCCACGCAATCCATTCTTACTGAGGCACGTCAGCGAGGGTATCACTAATCTCAATTAAGATGAATGTCACCTGATTTTCATTACATTCGACACCTGAAATCGGGCGGTATATTTTGCTATTCTATATCTGACAATTGAATACGCCGGAGCTGCTCAGACAATAAGCTGGCAAATGACTAGCATAGTCTATTGGAATAAGAGTTCCCCTTTGCTAGAAACGCTGATCAGACAGCGGAAAAACACCAGATATGACCTGGAATAAATCCAGGAAAAGAGTCTCTCCGGCGATTACGACCAGGATTTTGCGAGGCGCTCAAACTCGCAAAATCCTTGTTTATGGTTCTCCTTCTAAATCTGCTTCCCCCAGATAACCCAACTCAGCCAGTATCGCTAAGACTTTCTTCACTGCCCCAGCTTTGATCACCACGGTTGTTGGACCCAATGGATCACCGAGAAAGCCTGCCGCTCGACTGTTACGCAGTATCTGAAGCAGCTCTGGATCGCTCATTCGTAACACAACAACCCGTTCGAGCCGCGCTTCTGCGCCATGCTCCTCCCATCGATCCAATGCTCTTCCCAACGACGGCGGTACCACCGCCGCAAATTTCCGAATGATCGCCATTAATTGCCCTGGTCGCAATCCCTGTTGCCGCGCCCGATCCAAAGAAGGTGGCGTGATCCGATAAGAATAAATATCATCTGCCAGCCCTTCCCAGGCACAAAAACGAGCAATCTGATAACGCACTGCTCGCGGCGCCAGGCGTGGCACACGTAAACGCGCCTCAGAACTGACCTGGACTAATTGATCTTCCCGAGTAGCCAAAATTGGTACCTCTCCTCTGAGTAAATCAAAGGCCCATTCCGAAGTACGAAATGCAGTGCAGGGTGCATTCATCTCTGGTTGTGCTAAATCTAGGATACCCAACCAATACAAGGGACCCCCGAGCAGATAACACAAGAGATATCCATCCACCTCATTCCAATGCTCAAAGCCTCTGAGATATTCACCACTCCGAATATCCCGCAGATACCATGAATCATAATCACCAGCTGGCCTTTGATAATCTGGTTGAACCTGGCGTATTGCTGAAATAAATGAAGGCATATTCCACCAGGTTTTTAATGGTACGGTATCGAGAAAATTCAAAACCATCTGGCGTGTGCGCAGTGGGTTATTTTGCCATTCACCTTCAGCTTGTACACCAGGCAGGTTACGTAGCTCATCGAAATGCGTGCTTCCTCGCCAACCCCAGTATAGTTGCGCCAGCGCTTCACTACGGGGTGCCTCAAGGAAGGCACGGGTCGGTTCAGGTGAAGGCGTACCGTCTGCGCCAATTAGCCCAGAATCATCCAGGATTATCCGCAGAATATGAGCGTTTAAGTGGAAAGGAGGTGAAGCTACCGATGGACTCGCAAGAGCCTGGTTGAGATCATCGTCTGACACCCCGGCCCGTAAACCGGCCATCAATGTACAGGCATGATCGAGTATATGGTCGTTGGCTGTAAGCGTGAATGTCCTCTCGATTGTTGTAGCGGGTCTTCCCAGCGGTTTTATCCCCTGTCGGAGTATCCTGGGCAGTAACTCGAGCAAATCAGCTGGTATATAGGCAAATTCTTCTGGACCTGGATCAGCATCGAAAAACGCCCTCCCCACCAATCCTCGATACCACAGAACCTCAGCTGGTGATATGGGGTATTGGTAAGGCAATTCACGATCTCGCCGCGCAGCCCCAATTTCCCTGACAGAACCATATCTTTTCGTGAATAACGCCCAGGTAATCCTCCCAGCATTGCGTTGAATGTCTGCCAATGCTTTATGGGCTCCTTCGGGGAGCGAGTTAATCACCTCCACAACCTGATCCTTCTGTAATAATAACGGAATAAGGCGTTGTAAGCCAACTTTTGCATCCGGCGCGCTGAACTCAACCCCCCAAAATTCAGCAACAATGCGCAAATGACCCAGGTCACGTCCCTGTAAACTTTGCGCAAGAGATGGCAGAGGGCTCAATTCCTTACCTCTAATATTTTTCTTTTAATAAACCTGGTAGCCCGATCTGTCCTTCATCCACATCTCCCACCAGGGAAAATTGAGCGGCCTGGTTGATCGCAACCCAGGCAGTATAGGCGGCAACGACCGCATCTAATTCTTCAGATTTATTTAGAAACTTCAATGGAAGGATCCCGTGTAAGAGGTTATGAGGGGTAAATTCATCGAAGAGCGTCATTGGATCAGGCACCTTTACCTCATTCTCAAGCAGTACCAACTGGCGCTGAATTCGTCCTTCCAGGGTATGTTTGGCGAAGGGCAATACTCCCAGTAATACCGTAAAGCAAGCATGAGGATATACCTCCATAATCTGTAAAGGATAGTCATCCAGATTATTACCGGGTGAATAAACCTCGTAACCATAACTTTCTAATTGTCGATACAGGTGAAAACCATTCTGCATCCATTGTGGGCAGGCTTCTTCGCGTGAATAAGTCTGTGGAATGATAATTTTATGTTGCCGGATTAGATAATCTGCTACACGAAAGTCCATCCAACTGCCGGATGATGGTTGGGGAGTTAACGATTGGCGTATCTCCCTTTTAGCCATCACACCTCGATTGGGATGGCGGGGAGAACACACAGCTACTACCGCTTGTTGTTGGCCGGCTGCAAAGGCAAGGACTTCATCTAAATGTCCTTCGCTGATCGCTACCGGACGACGCTCTTGATCTAAAGCTGCATAGGAAAAGGGTCGTTGTCCGGCTGTCGGGTCAATACCGATGTAAGTCATTTGGTTGAATAACACTTTGCCCTCCTCTATGATAGAGTACGCCTCGATGTGTCATTTTTACCCTTTCATCATTTGGATACACAGAGTTTAGCAAACCTTCGGAAAATAGGGAAGAGTGTCATACGAAGGAATTTACACCTGTCGCATGACGAATGACAAAATTAATGAGATAATCAACACGAAACCTACAAGCAGAATACTTTCAATCTTTAGACCGTCAATCCTACCTCCTGGAGATTCGAATGGCAGAAAAATTTAAACTCACCTATGCAACCATGTACAACCCGCCCGAAGAAATGCATACCAAGTTCGAAGCAGCTCTGGCGACAACCAAAGCGACACTGGGGCATGAATATGGCATGATTATTAATGGCAAAGATGTCTTCGCCGCAGAGAAATTTGAGGATCGTTCACCAATCAATACTAATTGGGTTCTGGCGGTCATGCAAAAAGGCAACCAGTCCCATGCTCAAGCAGCTCTGGCAGCTGCCCGTAAAGCCTTTCCCATTTGGAGTGGGATGCCCTGGCAGAAACGAGTTGCGTTGCTGCGCAAGGCCGCTGATCTAATGGACGAACGCATCTTCGAACTGGGCGTTGCGATGTCTCTTGAAGTAGGCAAGAATCGCTCCGAATCCCTGGGCGATGTCGCTGAAACAGCAGACTTAGTCCGCTATGCCTGCTATCAGGTCGAGAAGAATGATGGCTTCATTGTCGAGATGGGCAAAGATCCCCTGGTCGGTTATACATCGACGAACACCTCGGTCTTAAAACCTTATGGCGTCTGGTTGGTAATCAGTCCCTTCAATTTCCCAGCCGCCCTCACTGGCGGTCCAGTTGGCTCTGCACTGGTTACTGGAAATACCGTCGTCATGAAACCTGCCACGGATACGCCATGGATTGTACGTTTGCTTGCGGAATGTTTCCGCGATGCGGGTTTACCCGACGGCGCCGTGAACTTCGTCACTGGCCCAGGTCGCACACTCGGTCAGGCTTTGATTGACAGCCCGGAAGTGGATGGCGTCACGTTCACTGGTTCTTTCGATGTGGGCATGAAAATCTTCCGTGATTTCGCCAATGGCCGTTGGGTGCGCCCAACCATCCTCGAATTGGGTGGGAAAAATCCCGCGATCGTCTCCCGCCATGCTGATGTAGAGCGCGCTGCAGTCGGTATCGTCCGCTCAGCTTTTGGTCTCCAGGGACAAAAATGTTCAGCTTGCTCCCGCGTATTTATTGAAGCACCCGTCTATGACCAGCTTGTCGAACGATTGGTCGACTTAACCAATAAACTATCGATCGGCGACCCTACATTACGGACGAATTTCCTTGGTCCGGTGATTAACAAAGGTTCTTTCGAGGATTATCAGGGATTCTGCGCCGAGTTAGCCGCGGCTGGTAAGATTGCCACGGGAGGAAAGGTTATCAGCACAGGCGACCTTGCGCAAGGTTACTATTGCGCTCCCACCCTGGTAACAGATTTACCGCTCGATCACCGCTTATGGAATTATGAGATGTTCTTGCCCATTTCCACCATCGCCAAAGTAAATAACCTTGATGAAGCAATGGCGTATGCCAACGACGTCGAATACGGACTGACTGCTGGTTTTTATGGTAGCAAGGAAGAGGTTCAGTGGTTCTTCCAGAACATTCAGGCTGGCGTTACCTATGCCAATCGCCCTCAGGGCGCCACAACTGGCGCATGGCCTGGCTTCCAGCCCTTTGGTGGCTGGAAGGGTTCCGGCTCGTCTGGTAAGAACGCCGGCGGTCACTATTACTTACAACTCTACCTGCATGAACAAATCCAGACCTTGATTGATTAATATCGCTAAAACCTGCTGGGATTGGTTGGTTTGTATCCAACCAATCCCATGTGCAATATCTGGCGGTCTGCTTCCTATGACAAAACTAGTCTCTCTCTCCTGCGCTATCCACCAATTTATACATGACGGCGACTTGCTTTACGCAGCAGGTTTTACACACCTGATCCCCTTCGCGGCTGCGCATGAAATAATTCGCCAGGGTCAAAAGGACCTGATCCTGGCTCGTGCGACGCCCGATTTGATCTACGACCAGATGGTCGCAGCTGGTTGCGCTCGTAAAGTCATTTTCTCTTACATGGGTAATCCGGGTGTTGGTTCACTACGCGTTGTCCGAGCTGAAATCGAGGCTGGAAGGTTAGAGTGGGAGGAATACTCTCATTTTGCAATGATCTCACGTCTTCAAGCCGGCGCCACGGGTTTACCCTTCATGCCCATGAATTCCACCGCAGCGGTTGACCTTGAACAAGTCAATCCCAATTACCGCACGATCAATGATCCATATTCCGGAAAACCCGTAGTAGTTGTACCTGCCTTAATCCCTGATGTAGCCATCGTCCATGTACAACGTGCTGATGCTGAAGGGAATGCACAGATCTGGGGTATTATTGGTGAACAAAAGGAAGCAGCTTTCGCTGCCCGGCATGTCATCCTCACCGCCGAAGAAATCGTCGCTGAAGATATTATCCGTTCCGATCCAAACCGAACGCTCATCCCCGGCTTCATCGTCGATGCTGTTTGCCAGGTTCCATATTGCGCTCATCCATCCTATACCCAGGGCTATTATGACCGGGATAACGCCTTCTACCTGGAATGGGATAAAATTTCCTCTGACCGAGCCGCAGTCCAAAGTTACCTGGACGAATGGATTTATGGTGTTCCGGACCGGGCAACCTATTGGGAAAAACTAGGCTCGTCTGTTCATAGTAACCTGCAAGTCCAACCTCGCTTTAGTGCTGTAGTTAATTATGGCCGATATTAGCTCCAAACCTTATACTTCAGCAGAGCTACTCACCATCAACGCCTCCCGCTTACTTCGCGATGGTGATGTTGTTTTCGTTGGCGTTGGTCTACCGAATCTGGCCTGTAACCTCGCCCGTCGAACGCATGCCCCGCACCTTCTGATGATCTATGAAGCGGGTGTGATCGGCGCACAACCCGACCGACTTCCGCTATCTATTGGCGACCCCACCCTGGTCAGTGGTGCCACTGCCGTATGTAGCATGTACGATATCTTTGCCTTTTACCTGCAACGCGGAAAAGTAGATGTCGGCTTCATGGGTGGTGCGCAAATTGATCGCTTCGGTAATATAAATGCCACGGTCATCGGAGAATATCATCATCCCAGGGTTCGCCTGCCCGGTTCGGGCGGCTCGAAGGAGATCGCTGCCTGGGCCAATCGTTGTTATATCTTGACACCCCATCAAAAGCGCCGCTTCCCTGAAAAAGTTGACTTTCGCACTTCAGCCGGCTTTTTAAGCGGGCGTGCTGAACGCCAGGCTGCCGGCTTGCGGGGCGGTGGACCTCAGGTTGTCGTCACGGACCTGGGATTGCTTGAGCCTGGCGAGAGTGGTGAGTTGTTCCTGACTGCGCTCCATCCCGATGCCACCGTTGAACAAGCCCAGGCAAATACAGGTTGGGCATTACAGGTTGCATTGAACCTGAGGTATACTGACCCCCCCACACCTAGCGAGTTGTCTATCTTGAGGGATGACCTCGACCCACAGGGCATCTACCTAAAAGGCAGCGCCTGAAATGGATCTTCAAACAACTTTTATCCAACGTTTCCAAACTGCGCCAACCTTCTTAGCGCGCGCTCCTGGTCGCGTGAATCTACTTGGTGAGCATATTGACTACAACAATGGACCGGTATTGCCTGCCGCGATTGACCGATCGGTAACTATTGCCGCTGCGTCGTCGGGTGATGACCTGGTCACCCTCCATGCGGTAGATCTGGGCGACTCGTCCATTTTCAGGTTATCCCAACTGATCAAGAAAGTTGATCTGGTTGGAAATCCACTACCTGGTTGGGCACGTTATCCGGCTGGTGTCGCTTGGGCGCTTCTGGAGGCGGGATATCCTGTCACCGGACTCAAATGCTGTTATTCATCGGATATTCCAATGGGCGCGGGATTAAGCTCTTCGGCGGCAGTTGAGGTTGCCTTTGCCGTACTTTGGCAGGCGCTTGGCGGTTGGTCAACCGATCGCATGACCATCGCCCGTTTATGTCAGCAGGCTGAGAATAAATATGTCGGTGTCTCGTGTGGTTTGATGGATCAATTTGCCAGCGCACACGGTGTAGAAGATCATGCTTTATATTTCGATACGCGCAGTCTTGATTGGGAACCAGCTCCTCTGCCTGCAGGTTCAACGATTATTGTCGCAGACTCAAACATACCACGCAGTTTGGTAACTTCGGCCTACAACGAACGTCGCGCGGCCTGTGAACAAGCCGTTGTACTGTTAAAACAGTATTTGCCCGGAATCAGCTCCCTGCGTGATGTAAAAACTACCGAGTTCGCTGCCTACGCTCCATACTTACCCGAAACTGTTCGCAAACGCGCCGAGCATGTCGTCAAAGAGATCGCCCGCGTGCAATCTGCGCTCAGTTCGCTACAGCGGGGTGACACGCAAACCTTCGGCGCCTTGATGTACGCAGGTCATTACAGCCTGAAAAATCTATACGAAGTCAGCACCCCTGAGCTGGACTCCCTGGTCGAGATTGCTCGCCAGCAGCCGGGAGTGATCGGCGCGCGCCTGACCGGCGCTGGTTTTGGCGGTTGCACGGTGAACCTGGTGCATGCTGAGCATACCGAGGCTTTTATCCGGGGTCTTTCTAATGACTACACGCAAACTACCGGTCGCCAGGCGAATGTCTACCTGTGTAAAGCCAGTCGGGGCGCGACCGTTACTCCCCTATAATTTTAATTTAATTCTCTATTGTGAAACGTTGCTTCTCGGTTTTTTTTTAAAATAATCGGTCCGGCCAAATCCATTACCCACCCAAACCACTGCTCAACGAGAGGAACGATGCCCAGGCTCCACGGCACATAGACTGAACGCCGTGGATGGTGCAACAATGACCAGATTCTATTCGCAACCCGTTCAGGTCGAATTCCCCAGCGTGCGACCGGGATCCGCTGCCCTTTCTCTAAATTCCCCGAGATATCGAAGAACTCCGTCGCCACCGGTCCAGGTCGGACGATGCTGACATATACTCCACTCCCCCGTAACTCGCGGTAGAGCGCGGTGGAAAAAGCATCCAGAAAGGCTTTCGTCCCAGCATAGATCGCAATCCCCTGGCTTGGCAACCCACCAGCGATCGATCCTACATTAATAATATATCCCTGCCTCCGCTGGCACATCCCTGGCAAGAATAATCTGCTCAAATGGACGACTGCCTCGATATTAATTTTCACCATCTCCAGCGCAGTCATCCATGGCATCTCTTCCAACAAGCCGTACCATCCAAAACCAGCATTATTAATCAGGACATCGGGAGCAGAATTTCCTCGATTGACCTGCTCAAACAGTCGCAGGCGATCGACTTCACAGCTTAGATCAGCGCCAATTACCTCCGCCTGTCCACCGGTTTGCTCGATTTCCCGTGCGAGTTGCTCCAATCGCTCCAGACGGCGCGCCACCAGGGTGACGCGCAATCCCCCGGCAGCCAATCGGCTCGCAGTTGCTGCTCCGATCCCGCTTGATGCACCAGTTATCACCGCTGTTCGGTAATTCATCGGCGTCATTATAACACGCCAACCACCCGCCTCCTCTTGAAAAAGGTAACTCTACTTTCCGCTCAATTTTATGACAGTTCAGCACAGACTCAACCTGTACCGCGATATAACGTATAATGTCACATAAGCTTATATCTTTTTTTCATCCTTACCACACAAGGATATCCCATGTTAAAAACCATCTCCTCTCTTCTCTCCCCAGACCTGTTAAAAATCCTGATGGAAATGGGCCACGGTGACGAGTTAGTCATCGCGGATGGCAACTTCCCTGCTGCCAGTGTTGCCCAGCGCCTGGTCCGCGCCGATGGTCACGCTATCCCACCTCTGCTCGAGGCGATTCTAAAGCTCTTTCCCCTGGACATATTCGTCGAGCATCCGGCTGCGGTGATGGCAGTTACACCGGGGCATGATTACATTCCGGTCATCTGGGAAGATTATCGCCGTATCATCCTGGCCTCTGGTGAACACTTCACCGATTTTGATTATGTCGAACGCTTCGCGTTCTATGATCGCGCCCGGAAAGCCTACGCGGTGCTCGCGACTGGCGAATCTGCCTTCTATGCCAATCTCTTACTTAAAAAGGGAGTCGTTTCACCTATATGATCACTCTCTCAAACGATACCCTCGACCTTACTTTTTCTCCTCATTTGGGACATCTGCTGAGGATTCCCAAGCCACCTGCTTTCAGATCCTTTGAATGTTATATAATATCTACTATCTATGGACCTTACCCTTTCAACTCCTGCTTTACTTTTCCCTGCCATCTCACTGCTCTTGCTGGCCTTCACCAACCGCTTTCTCACCCTGGCCAATTTAATCCGTGAACTACACGTTAACTATAAGAAAAATCCCGACGATATTATCTATCAACAAATTAAGAGCCTGCGTTTACGTATCAACCTGATCAAGTATATGCAAGTCGCTGGAGTCGCAAGTCTGTTCTCTTGCGTCGTGTGCATGTTTGTGCTTTTTACTGGTTGGCATATCCTGGGATTATGGATTTTTGGACTCAGCCTGCTACTGATGGCACTCTCCCTGGCAATCTCCCTATGGGAGATCTACATATCTGTGGATGCCCTTAACCTGCGCCTGAGCGACATGGAAGAAAAATAAAATATATTGGTCCACTTGTCCTTCTACGAAATTGTCGCCACCCTCGGTCCAGCCACTGCTCAACCGGACCTCTGGCAATCCCTCCTGAGCACTGGCGCGACTGCTTTCCGGATAAACACCTCTCACCTGACAATCTTCGAACTGCAAGATTGGATGGCGCATTTGCTGCCCTTCATATCTGCTTACGACCCGCCTCCCCCATTAATTCTCGATTTGCAGGGTAGTAAATGGCGCCTGGGACAATTTCCTCCCCGCGAATTACTGGTTGGCCAATCGATCGAATTGGTTTACTCAGTTTCATCAGAGAACCCAGGCAGGCTGCCTGTACCTCATGCTGACTTTTTCAAGGCGGTGTTTCAATCCAGCCCGATCCTGCTGCTCAATGACGCAAAAATTAAGTGTATCGTCGAATCAGCCACAGACGAATCGATCCGCGTGCGTGTTGTAGAAGGCGGTCCGATCGAGTCCCGCAAAGGGATAACCTACCGAGAGTCAGAATATCGTCAAGAAACCCTCAACGAAAAAGACCTGGCAATTGTCGAAATGGCCAGGGGTTGGCAAAATCTACGCTACGCGATCTCTTATGTTAAGGACGCAATTGAAATGGTACGCTATCGGGATCTATTAGGTCAGGTTTACATGATCGCCAAGCTCGAACGCCGTACAGCCATCAACGATTGCTTAGCCATTGCTCACACTGCTGACGAACTTTGGTTATGCCGGGGCGACCTGGGCGCTGAGTTAGGCCTTTCCGCCATGGCACAGGTAGTGTACCTGTTTTCAAACCAGGTGATATCTATCCCCGTGCCGGTGTTATTAGCTGGGCAGGTACTGGAACACATAACCACCCAACCAACTCCCACCCGTTCCGAAATTTGCTATCTTTACGAAGCCCTGCGAAAAGGCTACCGCGGGTTCGTCCTATCCGACGAAACCGCAGTTGGTCACTATCCAGTCGCGGCATTACAGGCAGCTTCACTCTTCCGATCTTAATGACCATTTCATCTTATCTGGAGTATCATCAATAGACCAACCTTCGACTATCTCCAAGTAACCTTTCAACCTTCAAACCTGCCAACCTTCAACAAAACCATGAACAAACGCGACCGCCTCTTCTCTCTGCTCCATCACTCTCAACCTCAAACATACATTCCCGCGGCCTTCTTCCTTCACTTCGATCCCACCTTCCATCGCGGTCAAATTGCAGTTGAGAAACATATCGAATACTTTAAGTATACCGGCATGGATTTCGTAAAAATCCAATACGAACAAAAATTCCCCAACCTGCCAGCAATCCAACGACCGGAAGATTGGCGTAAGATGCCCCTCTATAAGGAGGATTTCTTCGAGGCCCCGCTGCAAATCGTCGAGAGCCTGGTTAAGCGCGTCGGGAAAGATGCCCCGGTCATCATGACCCTCTACTCCCCCTTCATGTGCGCCGGGCATGCCCTGGGTAGTGATACTGTCGTCCGCCACTTGCTGGATAATCCGGTCGCAGTTAAGGACGGCATGGAAATTATCACTGCCAGCCTGTTGGCCTTCGTGCGTGGCTGTATCGCACGCGGCGTAGATGGTTTTTACCACTCGACCCAGGGTGGTGAGGCCAGCCGTTTCCCCGGATTTTCCCCCTTCCTTGAATGCATCAAACCTTACGATTTAATCTTAATGAACGAAATCAACCGGGCTTGCCACTTCAATATCCTGCATATTTGCGATTATCACGCCGGTTATAATGACCTCAGGCCCTTCCTGGATTACCCGGGTCACATCGTCAATTGTAGTCTCAATCTGGACGACCGGCAAATGACTCCTTCACAAATTTCGCAAATGTTCTCTCGCCCCTTCATGGGCGGTATGGATCGTAACGGTGTAATCGTCCAGGGTAGTCCCGATGGTATTCGTCAGGCGGTTGTGGAAGTCCTGGCACAGGCCTCAGATCATTTTATCCTGGCTGCAGATTGTACCGTTCCATCCGATACGCCATGGGATAATTTGCGTCTGGCGATTGAAACTGCTCATAAATATGTTCATACTGTGTAGATGAAGAGGCTGACTGGCTGGCGAGTTTACCAGTCGCGATGAATATTCCACACTAAAGAGCATAATAGATGCGTGATTATTTTCGGTCGATTGGTTTGCTTATGCTTCTCCTATTAATCGCATCCTGCCAGCCGGGCTCCTACGATAACAATAAGGAAACCCCTCAGGATACCCAAATCCAGTCAATCGATCAACCGAATACCCGGTATCTCGAGAGCTTTGATAACGCGACGACTGATTGGATGCCCGGTCTTCCTCCTTCCTACAGTGATTCATCTGCAAAAGCCATCGAAATCATCGCTCAAGGGGATACGACGGGTGGTAACGCACTGAGCATCAAATATGATAAGGACTCATTTACCAAAGCCATCTATTATATAGAAAAAACCTGTAACCTGGCCTCTCAACGCTACCTAAATTTCACCTTGCTTAATCTGGGCAGTCTGAACAGTGTCGCCATCGCCATATCAACCGGCGATAACTGGTTATGGCAAGAATCGCCCCAGATCCAACTTGCTACAGGCAAGAACGCCATCTCATTTGATTTGGAAGCCTCCTATTTCAAAACCGCTGCCACAAGTTGGCAACCAATTTCCCGGTTGGAAAACCTGGGAGACACCCGCCGGCTGGCTGTGATTGTCTACCCTGTGCTGGCAGGTGAAGCCTATCTGGATGCAATATCCTTAAGTGATACCCCACTCGGTAAGGGCGTGGTAGCGATCACCATCCTCCCGACCCCAACCGCTGTTCCAACCCATCCGGTCAATTACCTGAAAATCAATTCCCTGACCACGGTTCCTCAGGTTTATCGCAAGGTAGAAATTGCTATTGAAACCGACGGTGCATTTCTTAACCCTTTCGACCCGGCCGAAGTTGACCTGCGGATCAACTATACCAGTCCTACGGGTCAGGCTTTCACTGTTCCCGCTTTTTGGTACCAGGATTACGATCCTCAAACATTGGCAGCCATAGGTGAGCCAGGCTGGCGAGCTCGATTTACACCAACCGCTCCTGGTGAATGGCAGGTTCAAGCGGAACTTGTGGGACAGAAAATGAAAAGCGAACCTCTCCAGATTACCGCCGTCTCGCTCTCTGCTGACGCACCTTTTGCCCATGGTTTCCTGCGCCGTAACCCGGTGAATAAAAACTACCTTGCGTATGACGATGGGACGACCTTCTTTGGTGTTGGATTGAATCTCGGCTGGAGCACTCACCGACCATTCCAGGATTACCTGGATTGGCTGGACCGCTTATCAGCCAATGGCGGTAATTTGATCCGTGTTTGGATGGCCTCCTGGTCTTTCGGCATCGAGTGGAGCGACACCGGTTTAGGGAATTACACCCGTCGACTCGATCGAGCCTTTCAACTCGACCAGGTGTTTGAGCTGGCTGAACAGCGTGGGATTGCTATCGAACTTGTCCTAATAAACCATGGCGCCTTCAGCGAATCTGTGAATGCAGAATGGAAAAACAACCCCTACAACACGATTAATGGGGGGATGTGCGCCAAACCAGAATGCTTCGCCACCGACCTGCAGGCGCGCCAATATTTCGAACGGCGTCTGCGCTACATCGTCGCTCGCTATAGCTACTCACCAGCCCTTCTGGCCTGGGAGTGGTGGAATGAAGCGAATTGGACGCCAATTTTTGACACCGATATGGCAGCCTGGATCAAAGCGATGACTCCCACCATTCAGGCCTATGATCCCCAGGCTCATCTCATCAGTACCAGTTACGCCGCCAACAGCACACCCCTGGTGAATAAGCTGCAAGTCATAGATTTTGCGCAGCTTCATCTGTATAGCAGTGCTGACCCTGCAACTGCTTTTCCTGAACTATATCGGCGTTGGACGAAAGATATTCCCGGAAAGCCAGTCCTCTTCGCTGAGTACGGGGTTTCTACTACCGGTGAAGATAATACCTCCCATGACCGCCAGGGGCTTCGGGTGCATAATGGCCTGTGGGCAGCCACTTTCAGTGGTTTTGCCTCCGGCGCGATGTATTGGTGGTGGGATTCTTATGTAGATCCACTTTACCTGTGGCCTGTCTACGGGCGCCTGGCCGAATTCCTGAAAGGCACCGACCTTGCGCTTCTTAAGCCAGGTAGCTTCACCCTCACAGAGAAGGATGTTAGTGTCCTGGTATTACAGGATAGCCATACCGCCCTTGCCTGGCTGCATGACCGTAAATATGAAATCGGAGCCATGGAAAATCAATATTACGACCTGACCCGGGCTGGCAATCCACCCGGCGCCGATTGGATCTACCGCACTGATCCCATCCAAGGCCTCGACCTGGCACCCTCGGGATTAATTGATGGCGCCTACGCTGTCCGTTGGTATCTCCCCTCTGAAGGTCGCTGGCTCGCTCAAACCACGTCATTCACGATAGCTAACGGTATAGGGCTACTCCCTGTACCAAATTTCTCAGGGGATATCGCGCTCAAAATCGATCCTGAGACACCTTAACGGTACACTTTTCCTGAACAGTCAGGGGGTGTCAAATTCGCTGAACAACAACAATTACAATCTCCCGTCTTGACGTCTGTTCAGCCCCATGATAAACTAAGAACACATGAGATAAGAAAGGAGGCACTAATAAATTATGAAAGTCACTTTGCGATCCACATCGTATATTTTGAGCACGCCTCCTGGCGGGGTTATCTAGCCTGAACGGTTAGTTCATTCATTTACCTAATAGCCACAGGTGCGCTCAGAACCTGTGGCTTTTTCGTGCCTGATCTCCGGTAAACCCATCGGTAGTGCCGCATCAACCACAGGAACCTTCAACCTGGCGGGTATATACGCCGGGAATGAACAGAATCTGTTACTCATTCCGCACAACTCTTTTCAAAATAAGGTTAGACGAACGATGCATTACCAACCAACTGAAGACGATTTATGGGACGACCTGGAGAGCGAAGAACGTTCTCCCAACCTGCGAGCCATCCATATAGCGAAGTCACGCTCCGCTCACCGACCCAAACTCCATCGGCCCCCCCATCTGCCATCCGCGGGGGAGGTTGTTGACCTTACCAGCCAAAGTGATACTCAGGAGCATTTCGAGTTTACTTACAAGGCTTCCCGTCACGAACAAGGCTGGTTGCTGGCAGCTTTAGGGCCTTTCTATGAAGAACAATGGCTGGATGATATCCTCCGCTTGATCAAAGGCGGTAAAGAAGCCACCGTTTATCAATGCCTGGCCAATCCCAGCGCGGGCCTCGACCAACCTTACCTGGCTGCTAAGGTTTACCGCCCCCGCCGTTTTCGCTCCCTTAAGAACGATGCGGTGTATCGAGAAGGTCGGGCAATCCTGGACACAGATGGATTGCTGGTGAAAAACGATCGCGAACTGCATGCTGTCGCCAAACGCAGCAGTTTTGGTTCTGAGTTGGCGCACACTTCCTGGATTGAACATGAGTACCAGACATTAGAGAAACTCTTTACGGCTGGTGCTGATATCCCTCGCCCTTATGCACGCGCGAATAACACCATCTTGATGGAGTATATCGGTGGGGACGATGTACCCGCCCCCACCCTGAATACCGTCGAACTGGGACGTCGTGAAGCAGTTGCTTTATATCGGCGTGTGGTGCATAACGTTGACATCTTGCTGGCCAACCATCGTGTCCATGGCGATCTCTCTGCTTATAACATCCTCTATTGGGAGGGCCGCATCAGCCTGATTGATTTTCCCCAGGTGATTGATCCCCGGAGCAATCGCAGTTCCTATACCATTTTTCAACGCGATATAACTCGCATCTGCCAATATTTTATCAGCCAGGGAGTCCGCGCCAATCCACAAAAGCTGGCTCGTGACTTGTGGAGCTCCCACGGTTATCTCACCGCTCCTGAGGTCCATCCCACCTTATTGGATGGCGATGACCAGGGGGATCGAAAATATTGGGAGAAGATATCGAAAAACTCCAGATCGTAATCGGATCAACTCTTGGCTTCATCAAGCCGTTCGACTCGACCCCGTACGATCCACAACGGGACGATGGTTAAAGCCAGACAAACTGTTCCACCGACCAGGATGCCTCCCAGGTAACCGATCCAGGGAGGCATCGCCAATCCTGCACTGAGTAACGGCGGTCCAAAGAAGAGCAACATACCAATCGCTAACCAGGCCACGCCAGACATTGACGCCAGGCAGCCACCGGATCCACGCTGCATCTGACGTGGGTCTTCCCAATCCATACGAGCTCCGATGACGCCAATCGTAAGATTGATACTGGCGTTGGCTGCGTTAATTAGTAAAATCGCTGCCAGGTTATAAATTAGTTGTAGAATGTTTAACCCGAGTAAAAGACCCAAACTGATCCCAAATCCACATCCCAGGACTACCGCTGGGAGATAGGTGATGATATATTTTGCGAGCAGGAGTTGAGCCGAGGTTAGTGGCGCGTTTTTTAAGATCCAATAATTGCGCCCCTCCTGAGAGAAGGCCATCAGGCCCAACCGTGACATCAATATCCAACTGACAAATAAAGCCACCCCCATGCTAGAAAAGAGAGCGAAGTTACTACCTGCCAATCCCTCTACACCACCGTCTGACAGAACAGTTGGCTTCGGGCGATCCATGAATATGATAAACGCGTAGATCACCCCGACGATGATTGGTGTAATTAATTGGGATAAATTTCGCAAATCACGCCGTAACACACGTGCATCTTTTCCAACAATCGCCCAGACTGCCAGGAATCCTTTACCCAAAACCATACCAGGCTTTTCAGTCGTTCTGTTGACTGGTTTATGTTTTATACGCTTGCGGACCTGTACACCTTGCAGGCTTGCCCAACCACGATAATACAGGTGCTCAGCCATATTCAACGTGAAGATAAATAGCCCGGTGGAGATGATTACGGTGAGTGCGACTAATCCACCTCCTTCCAACCAATGTCCTTCACCAACTGCGACCAATCCTCGCCCCGCCCAGGCCAAAGGCAACCAGGGTTCATCGAAGCGTGAAATTGCCTGAAAAGCTTGCTGCGCTTGACCGGCGCCACCTGAAAACCGGCTAAAAATTTGTCCACTCTGCGAGCAAAGCATGGCTGCCAGCGCCCCTACGAACCCTAACACTTCCGCCACTCGCCGGGCTGGAAACACGCGTACGATCGCCATTACCAGTAAAGCCGCGATCCCTGCCGCTGCTAACGCCAGCATCGCCAGGATCAAGATCACTAACGGATAATATAAGACGTGATATCCCGCTGACAACCCGAATCCGAATAGCACTGGTATCGCGAACAGGCAGATGAGCGCAAAGTTGGGTAAGATCGCCTGTAACAACTTCGCGACGAATACTGCGCGAATCGGCACTGGTGCACTTAATAAGAATTCCAGATCCCCAGCCAGGTACAATGCCTGTAACAATACCCCGAAACTGGTCAGCAACACTCCAACAAACGCGCCACCAATCCACACCACGGGCAGGCTACGCAGAATTGGTTTTACATCACCCGTTATCCCAGTTATATCTGGAGATTGGATAAATCGTAAAACCAACCAGCTTACCCAAAAAGCCAGGACGATTAATCCGAGGATAAATAATCCAAACAGAAGTTGACCGATTTTCCGCCGGAGATTCGCCCGGCGGAAATCATTTAAGGTAATCCATATACGCAGACGGATAAGCTTCCAGACCGTTGGCCAGATTTTTGCTGACACGATCACTTTAAAACCTCAGCGATCTCTGCATCCTCCGCGCCGCCAGTCAGGCTCAGGAAAATATCCTCCAGGCTGCCCGTTTCACCCGCACCGCTGCCACCCATGGACCGCAACTCACCCATGGTTCCTACCGCAATCAGCCGCCCCTGGTGAATAATACCGATCCGATCGCACATCCTTTCGGCAATCTCCAGAATATGCGTAGATAAAAATATTGCCGCGCCTCGCTCAGCCATTTGCCTGAGGATATCTTTGATCAGACGCGCGCTTTTTGGATCCAGACCCACAGTTGGTTCATCCAATACTAATACCTTCGGATCATGCATCAACGCTGCAGCCAGGACTGTTTTCTGGCGCATTCCATGACTATACGCATCCAGGGGATCATCTCCGGCTGTTTCAAGATCGAATACACGCAGTAATTCCCCTGCCCTGCGCTCCGCCTGAGCTTTCTGTAAGCCGTATAAGTCCCCAACAAAATGCAAAAACTCTCGTCCGGTTAGTTTCGGATATAAATTGGGTTGGTCCGGTACGTATCCAGAAGCAGCTTTGGCTTGCAAAGGCTGCTTCTGAATATCGAAACCATCAACCAGCACACATCCCGCGCTGGGTTGTAGTAAACCTACGATCATCTTGATCGTGGTTGTCTTTCCCGCTCCATTGGGGCCTAAAAATCCGAAAATTTCCCCTCCCTGCACTTCCAGACTCACCCGTTCGACCGCACGTTTTTGACCGTAATTCTTCGATAGTTCAACGAGTTGAATAAGAGGTTTCATTATGGCCGCACTCCCCAAAGACGCATTTCTCCATCATAAGACCCTGTCGCCAAAGCCTCCCCTCCCGGTGCGAACACCAATGCACTGACTCCCCGGCTATGTCCTTCGAGGGTTCGCAACAATGCCCCCGTTTTCGTCTCCCATAAGCGTATCAGGCTGCTTTGGAAACTCCCACCGGTCGCGATGAGTTGCCCGTCAGGGCTGAAAGCCAGGCACTCAATCACTTCTTGTACTTGTTGTTCCCACACTTGTGTTCCCGTTTGTACATCCCATAATCGCAACGTCCCATCGTAATGACCAGAGACGAGATAGCGGTTGTCAGGAGAAAATGCCAGACGGGTCACAGCACCGCTAAAAGAAGTTGGGAAGCGGAAAGCAACGCCTTTCTTAACCATATTCCATATCTTTATCGCATAACGATCCGGTGAATAAGCCAATAACCGGCTGTCGGGAGAGAACGCCGTCTCCAGAACAACACCTGTTTTCAAGGTGCGTGTAATTTCCCAGGTTTGTGTATTCCAGATATCCAGGCTGTTGTTTGGCTCATATATAGAGCTAAAGGCTGTCGCCAGGTGGTGACCATCGGGTGAAAAAACCAGGCTGCTTAATCCACGCTCCGTGCCATACAGCAATCCACGCGGCTCCCACTCAGGGCCGCGCCATAATTCCAATCCACTGCTATACCCGGTTTGCTCTGATCCTTGCCGGCTGCCAGCCATCAGCCATCCGCCATCCGGACTGAAAGCCAGATCCATGATTCCTTTCACCTGGGGATGCAAGGTTCTTAGCGTTTCTCGCGAGAGTAAATCGATGATAAAGATTGCATCCCCGTCAGAAACCGCCATCGCCGGTTGTGCAGGCACCCAGGTTAAGGCGGTTACTGCAGTGAGTTTCCAGCGGGCCAATGCAGAAGCCCGCCCTGCATTCCCCGGAATTAACTTAGGTAAGTTCGTTGGTAATGGGGTTCCTGACAAAACATAGAGCGTGGGTGTCGGCGGGCTCTGGGTAAAGGTGGGAGTGACCGTGTCTGTCGGCGTTGGAGAAAGTGTCCGCGTAGGGATCAATGGGACGGTCGGAATCATAGCCGGTGTTTTTCCAGGAGTGGCACTTTGTGTCGGCGAGATGGGTGCAGGATAGGGAGACCACTCGGTGGGGACAGGATAAGGATCGTCAGGTGACGTGGGATAGGGGTTGGGGTAGGGATTATCTTCTGGAGTTGACGTTACAGCCAGTGTGGCACATCCTACCAGTGAAACAAGGATGATCATATACATAACCTTACGGATGAGCTTAATCATTTCTCTCATTTCGCCAAATTTCCTAATGGCCCGTTTGGATCGAATAATTTGTCCAGGCGTACATACGGCACTAACACTTGCTGTGCGCCCAGGTAATAGGGCGCCACCTGGTATTCTTCGAAAGTAATTAATATTCCATTTTGGGTCAGGTTCCACACCTGGTAATGACTCGCTGCCGGATCAGCGCCCGATAGGTTATAGTCATCGCCACGCATGGCCAGGGCTTGCTGGCAGGCTGCAGCTAACTCTCCCAGGTAGTCTACTCCCGGACGGAACAGTTTTTCCAATGTCAGGATCTGATTAATCGTGAGATCATAGTTTAGACTGGTGTGTTTGGATCCCATGTGGGCGCTGCCGCTAAAACTCTGCGTCTCGAACAACACCGCCAGCAGATCATGGCGCATTTGAAAGCGTGCCTGTCCGGATGTTAATGACGGGATGGGGGTTTTCCAAAATTGTGGAGTTACAAAATTTACTACCAACGGATCGTTTGCCTGTATCGTCAATTGGCTGGTTAACCGGTAATCCATAAACCAATACCCCAACACTTCCTCCAGAGTGATATCCTGAGCCAGCCTGGTCGCACCGGTCAGTTGTTCATCAAGTATAACCTGGATCGCCTGGTTGAACCCAACACCGGGATGCACGTCCCCTGATTCGATCAGCGGAAAACGCATAACAATATCAAAATGCTCAGTTGGCTGGTCTACCAGTTGCCCGGTGACAAGCTGCCATTCAACGGATGTAGCCGTAAGGGTGGGCGCTTCAATCCTGGTCGCAATAACTGGCGCATTTTGGGTAGGAGTACGTGATGGTGCGGGAGATTTTGTGCGAGTTAAACCTGGCTTCGGCTTGATTGTTCGCGTCAGGGTGGTGCCAGGGAATTCAGTTCGTGTTGGTGTTTCAGTCGGCATACGCCGGGCGCCAATGGGGTAGTTCTCCAAAAATACTTTCAATGTGGCAGTAGGCTTATTTATTATTATTACGGTTGGCATCGGCTGGTTATCTGCTTTCATTTCATCCGACGCAGTCGGTATTGTCTGGATTCTGCTTGCTATGAAATTGTATAATAAAACACCTGGAGCCAGCAAAACAACCAATCCCATCACGATTACCCAAATCCAATGCTTTTTCATTCCGAATAATCCATCACTCTTTACCAGAGATCTCAGCCTCCAACTCAGCCGACCACAGGTAGCCCAGCTCAACCGCTTCTTCAAGGCTATGCGCACTATCGATCAGGATCGAGGCATTGACATCGACGCGTTCCACTGCATCTACTGCTGCCTCCAGATTTTTCCCCACTGCGAAGATGCCATGCCACCGCGCCAGGATCAGTGCGGCCTGTTTACGAATCCTATCCTCCTGGCCCGCCAGGCACTGACAGATCATCTCAGCCAGCCGGTCGCTGTGCGCCGGAGCGTATTCTGGCGTCACCTGGATCACCCCAAATCGGCGCACCGCCTCCAGGACCGGTGGGATGGGTCGCCGTCCAGCACAGAAGATTAGTACATGGCGTGGGTGGCAGTGTGCCACGCCATTCGCCATCGGAAAAGTATGGTATACCCTCAAGTGCGCCTTCGCCTCTCGGGTAATTTCCCCTTCGCCGTCCAAAACAATCCCCTGCTGGTCGACCACCAATACGTCCTCCGGTCGCAGGTTCCACAACCGTTGTTGACCGGCAAAGCGCGGCGTTATGCAAATCAATTCCCCCACCCGGGCACTTAAGTTGCCACCTGACACATCCGTCAGCTTGCGCTCAAAAATTAACCGGCCCAGTTCTACGATCCGCTCACGGGTACGTTCTATATTCGAAAGATCAACCATAAAAGTTACCTTTTCCTTGATAATTGGCGCGTTTTTAACCAATCAACGGGAGCCACACCCGCATCGGGCTGGCTGTCCGGTTCGCCCAGGCATAATACGGTATCGCAGTCAACAGCGTCGGGCGCAACTGCGATCTCCCCTCTCCGACCGCCCGGTACAAACGGTTTCCCCAATCATTCGAGGCTTGTTCCAATCCATCGAACTGCACCGTCCCTAAACCGCCCAGGATATCATCGCGCCATTTCCCTTGCATCGCAACGGAGGTTGGGATGCGCACATCCGCCAGGTTTATGCCCTCCCGCTGATCCATCCCTTCAAGGCAATAAACCAATGGGCCACGCTCGATAGCTGCCATGCCCCTTAAATCATCCACGCGTGGGTGTGCCACGGTCAGACGCGGTACCATCGCCATTTCTAATTCCACCTCATCTCCCCGGCGCCAGGCCCATCCCAGGTTGAGATATCCGTTCGAGTCCACCTCCACTGTCTGGTCGCGTCCGTTCATGCCCACCCTGGCTTCCTTACACCAACCAGGTTTGCGCAGCCGTAATGTCCAACTACCAGTTGTTTCCTCGATAATAATCCGAACTGACCCTTCCCAGGGATAACTGGTCGCTATGCGCAATCCAACTCTGGACCCATCGGGTAGCTCCAGGCTCGCCTTGCCGTTTTGATACTGGTGGATCTGGACTCCGGTTTCGTTTACTGTGAACGCATAATGATCCACCAGAGCGATCTGACGCATCACGTTGGGGGGACAACAGGCGCAGGCAAACCATTCCTGGCGACGATGGCTGCCGTCGTTAAGCAACGGGTTTTCATAAAAGAAATGTGTCCCGTCCAGGGATAATCCACTTAAAAATCCATTATAGAGCGATCGTTCCAAGAGATCAGCAAATATCCCTCTACCGGTGATCAATAACATCCGCCAGTTCCACATCATTGCTGCGATTGCGGCGCAAGTCTCACAATATGCTTCCCGGTTAGGCAGCTCATATCGCCCACCGAAAGCTTCGCCCGCTCCCCGTGCCCCAAATGCACCGGTTATATATGTTTTATACTGCGCCATATCCTGCCATTGCCGTTCCAAGGCCTCCAACAACGCTCGCTCACCCGTCTCAAGGTATAAATCAGCTACTCCTGCATCCAGGTACAGCTGGCGTACCGCGTGCCCCTCCACGATCTCTGTCTGGCGCACTGGAACCCGGTCTTGTTGGTAAGCAGATCCCAGGTTACCCCAACCACGCATGCGGTTATGACCGCGTTGGTCTATAAAAAACTTCGCTAAATCCAGGTAAGATCGTTCGCCAGTCTGGCGGTATAGCTCTACCAGGGCTAATTCGATCTCCGGGTGACCAGGAGCATATTCACGCTTACCGGGTCCGAACACTGCCGACTCGCTGTGAGGTCCTGCACCGATATGATCCACGAATCGCCGGGCGACATCCATCAAGGATGTTTCTCCGGTGACACGATTGTGCGCCACCGCAGCCTCAATTAAGTGACCCGCACAGTATAGTTCGTGTCCATGATCAATATCCGTCCAACGCTGGCCAGGTCTTTCAACCGAAAAGCATGAGTTAAGATAACCATCTGCTTGCTGCGCTTTTGCCACAATGCCAATCACCTGATGGATCATTTGCTGTATGCCAGTTCCATGATTGTTAGCGATTCCTGTCCCACGAGCCCTGAGTGGTACTGACGCCAGACAGGCGGCCTCTAACCATTTATAAACATCCGAATCTTGAAATACATATCCCCTGTAATTTCCTTCACCCTTCCCGGCGGCCAGACGCAGGTTATTAAGATTCCCCGCTTTTTCCAACATCCGGTAACCATGCGGGATACTGACAGTCTGGTTAATTTCTTGCCGGCGTGCCCAAAATCCACTGGTGAGTTGCAGTGTGCCCAGGGACACGGGCCGGAAGGTGGCATGATTGGTCGCTCTAATTTTAGTATGCATCAGCACTCCATTCGTTGAGGAGATATAGAGGATCGGTTATACTGTTATTTCTACAGGCGATAATTGGTTATCAATTATCTAATAATCAGGTATACTATACATAGAAACAGATTAACCCAGGCCAAGCTTTGTGTTACGCAGCGGGTTAATTCTATCCCATGTTGATTAAACCTGTCTTACAATTTCAAATAAAAACATTCTTCGGTTATTACTAACCTGGAGGGTAAAATGATCAAGCGAACCAAACGCGTACTGCTCGTCTTGTTTACGCTGTTGTTCTGCACCAGCGTGATCATCAGCCTGCCGGATGCCGGCGCCCAAGGCAATATCTCGCTCTACCTTCCCCTTGCTTCCGTAAACAAAACCTATGTAATTAACGGTCAGGTGACCGACTTGGCGAACAATCCCGTCGACGGCGTTTCGATCACTACTGGCAGTGGGAAGACCGCATATACAGACATCAACGGCAGGTACCATTTGGGCGGTTTACCACCCGGTGAGTACGATCTGGCGGCTGAGCGCCAGGGATACCGCTTTCAACCCTCTGTAGTCACGCTGCCCATCACCGATCAAAACCAGACACTTAATTTCGAAGCGCTCGCCTCCTGTTCGGATAAGATCGCCAATGGCGGTATGGAAAGCAACACCGCCTGGGATTGGGTTGCCAGCAACCTACCCCCGGTTTACACCACCGAACAGGTCTATGATGGTTTGCATTCCTTGCGTACCGGCATCGTTGATCCCTTGGGGAACGAATATGGTCACTCGAAGTTTTCTCAATTGGTTAACCTGCCTCCCCAGGCGGATTCTGTCACCTTGAGTGCATTCATTTATCCAACCATCCGTCCTAAAATTAACGCGCCAATCCTTTCCGGCGATCAACCTCAGGCGCCACACATGGAAAACTCCGCCGACGATTATGATGTGCAATATATTTTGGTGAGTGATAAAGACGACAACTTGTTACGAACCTTGTTATGGACCAGGATCGACCTATCCTCCTGGAAATACCTGCAATTCAATTTAACCGACCTGGGTGGCCAAAGTATCAAAATTGAGTTTGGCGTCTTTAATGATGGCAGTAACACTGTAACGGGGATGTACGTGGACAATGTTTCCCTGGTTTGGTGCCCGGCATCCCAACCACAACCTGATACCCAACTCGAGCCGCAACTGACCTGTGATAATGCCGTAGATAATAGCGGATTCGAATATATCGGTGAATGGCATGTTCCCGATACCGAGTTCCCCGCCGGGTATAGCTCAGCCTCCTACAGCGGTCAACATTCCATGCGTACTGGCATCACTCAGAGCGCTCAAAACCGTTTCTCCTATTCCGATGCATGGCAAACGGTATTTATCCCCTCAAATGCAACCAGCGCCAAGTTAAAGATGTGGCTCTATCCAAGCAGCACGGCTGCAACTACCAACGCGCCAGTTCAATCTCCTCAAGCTGGACAGTCATGGCCAGACACTGATCTGGCACAGGACGCCCAATATGTGTTGATCCTCGACCCGTCAACCTACCACATCATCGAAACCTTGCTCTGGTGGCAGCCAAAGAATTCAATCCGCTGGGAATATCTTGAAGTTAATTTGCTTAAGTATAAAGGAAAATCAATTCGCATCCAGTTCGGTACATTCAATAACGGCGTGGATGGCATCACTGCTATGTGGGTGGATGATGTGAGACTAGATTACTGCACCGGGACACCACCGCCACCTCCACCGCCAGTCTGTAGTGAGCGCGTTACAAACGGTGGTTTCGAGCGCGTATCCGCCTGGACTATTCCCGTAACCAATTACTCCGCCGGTTATTCTTCGTACCGCTATCACGCCGGAGCCCATTCGATGCGCACTGGCATCGTCTATCTTTCCCATAATCGTTACAGCTATTCCGACGCTCGTCAACTCGTCAGCATACCGGCCTGGGCGAAATCAGCCAACTTGAAGTTGTGGGTTTATCCAATGTCTGGAGAAGGATCGGCAGGTCATGACATCCAGTATGTACTGCTCTTAGACCGTTGGGGACACTGGATTGATACTTTACTTTGGCAACGTCAGAACACCCAAACCTGGAATGTGAAGAATTTTGATCTAAGCGATTATGCTGGCGCAACGATCTATCTACAATTTGGCACCTATAATAATGGCGCTGGAGGTGTGACTGCACTGTACGTGGACGATGTCTCGTTAGTCGCCTGTCCTTAATATCGCCTGCATTTCTTTGCAACTATTACGAGATGTAATTTGCCCTGCCTGGCTGGATTATATTAGTCGCACGGTTAATCCGAATACCCGCGCCAAGTTCCGATAATCAACCAGATTCTGTCCAACCGCCAGGATGGTGTGATGTGAAACCAGCTCTTCCATGAAACGATACCCATCACCGATGCGGACGATCGCCCCATTTAAACAGTGGCTGCCTGGAAATTGAGCGTATCCTTCCAAAACACCCTCAGTCACCACCAGATCCTGAAGAGTCGCATCCAGCTTGACCAATGTCACCGGTCCGGTTGGAAAACGCGCGTCAATTACAACCGAATTTTCATCTACGATCGCCAACACCTTTTTTCTCAGACACCAATCGGTCGCAAACGATCGTGGCATCACCCCCAGGTAACCACAATGAGCAGCCAGGAGCTGATTCTCCGCAGAAAAAACAACCTCCGGAAAATTTGGGATATGCTCATGCTTCAATGCCGCCTGACCCATTAAATTGGGATACAGGTTTGTCATCATCACCGGCGTCCCAAGGGTGCAATGCACCAATAATTCAGTTAACATCGAAAGGGTATCCGCCTCGCAACCCCACAAAAGACGGTGTTCTTCGAATAGTAGATCCCAGGCCAGGCAGGGCAACGTATCTGAGAAAAATGATTCATTCAGACAGTTTATTCCTGCTGCCAGGATTGTTGGGTCAGCCTCCAGGTCGTTGCGTAGCGCCAGGAAAAGTTTCATCGCACTGAGAATCTGGCTTTGGGATAGTCGCTCAATTGGAATTGTCTCTTGCCGTTCATCCCAGGCGGAGTGTGCCTGCTCATCTGATATTGCTTTTGCCCGCTGCGCCAGATCTCGAAAGCTATGCTTGATAATCTCCACCCCAAACCTATCGCGGATACGTTGTGTGCATTCGGCCTCCCACCAGTAAAACCGTTTAAATATTTCAGCTTGAAAGCCTTCGCCCGGGTTGTCCTGGTAAACCAGGACCTTAGTGCCCTGTAATTTGCGTTTTAAACCCAGCGCTCGGCAAATAACTCTCGCTTGTTCCAGCGAATACGGCGCGAGTACCTCTTTACCCCGGCTGCGTAAATAGGCATTGATCTCCCAATCCCACATGGATTCCGTCCCAAATTCGGAGGTAATAACCAGCACGGGCAATCGGATCGCCACAATCTGTTCCCACCGCCGGTAGGCCGCGCCCAACATCTGTGGAAAAACCACTCCATCAACCTCGGGCAAATCGGCGCCAAGTGCCATCGGATTGAGAATCTCCGCTTGATCCTTTAGCAACTCTCGCAGCACATTTACCTGGTTGACAAAATCCCCATCTTCTGCACTTTCAAAATATATAGGTATTATTTTTGCCTTCATGTTAACTCCTTCCAACTATTTTAATCAATTTCTTAAAAATGTAAAATACTTCCCTTGACAATCGATATTTCATGATATAATCGAACCGTTGGTCCAGATTTGCGTGTGTCGAGGATATTGCCACTCAATCTTGCTTGGGCGGCGATCATTTTTAAGCCACGGATCTGTCAGTTAATTAGTTTGCAGAAGGATAGAGATTAAATGGAGAAGAAACTTTACGTAGGCAATTTAGCTTACACCACAACCGAAGATGACCTGCGCACCCTTTTTGGGCAGGCCGGTACAGTGGCAACCGTGGAATTGATCAAGGATCGCGACACGGGTAATTCGAAGGGTTTTGGTTTCGTTGAGATGGGGACACAGGAAGAAGCCGAAAAGGCTATTTCCATGTTCAATGGCTACACCCTGAACCGTCGCCAGATTAAGGTCAATATCGCACGACCACGTGAAGAGCGGCCGCGCGGCGGTGGTTGGTACAATGATGACCGGTCAGCCGGCGGCGGTGGGCAGCGTCAGGACCGCCCACGTCGTAATGTACCCCCTCGTCGTGGTTGAACCTTTGTAACCCGGACGATCCCCGACCCTCGTGGCAAGACACGGGGGTTATTTTTTTAACTAATCTCCCCCAATCGTTGAAAACTCGACTGCAATCCATCATGTAGCTCCTTAAACAAGCCATACAGCTTCTCGTATCGTGCCTGGTTCTCCTGGATTGGCTGGAAGATCTCTTCGACCTGGGTAAATAGTCTACTTCCGCTGACCGCATCCGCATAAACACCACATCCCAATCCGGCCAAAAGCGCCGCTCCGATTACCCCACCTTCCGTCTCAGCCAGCTTATAGACTGGCTTTCCGTAAATATCCGCCTTAATTTGACACCACAGCCGGCTGCGCGCGCCGCCCCCACTCGTGTAAACCCTCACCACCGGGTTTCCAGCCCGTTCAACGATCTCCAGGGTGCGCTTTAACTCATACGTAATGCCTTCCATCACCGCGCGTACCAAAACAGCCGTGTTGGAACGCAATGTCAGGCCAAAAAAAACACCCCGTGCATTTGGCGATCCTAACGCGCGCTCACCCAACAGGTAAGGTAAGTAAAGCACACCCTCCGAACCCGGAGAGATCTGTGCAGCTTTCTCATTCAGAATGTCATAAACATCACGTTTCTCAACACGCGCCTGGTTAATTTCTCCCTGACAAAATTCATCCTTGAACCATTTTAACGAGATCGCTCCCGCGTCTGCTATACCGAAAGGCGTCCAACCTTGCAGCACGTGGTGCAGATTCATCACTGGCGGGTCAGTAACTGGTTTGCCCACATACACTACCAGGTCTGCCGCCGACCCACCGACATCCAGGGCCATCCCTGGTTCAGTTACACCCGCAGCCAGCAGCATACACAACATATCTCCACCACCAGCCACCACCGGCGTTCCCTCGCATAAACCAGTGAGTGCCGCGGCTTGCCGATTGACTCGCCCAATCACCTGCGACGAAGGATAGATCGCTGGTAATTTCTCCAAATCAATCTCCAGGTAATTACCCAGCTCTTCTGACCAACACTCCAGCCCGGCATCCATCAAGAATGTCCCCGATGCTTCGCTCCAATCGATAGCCGGTACGCCAGTCAGGCAATAGTTGATATATCCAGCTCCGGTCAGGAATTGCCAGGTATACCCATAAAGGGTGGGTTGGTAACGCTTCAACCACTGGATCTTAAAACCAATCCAGGCCACCGTGGGTGGGCTGCCCGCCAGGCGCATTGCCCGGGGACATTCTGATCGTCCCTTGAACTCCGCAACCAAATCCGCGCCACGCTTATCGCACCAGATCTGAACCGCGTGACTGAGTAGGTTCCCCTCTTGATCGATCGGAACCGTGGCATGCATCAACGAATCACAACCAATTGCCAGCACCTCCGTCGGCTGCACATGCGCCTCCGCCAGCACCGCCTGCACACCCTCCACCACACCCAACCACCATTCTTGGGGATCTTCTTCCCCCCAACCTGGCTGGGGCGTCACCAGGGTGTTCGGCCGGCTGTGCACCGCCGCCACACGCCCGCGCGCCTCGATCAATGCCACGCGCGTGGATTGTGTCCCCACATCAATTCCTAACAAGAAATTATTTCGGTTCATCTTCTCTTCTTCCCTGCGGGGAAATCAACCACAATAAATCACCCTTCAAAAAGTCTGTTTTACCAGTCTTTGCGAAGCAATCTCAGTCGTCAGTTGGTCTCAACCGCTGTCATTCGGAGCGATCTCTGTCACCCTATTACTGAGTACCACCTTTTCAAAGCCCTCCCCGTTCAAGCCCCAATAGTCGACTCCAACTTTTCAGCTTCTGTCATTATAGTAGCCGTCGCTGAAGTACCAATCTGCACCGCACCCGCTTGCAGAAAGCTGATCACCTGCTCTAAGGTGCGAATACCACCTGACGCCTTCACCCCCACCGCCAGCCCAACCGACGCCCGCATTAAACGCACATCCGCCAGCGACGCTCCCCGCCCGGCATACCCGCTGGAAGTCTTTACCAAATCCGCTCCCACCTGCTCCGCCCACTGGCAGCCCAGGATGATCTCCTCTTCCGTCAGGTAAGCAGTCTCAAGGATTACTTTGAGTACAACAGTACCTGAACACACCTCCCGCACCGCCCGGATATCCTCTAGGACAAACTCACATTGTCTTCCACGCAGTGCCCCGATATTTATTACCATATCCAGCTCCACCGCCCCATCCCTCAAACCCCCCTCCGCTTCAGCCACCTTAATCGCGGTCTGGCTGCTCCCATGTGGAAATCCCACCACCCCACCGACGCGCACGCCAGTCCCACTCAGCCTCTCCGCAGCGAGCTTTATATAACACGGCTTGACGGACACCGCCAGCACCCGGTAACGCGCGGCCAGCTCACACCCCTCCAGCACCTCCACCTGCGTCAGGTCTGGACCGACGAGTGAATGATTGATGGTGGATGCGATATCCTGTGAAGTAAAGCTATTTCTAATAGTTAACAAAGTCGCCGCCTTGTCGAAACGTACCCACTTAATAGCCGTTTGAGTACCATTCTTTGTATTTTTAACATTTTTCTTAATTATACACCACCAGATTAATAGCTCATTCCTCCAATCCTGCAATAAACCAGTCTCCTGATAACAAAAAACCTTCGTGCACCTTCGCGCTTCCTTCGCGTTCTTCGTGTTTCCAATCCCTCAGCGATCTTAGCGTCTTAGCGTTTCCTCCCTCACCAGGAAACCAATCCCAATCCCTCCCTTCATGCCCCTTCGCGTTCTTCGTGTTTCCAATCCCTCAGCGATCTTAGCGTCTTAGCGTTTCCTCCCTCCCCTCCCACCACTCCCCTCCCACTACATTGACCGATTCCCTATTCCCCGGTAAAATAACTCCAAATATAATAAAATCCCTCGCACCATTCCCCGGCTCTGCTTATACTTTAACAAATCAGGAGTAGTAAATGAAAATCGAAAGCGCTGCTGAATTCCTTCAAAAATGCACCCGAAACTTTGACCTGGATTTATCCACCCAAATCATCAAATCTCACACTCAACAAGAAATGCACCAATCCGGCTGCGGTTGGGATGAAGGCCATCAATGGCACTACGAAGCTTCCATCCCATTACTGCTGACACGCCTCAACGAGGCCCTGCAAGATCCCGCTCAAAGACTGGAGTTCGAGCTGATTGGCAAAGAGATTGACTACGCTTTAGGACCGGACGGTAGTGTAGAAGGCATTGACCCGGCCACGCGCGCTGAAAACTCGGTCAAACTCAAATTCAGCCTCGACCGTGATAAATATGAACTGATCTTAAAACCAGCCTGACCTGGAGTTCCAAGGGCGAAGCATACTCATCCAATATGGAACTTACGTTGAACCAGGTCAGGTCTTAATCGAGTATATTGTATAAAACCACGCGTTTAATCTGGAGTAATTTATGGAACTACGTGTTCATCAGAACCGTCTGATCGCCCTGATACTGGTGAGTCTCGGTTTTACGATTGCCCTCATCCTGGCTGGGATTGCCATCTTTTTGAATGTCGAATCGACCTTCTATGGTTTTAATACCGTTGGTGACGCATCCCTCAGCAGTTTACACTGCCCGGTGATAATTACCTCTTCGGAGAAAGGATATGTCACTGCTACCTTCGCCAATACCTCATCGAAATTTCAGACCACCATCGTCGATATCGAAATCAGCCATCCTGCTAATTTCCGCACATTCAGAACTGAAATACCCCTGGCAGTGGGTGAAAGTAAGCGAACAGCCTGGGAAATTACTTCAGAAGACGTCGATCTGGGTTCTTTCATTTTTGCCAGTGTGTATGTATACGCCAACTATCCCCAACGTTCGCGCCACTCCACTTGCGGTACCCTGGTCGTCAACCTGCCGGGAATACCAGGCTGGTTCGTACTTGGCTTTCCATTGGTAATCAGCATTTTCTGCATCTTATTCGGATTGTGGATGTGGGAGCGCAGCTTTCATCCCATCAAGGGTAAGCCGCTGGATTTGTCACGCGGCATGACATTCCTGGCGGTGGTTACATTCATCGCCATGTTCTTAGCATTCCAGGGATGGTGGCTGGCTGGTATCGTCGCTCTTGTCATCGTTGTCTTGGGCATAAGCGCAATAATCTTCTTCGCCTTCGTCTCTTAATCCCAGGGCATCCCCAAACTTGACCACCCAATAATATAGGGAAATTATCCCTCCTGGGCTGATCATGCCCGAGCAATATCTTGCTTAATTTTAACACAAACACATTCCAAATCACACTGGCTGAACCAGCTATGGTTTTTGCTGACCGACCTTATTCTTATCAAGTTACCGGTCAAATGCCAGGCGCTGATCCGCAAGATGATTTCCTCTCCGTGCGAGAAGTGACGCAAGCCTGTGGGATAACCACGCTGTGTGGCCATTTTCCCCAACTTAACCTGGTCCTGACTCAAACAATCCGAGTCTACCAGGATGGCCTCCAGGAAACCCTGACCCTGCACAACCTTAACCAGGTTCCCCTCCAATTACACAAATTAAACCTGGGGTTCTCAGCCAGCCTGACAGAACGATTTGACTGGCGTCTGTGCGCAATCCCATTCCGCGTCCAGCTCGACGGCAGCCATCATGATTACACTGTCCCAGATTTAATTGCTGGTCGCTTCCACAATACCAATTTTAGTGACACCTATCGTGTTGAGATACCCATTGTAGATCATGGGGTGTTGAGATCCGAAGCCTGGGCCTGGGGTGTCGCCGACCAGGGATTGCTCGTTGTAAAATATAATAACACCGCCATCGAGTATTCCATGGCAGAGCCGTACCAGGTTGGTAACGAATGGCGCCTGCGCTTCGGGGGGATTGGTTTCGCTCTTTATGGAGAGCCTTCTCAAGCGCGCACACTGGCGCCAAACACTGCATTCACCTTCGGCTCAACCTGTTATTTCCCCTACTCTGGCAGTTCAAACCAGGCGTTTTACCGCTATCGTGCCTTCCTCGATGAACAGGGACACGGTTTCCCACCCGATTACAATCCGCCGGTTAACTGGAATGAGTTATACGATGTCGGCTGGTATCACTCCAATCCGGCGCAGCTCCATCAGTTTTATACCCGACCCGCCATGCTTATAGAAGCCGAAAAAGCGCAGGCGGTTGGCTGTGAGCTGCTGTACCTCGATCCTGGCTGGGAAGTCGCGGAAGGCGAAACCCTCTGGGATGAGTCACGCCTGGGTGCAGTGGACGATTTCATCCTGACCCTGAAACGAGACTATAATCTCGACTTGGCTTACCGCACCATTTTGCGCACATACCTTGAGCATTGGCCAGCCGGCTGGTTGGTGAAGCATCCTGACCGTCCCCAGGGGCAGATTGAATATGGGCAGAATTTCCCCGGTTACGAACCCTGCCTGTGCAACCCTGTCTTCTGGCAGGAAAAACTCACCCGCATCCTCGACATCTCCCGGCATGGCGTACGTTTCATGATGTTCGACGAGATGGATTGGCGCGGCTCCTGTTACGATCTCACCCATGGTCACCCTGTACCAACCACACCATACGATCATGTCCAGGCGGTCTACCGCCTCACCCGGGCTGTCCGCCAGGTCTGCCCCGGCTTGACCGTTGAAGCCCACGATCCAATCTGGCCCTGGCTCATCAGCCGTTACCTGCCGACCTATTTCCAGCAGGGTTTTGGAGAAAATGGCTTTTACGACGAAAACTGGGGATTTGAGTATATGTGGGACTGTCTAAACGACCTGCGCTCCGGGCGCGCTCTGGCGCTATACTCCTACGCCTTGGGCTGCAATGTACCGCTCTACCTGCACATAACCATGGCTGCTGACAATGATGCATGCGTATTTTTCTGGTGGGTTGCCTCCACTGTACGGCACCTGGGCATTGGCGGGAAAACGAGCAATAAAACAATCGAGCCCGGGGGCGGTCTACCCAGCTATGACACTGAAAGACGTTTCGCCGCTTACACAGCCCAGATGCGCCGCTATCAAAGTCTTAAGCCTTACTTCGTGCGCGGCCAGTTTTACGGTTTGGCTGAAAATATACACTTGCATACCTTGCCTGGTGTAGCAGGTGGCGTCATACTCTTTTTTAACCTGACTGAAGAAGAGCAAACAATTAACACAACAGTGTCCTACAACCTCTTACAGACCGATCATCCCTTGCCAGTCTCGGGAGCCGATTTCAGCTACACGCAGGATGCCCTTAATTTACAGGCCACATTGCCGCCCATGTCGCCCCGCTTGATCGTCATTTCTAACTTAGGTTAACCGGTCTACCCCTCGCCTTTTCACACATCATTCCAATAGACCGACTCTTATTATTAGTCTTTACATGCGCACTCTGCGTAGCAATCTCAGTCACCGGTTGTAATCAATCACCGGTTGGACTCACTCGCTGGCATTAGGAGCGCAGTTATCGGAGCAATCCACGCGATTTGATATGGATCGCACAACCTATCCAATTTATTATAAGAGTATAATTGTAATATTACTCTCTTATATCTTTTAATCCGAATAATTTTGAGGTATCCCATGGTACGCAGTCTTACTGATATTAACCTCCCCACTTTACTCAATCAAAGCTTTCACCCCTCCCCGGTCGCCTGGGAAGACCAGGTACTGTACTTCCTGATACTCGACCGTTTCTCTAATGGGCGGGAGAACGATTACCTTGATATTAAGGGACATCCAGTAACCACCGGCGTAACGCCGCACTTTCATCCTGGCGATACTGGCAATGCTCTCCAAACCGAAGTCGATGCTGTACATTGGCGCGACGCCGGCGCAGATTGGGTAGGCGGTACGCTTAAGGGCTTACAGAGTAAAATCGGCTACCTGAAGCGCCTCGGAATCACCGCACTGTGGATCAGCCCGGTCTTCAAGCAAGTCCCCTACCAGGCTTCCTATCACGGTTATGGCATCCAAAACTTCTTAGAAGTGGATCCCCATTTTGGTACGCGTGAAGATTTTCGCCAGATGGTTAAAACCGCCCATCAAAATGGTATCTATGTCATCCTGGATATCATTTTAAACCACACCGGTAATATCTTCGGTTACAACGCGGATCGCTATTGGATCCAGGATCCCGGCACCGGACAATGGCGCCTCGATCCGCGTTGGGATGACCAGCCTTACCCGGTAATGGGTTTTCGCGATCGGGCTGGTCAACCGACCCTACCATTCAACCGGATTGATCTTCAGGCGCATCCCGATGCCTGGCCGGATGGCGCGATCTGGCCTGTCGAGTTTCAGGATGCCACGTTTTACACCCGCAAAGGTCGCATCCACAACTGGGATTATTTCCCTGAATTCTTGGAAGGTGATTTCTATGATCTTAAGGATATCCACCTGGGTAGTGGACCCGTGGAGAATTACGATCCCTCGCCTGCCTTACAAGCCTTGTCCCAGGTATACCAGTACTGGCTGGCTTACGCTGACATAGACGGCTATCGTATCGATACCGTCAAGCACATGGACCCCGGATCAGTACGTTTCTTTGCTTCGGTGATCCATGAGTTTGCCCAGCGTCTCGGGAAAGAAAATTTCTACCTGATCGGCGAAATCACCGGTGGCCGTGAGCATGCCTTCACCACCCTGGAATTGACCGGTCTGGATGCCGCCCTGGGCATCGATGACATACCGGATAAGCTCGAATACCTGGTCAAGGGCTACCGCAACCCGGTCGAGTATTTCGATCTTTTCCGCAACTCGATGTTGGTGCAGAAAGAATCACACATTTGGTTCCGCAACAAGGTGGTGACGCTCTTCGATGACCATGACCAGGTACGCAAAGGTGAATCCAAAGCCCGTTTTTGCGCCGGCGACTCGCGCTGGTCAAAATTATTGCTACCGGTCATGGCGTTAAATGTCACCACCCTGGGCATTCCTTGTATCTATTATGGATCCGAACAAGGATTCGATGGTCACGGCGATAACGACCGCTTCCTGCGTGAAGCCATGTTCGGCGGTGAATTTGGCGCTTTTGGCACCCGAAATCGCCACTTTTTCAACGAGGAAACACCAGTTTATCAGGAGCTGGCTAAACTCCTCACCCTCCGCCGGGACAAAATTACCCTCCGCCGGGGTCGCCAATACCTGCGCATGATTTCCAGCGATGGCGTACACTTCGGTTTACCCGAGATGGTCGGCAGCGAGATGCGCTCCGTGGTTCCCTGGTCGCGCTTGTTTGACGACATGGAACTGCTCCTGGCGATCAACACCGATCCCAACCACCCCCGGACTGCCTGGTGCCAGGTTTCTGAGGAGCTACATCACCCAGGCGACAGCTTGCGCTGTATTTATTCCACTCAAGGCGACCAGGTCGGGTCGGAGGTCACTCTAGAGCAACATGGCGAAACACTGGCGGCTCAGCTAACCCTGCCTGTCGCAGGTTTTGTAATTTTCGAGTAATGAGATCAAACTTTTGATCAACAAAAAAGACCGCCGGTCGGGCGGTCTTTTTTTGTTAACCGTGAATGGTTATCGGTTCCTTCCGGGTCGGATTGGCAACACGGGTAACGTGGGTATTGCAGGTAACAGCTTACGCAATTGTCTCGCCGGCTTGGTTGGATCTATGTTTCCGATCAAGCCATAGTTCTGCATGATCTCACCCCAGCTTTTTCCGGCTGTGCGCATGGCGAAAACATCCGCTACGGGCACATTCGCCTGCTTACTGATGTTATAGGCCATGGCGATCTCACCCCAACCGAAACCTTTACAACGCCAGCTTAACACATCTGCTACTGGAACGTCTAATGTTTTCGCCAGGCTATCTGCCGCCAGTTTTTCTACCTCTGTCGGGCATGTTCGTCCGGGTTTCGGTAACAGTGGGATGACTGGTGCACCTTTCACGGGTAAGGGGATCCCCAATTGGATCAGAATTTCTCGCCAGCCTGATCCTTTTTCGAATAGCGCAAACACGTCCGCCACGGGTTTCCCGGTTTGAGCCGATAGCACATAGGCCGTTGCGATCTGACCCCAACGGAATCCCTTGCACCGCCAATCCATAATCTCCTGGTAAGTCACCTTGAAATACTTTGCCAGTTCAACCGCTACGGGATTCTGATCCGTCGCGGTGCCATTGCAGTATGGATCGTCCTTCGGGACGTATTTATTCCCCAGTACCCACCCGTTCTCGAATGACCCCGAGAACATACCAACCGCCTGGTCAATTTTCACCGGGTCGCCCTGGCGCACCTGGGCTGTCAGAACACCAATCTGCTTCGGCAATCCCACCAGACTGATCTCTTGACCAACCTTCACCACCGGGTAAAACAGATGGAATTGCTTATTCGTTCCCGCTGCACTGGCTGCCGTAACAAATCCAGCCAGGCAAATTACCACCAGGACTATCCCAGACCATACCATCTTTTTATTCATTATTATCTCCTGTTTATCAGCCGACATCGGCTCTACATAGTCGTTGCGATTATCTCTACAACGTAGCGCTCTTCTTTCCAATTTGACACGCATTGAACCAATCTTTGCGAGCGCACTTAGCAAAACATGTTCCTCATCCCTTATAACGAATAGAACCAATTATTGTCACTGCTTATCGTAACATTCGTCCAAAGATCCGGCCAATAATAGCAATCACCTTTCACCGGTAACCGCTTAACCGTCAACCTTTAAACCTTTAAACTATCATCTCCTCAAGAAGTACCATATTTGATAAACTCTGTGGTAAACTAGCCAATCTATCTGGTAAATAGTTCCCTTGTTATGGATAATCTTAACTGAGTTGCAAATGAAAAATACACCTGGACGTATCCTCCGCAATGCAAGCTTCTTTATCAGTTTGCTGATCCTGGCGTTCATTCTCATCAGCCTATGTGTCCGGCCGGGAACCAGTTATGCTTCGCCCCAAACCTTATTCCTCACCAGGTTGGAAATCCCTGGAGTCCAAACGACAACGAATAATCTGAATTCCAGGATCCTGCTTGGACAGTCTAATAACCAGGTTTTGACGACTTTGGTTACCGAAGAATTACGCATCCACTACCCCGAACGGTGTACCAAATGCCATATCGCCAGTGAAACCTGCACCTATTGTCACCTGCGCCAGATCCCTTCCGATCACTTCACTCTGGAGTGCTCCACCTGCCATACCCCCGCCGCCTGGAAACCTGCCGAGGTAGATCACAGTCAGACGGGCATGGAAACCTGCCTGGATTGCCACCAGAAGGATCGCCCTACAGATCATTTTGAATTGCAGTGTTCTCTTTGTCATGCCGCGGGTGTAGCCTGGCTGCCGGCAAACCTCGGTCATGCCTCTGCTATTATCGATGCAAAGGGCGCAATTGATCTGATTAATTGCTCACATTGTCACTTGGCCACCCGTCCCATGGGACACTTCGATGCCCAGTGTTCTGCCTGCCACTCTCCCGTCACCTGGGCAAATCCGATCGTCAACCATCGCTTGATTGCGGCCAAAGATTGTCGGACCTGCCATGCACAAAACCGTCCAGCCAACCATTTCACACAGGCTTGTTCGGCCTGCCACGTCGCCGGAACTATCTGGCAAAATATTCATTTCGACCATTACGTTGTCAAGTCTACCGATTGTCAATCCTGTCACGAGGTAAATCGTCCAGTTGCTCACTTCGCTGGTCAATGCTCCACATGCCACACGGCTGGTATTCCCTGGCGGGCAGGACTGCATCATCCCAATCTCGTAAATTGCCAGTCCTGCCACGAAAAAAACCGCCCCTCGGGTCACTTTTCCGGACAGTGCTCCAACTGCCACACCACTGGCACAAGCTGGAAGAACGGTCAATTTAACCACAGTGGAGCCACGAATTGCCAGTCCTGCCACGAAAAAGACCGCCCCTCGGGACACTTTTCCGGGCAGTGCTCCAGCTGTCACACCCCCAGCGCAGGTTGGAAGAACGGTCAGTTTACCCACAGCGGAGCCACGGATTGCCAGTCCTGCCACGAAAAAGACCGCCCTGTTGGACACTGGAACGGGCAGTGTTCGCGTTGCCATACCCCTGGAAATTGGCAGACGATCCACGTCAACAGCCATACTTTCCCACTAAACCATCATGGCGCGAACAATGTTTGCGCAACCTGCCATCCCTCGAATACACCTGGCTATACCTGTTATAATTGTCACAACAAGGCAAATACAGAACAGCAGCATGCCGAAGAAAATATTTTCGATATTGCCGGTCGTTGTGCTGAATGCCACCCGGACGGCAAAGAACCTTAATCGCTTTTACGAAGATGCATGTCAGGTGGCACTCCTGGTGCGACATAAATCCTGGATCTAATGATCGACTTAGCCCGATCGAGTTGAATCATGCCTCAAAAATGGATCGCCTTCGATGGCGACGATACCCTCTGGGAAAACGAAATTTATTACACCCGGGCGAAAACCTGCTTCAAGGAATTACTGGCAGGTTTCGGCGACCCTGCTTTCATTTCCACTCGCCTGGATGAAATCGAAGAAGCCAATGTACGATGGTATGGCTATGGGATAAAAAGTTTCGCCCTCTCGATGATCGAAACCGCCGTGGTTCTTTCCGATGGTCACTTGAAGTCCTCCACACTCCAATCCCTCCTTGACCTGACCCACGAGATGTTAGAAATCCGGGTGGATATTTTACCCGGCGTCGAGCATGTTTTGGACCTTCTATCGGCAAAAAATCCCCTGCTGCTCATTACCAAAGGTGACACTTTCGAACAATATCGCAAGGTGCAACGCACCGGCCTGGCACGTTACTTTTACCAGGTAGAAATCGTCGCTGAAAAGACGCCTACCGTGTACCAGGCTTTATTAGAGAAATACCAGATTTCCCCTCACCGATTTATTATGGTCGGCAACTCCTTGCGTTCCGATATCTTACCCGTCTTATCTATCGGCGCTCAGGCGGTTTATATCCCTTATCACGCCACCTGGGCGCATGAAAACGTTACCCCGGCTGAATTAATCGGCTATTCGATCACGGAAATCCCTTCCATAAAGCAACTACCTGACATTCTCTCAACCATTTGATCGGAGAACCGATGAACCCACCTGTCGCAAAAACCATCCCCTTAACTTACACCCACCTCGGTCGTACTTTCTCTGATCCCTATGCCTGGTTGCAGGATAAAGACAATCCGCAGGTGATTGCGTACCTGGAAGCGGAAAACAGCCATGCACAGTCCTTCTTCCAACCTCTCTCATCCCACCAGGAGGCGTTGTACCAGGAACTGTGTGGACGCCTGCAGGAAAACGACTTTGGGGTTCCTGAACAACGCGGCGAATATGACTATTTCTGGCGCATCCAGGCTGGCCAACAGTATCGAGTTTTCTACCGCCAACATCGGTCGCCCTCCGCGCCCGAGGAAATCATCCTGGATGAAAACCAACTCGCTGAAGGGCACTCCTACTGTCGCGCCTTCCTCCTGGCACCAAGCCCCAACAACCACTTACTCGTTTATACCGTTGATACAACCGGTTCACTGATCTTCGATTTATTTATCAAAGATCTAACCACCGGACAAATAATCATGGGGCCGATCCCCCAAACAGCCTGGACAGTCGCCTGGGGCAACGACAACCAAACCTTATTTTACACAGTTTTTGATGCTTCCCACCGTTCGCATCAACTTTACAGTCTGCAGGTGGGTCAACCAGCCTCAGAAGCGATATTAATTTATCATGAGGCAGACGAATCATTCAACCTGTGGCTGCGTCGCACCCGCTCGGGCGAGTATATTCTACTCACCTCGCTTAGCGCAACCACCAGCGAAGTCCGTTTCTTGCATGCAGATACACCCACAAACGAGTTCCAGGTAGTCCAACCCCGCCGTCACTGGCATGAATACTACGTCGAACACCATGGCAATTATTTCATTATCCGCAGCAATGCTGGCGCTGAAAATTTCAGGCTGGTTTTTACCCCAATAAGTTCCCCATCTGAAGATAATTGGATTGAATTATTACCTCACCGGTCAGATGTACTGGTTGAAGATATGAGTACCTTTCAGAACCACCTGGTGGTGCTCGAGCGGTTCAAAGGATTGCGTTGTATCCGGATCTCCGCTCCCGATGGCCTCTCCCAGGTTACCTATGTTCCCATCCCCGATCCCACCTACACCCTCGACCTGGACACCAATCCTGAATTTGAAACTCCCATTCTTCGCTTCACCTACAGTTCGCTGGTAACGCCCCGTTCGACCGTGGATTATGAGATGGACCAGAGAACCTGGACCCTTCGAAAACGACAGGATATTCCGAGCGGTTACGACCCGAGCAAATATACCTCCGAGCGCTTGTTTGCCACTGCGCCAGATGGCGCCCAGGTACCTATCTCGCTCGTTTATCGCGCAGACCTGGATAAAGATGGCAGCCATCCCTGTTTTCTGGAGGGTTATGGCTCGTACGGCATTTCCAACGAGCCCGAGTTCGACTATAGATGGCTCAGCCTGCTCGAACGCGGTTTTGTGTGCGCTATCGCCCATGTGCGCGGCGGTAGCGAATTGGGGCGTGCCTGGTATGAAAACGGGCGCCTGATGAACAAGAAAAACACATTTACAGATTTCATTGCCTGCGCTGAATGTTTGATCGAGTTGGGTTACACCTCAGCAGATCACCTGGCGATCGCGGGCGCCAGTGCCGGAGGCCTACTGGTCAGCGCAGTCACTAACCTTAGACCTGACTTATTCAAAGCCATCGTCGCCCGGGTTCCCTTCACCAATGTTATCACCGCTATGCTCGACCCAGAACTTCCCCTGACAGTGATCGAATGGGAGCAATGGGGCAATCCTAATGATCTGCTGGCATTCAATTACATGCTAACCTATTCACCCTATGAGAATGTGACTGCCCAAGATTATCCCCATATCCTGGTTAAAACTGGTTTGAACGACTTGCAGGTGCCCTATTGGGATCCCGCCAAATGGGTCGCCAAGCTCCGTTCCTTAAAGACTGACCAAAACCACCTGTTGCTGGTTACCAATATGTCGTCTGGTCATGGGGGCTCGTCCGGTCGCTATGATTTCCTGCGCGAGGTGGCCCAAATCTATACATTTTTAATCAAGATATTGAATGCTCCGCTCGAACTGGAGAGATGACCGATTTCTGGCACTTCCTTACTTTGATCGGTATCTGTGCCCTGGATTCCCGGATCGGTATTCCTCTCGGAATTGGGTGGGGTGTACACCCCGGTTTAGTTTTTTGTGCAGGCTGGATCGGTCCCAGTTTGATTACCAGCCCGGTAATCCTGTTAGGTGGACGTTTTCGCCAATGGTTGGTTGAGCGCTATGAGCAAAGGCAGGCAAATCGCTCTGCTTCTCTGGTTGAGCGTCTCTGGCACCGTTATGGTGTGCCCGGCCTGGGTATTGTCGCCGCCTTCAGCATTGGACCACCCCTGGGTTCTGCGTTAGCGATTTCCCTGGGAGCTCCCGTTCGCCGGGTCATTTTCTGGTTCGGTTTGGGCATCGTGCTGTTCAGCGGTTTTTTTACTCTGTTTAGTGCCCTGGGATGGTCAGGGATCAAACATCTTTTAGAACAGTAATTCCATGACGTCACTTCCTCCTCTCACTTTCCACCCATTAACTACCGAACTATGGTCAGATTTTGTTGCCCTCTTCACTGAGCATGGCCCACAAAACGGCTGCTGGTGCATGTATTGGCGCGCCCCACGGCACCAGGTACAGCACCAGTTTGGCGAAGGCAACCGTCGTGCGTTTCAAGCCCTGGTTGAATCCGGGCATATCACCGGCATCCTGGCGTATATAGAAACCCAGCCCGTCGGATGGTGTTCAGTGGCGCCACGCTCCGAATATGGTGTGTTGGATCGGTCGCCCACACTCAAACCGGTAGATGACCAGCCCGTCTGGTCGATCGTTTGTTTCTTTGTTACCAAATCCCTTCGCAAACGCGGCATAGTGCAGGCTTTACTCCACGCCGCTTTAGCATTTGCTAAGAATAATGGCGCACAAATCGTGGAAGCATATCCGCTTTCCAATGCCTATGCGAAGACTCAACCCTTTGACCAATATATGGGATTGCGTTCCACCTTCGAAAAATTTGGTTTTCAAGAAGCCGTCCACCGCAGCGATCGACGCACAGTCATGCGCTATTATTTTTAATATTTTCCCATGACGCTGACCCCCCTTCCAGAATTATTAACCAACGCTCTTATAGGTGGTTACGCGCTTGGATACTTCGAGAGCTGGAATCTCGAATCGCTGCAAGGCGTGATTGACGCTGCCGAAGAAACCCACTCACCCGTCATCATCGGTTTCAACGGTGAGTTCCTTACCCGCGAAACACGCACCCAGCCAGAATGCCTGACCTGGTATGGCGCGCTGGGTCGCGCCGCGGCTGTCTCTGCCCGCGTTCCCTGTGGCTTCATATTCAACGAGTGTCCTGAGGTAGACGCGGTACGCCAGGCTGTTCAATCTGGCTTCAATCTGGTGATGCTGGCCAATCCTGGTCGGTCGTTCGAGGTGTATCAAAACCAGGTGACCGATCTGACCAGGTTCGCCCACCTGCGCGGCGTTGCAGTTGAAGCTGAGTTAGGTGAGTTACCCGTCGGAGCTTCCGGTCAGGTAGAGAGTGTAAACAGCCAGTTGACTGATCCGTTACAGGCCGCTCGTTTTGTCGCGGAAACCAATATTGACCTGCTCTCAGTCAGTGTTGGAAATATCCACATCCTGGTTAATGGACAACAAGAGCTGGATCTTGATCTCCTGGCGCGCATCAACCATCAGGTGCCAGTTCCATTAGGTTTACATGGCGGCTCCGGTATTCCTCTTGTTTCTCTGCAGGCCGCCATCCGCCTGGGAGTAGCCAAGGTGGCTTTTGGCACCTATCTCAAACAACATTACCTGGCTGCCTTGCGCAAGGCGTTAGGCAGCCCGGAACTTAACCCCCATAAATTACTCGGCATGGGCGGTATCGAGGATGTGTTAGTCGCTGGACGTTTGGCGGTGCGTGAAGCGATTCTTGAACGAATTGATCGTCTCGGTTGTGTTGGGAGGGCTTAAGATGGCTCAAGTTGGTTGTGCAGGCATCCTGGTGTCGGATACGATCTGCGGTCCATTGGCAGAGCTGCCTCCTGAAGGTCAGTTGCTGGCTGTGGACACGATGCCCACGAAAGTAGGTGGCTGCGCTTCGAATGTCGCCATTGACCTGGCTAAACAAAGTATTACTGTGGATGTCGTTGGTTGCCTGGGTCAGGATAATTTTGCCAGCGTCGTCACGGGCAGCCTGCAAGAAGCTGGCGTAAACTGCGCTCGCATCGTCTACTCCAAGACGCTGCCTACCAGCAAGACTGTCATCCTGTTAGTCGCCGGTCAGGATCGCCGTTATATCCACTCCTTCGGCGCAAACGCCGCATTTACGGTGGGTGATATTGACCGGAATTGGCTTCGCACCCTGCAGGTCTTCTATCTGGGGGGCTTGTTCCTGATGCCAGGATTTCGCTTCGCTGAGCTGATCGGCCTGTTAGAGTTTTGCCGCCAGCATAAGGTCATAACAGTAGTTGATGTGGTCATCCCAAAGAACACTACTTTACCCGGAGATTTGCGACCTTTGTTGGTTTTCTCGGATTACTTCTTACCCAATGACGATGAAGCCCGCCATCTCACCGGCGTGGCGGATCCTTTCGAGCAGTTACGCATCTTTTCCCATTGGGGCGCTCATACGGTCATGATCACCCTGGGCAAGCGCGGCGTTCTTGCTGCTCAAGGCGGACAGTACTGGCAGGCCGGTATTTACCCAATCCAGCCGGATGTCGATCCATCGGGTTGCGGCGATGCCTTTGACGCCGGCGTAATTACAGGCATCTTGCACGGGTGGGATATGCCCCACATCCTGCGTTATGCCTCCGCCCTGGGCGGCTCTGCCGTGCGTGCCCTGGGCACCACAGACGGAGTCTTTTCCTCCGACGCAGCCGAGCAATTTATCCAGGCGAATCCTCTTCCTATCATTACAGGTTCAATCGAATAAATATGGAAACCATGTCTGGCCGCGAACGCATCATGACCGCTCTGCGTAACGGTCAGCCCGATCGAGTGCCAGCCACACCCGACATCTCGATCATGATTCCCTGTCGCCTGACCGGTAAACCCTTTTGGGAGATCGAGGTAAATGAGAATCCCTCCCTGACCTTTGCCTACATCAATGCAGTCAAATTCTTCGGTATTGATGGTTGGATGTTTAATGGCACTCTCGATTTCAAGTTGAAAAGTGATGTCCGGGAGGAGAAACACATCCTACTTCGCAGCCCAGAAAAGTGGGTTGTACGTACGATCTACCATACCCCAGACGGCGACTTGATTCAGGAAATCACCAGTCCAAACGATAATCCCTCCTGGATTACCGAGAAAATCGTTAAAAATTTCAAAGCAGATTTCAAGAAAATTCGTCATTTATTTTCTGGGGTGACCTCCTTCGACGCTACAACCTATTGGCAGCAAAAGGCGGCCATGGGCGAGGCTGGGATGATTTGCGTTTACATTGGCGTGCCCGGCTTCCAGAGCTTCGTTTCTTTCTTCGAGGGCAACCTGGCTGCACTCACCTATGCTTATTACGACTACCCAGATCTATTCGCTGAACTGGTGTATATGTATGAAAAACACGAGTTGCAGCGCCTGGAGATGGCACTTGAGGCTGGCGTTGAATCGATCTTAACGGGCGGCAGTGGTTCGATCACTCTCCAATCGCCCACATTATTTCGTAAGCTTTCGCTGCCCACCTTGCAGAAAATTACGCACCTGTGCCGCCAGGCAGGCGTGCTGTGTGGTATTCATTCCTGCGGTAAGGAACGCTATCTGGTGGAAGCCTGCGCCAACGAAACCGAGCTGGATTACGTCAACCCGCTTGAAATCCCTCCGATGGGCGATTGTGATCTGACCGAGATCAAGCAGCGCTTCGGACACAAGCTGGCGCTCATGGGGAACCTGCACACCACGCAAATCATGCGCTATGGCTCTGTGAACGATGTGCGCCGTGCCAGTCTGCAAGCGCTTTTGGCCGCTGGAGGTAAGGGCGGTTTTGTACTCTCTACAGGCGACCAGTGCGGACGAGATACACCATTCGAGAACATCCTGGAGATCGT
>CAYGZL010000052.1:0-67332 GCA_964354345.1 uncultured Anaerolineaceae bacterium | reverse complement strand
GAGAGTTCGCCGCGTCTGGAAGAAATCGCTGATCAGTTCAGCGTTACCTTGCCCACTGCCCACAAGACACTGGAAGCGCTTCATGAAAAGGGTTATCTATACTTTGCGCGCGATCCAAAATCCGGCTTTTTCATCCGCTTGATTGAACGCGCCGGTTCCGCCGAGATTGTTATCGAAGTACCAATAACCGGTAAGATACGGGAGTATGGCGAGGTATTCGATTTTCCCCAGAATCATGGTCACTTTGCCAGCGTATTTGCTGGCGCAGCTCCAGATACCGTATTTGCACTCATCGCTATGAGCGATATTCCCCAGGCGAGTATTTTGATGGGGGATCGGATTATCTTCGATCTGCATAAAAAGCCACAACCCGGAGATACCTGCCTGGCTCCGATTGGCAAGCGGATGTTCTTGATCAGGGTTGCCAGCAAGACGATTGATCGTGAAGTTCAATCGTATGAAACGGCAATCTGGTATCCTGTTCCTGAGAAATTGGCTGATCCGGAAGTCGAGCAATGGATCAACTGGTATCCACTGGCTTACGATGATGATACCGAAGCCTGGTTCACCCAGGTCTCCGATGAACAACGATGGCCAATTGGACCTATCTCACCCCGTTTAATCGTGGCTACTGCCTTAAGACTCACCAGGCCGCTGGCTTTCTAAGAATCCCCGTTCAATAGCAAACTTACGGCTAACTCAAGCCGAGACGCCTCTACCTTCTTCCGATAGGATTCTGCTATCGAATGAGTCCTGTTCGCGTTACCTGTTCGGAAGATGAAGATGGCTTCTAAATCTATTGAAGATAACTCAGGTGAATCCATTGTGACGGTTGATGAAGTCAAACGGGTACTTGAGGTTGGGCGCTTGCTGTTAGCTGTTCTCACCCAAGAAGAACTGGATCAGCTTCAACAGTTTATGAGTGGTCAGGTCATTGATTGTCAATCCATAGAGTCTTCATCTTCCGAATATGATTCAGAGTTAGGTAACACTAGCGTCACTTGACGCGCAGTTGGACATGCCTTAGCATTCAGTGATGTTTTTCGGGAGTTTCTCTTGACTGAGCGATTGAATTCCCCTGGGTGGGCCACTTATTTGCGAGTAAGCGACGAGGATAAGCAAACCCCGGAGCGTTCATTTGCTATGCAGAGGCAGCGAATCCAGGAGCAGTTACTCGTATCATCCGATCTGCCTTTGAAGCGCGAATACAAAGATATGCTTTCCGGCACAACTACTAATCGTGCAGATTATCAGCAGATGATAGCGGATGCTGAAGCTGGTCACTTTTCACAATTGGGGTTATATCGAGCCGACCGTTTTGGCCGAAACACTGTGGAAGGATTGCAGGCCGCTACTCGGTTGATGGGTTTAGGGATCAAAATCAGGGTAGCTCATATGCCCAGCCTGATGCCTGAGACACCAGATGGTTTCTTCATGTTCCTGATCCAGATGGGTATGGCACAGCGGGAAGTGGATGTCTTACGCCAACGTACAGCGGATGGCATGGAAGCCAAGCTTCGAGCTGGTGGGTGGGCACAAAAAGCGCCGGATGGGTATGTCAACAAAGAACGGTTGGTGAGTAGCAATAAATATGAACGCTGGGTGGAAATTGATCCTGAAGCCAGCGCAGTTCTCAAGTACGCGTGGGATTTGTTGTTGAGTGGACAGTATACCCTGATCCAAATTTGTGAAGAACTGGTTGCGAAAGGGTATACACGCGCCAGTGGGCGTCCCTGGGCCTGGAACGACCCCGAAACTGGCAAGCGTTTATATGCCAACAACCGCCTCCATAGGATCTTCCATAATCCTTTCTATGCTGGTTGGAGCGTCTCTGATCGTTTTGGAATCAAAATGGGAGAAGTTCAAGGGCAATGGGAGCCGATCATCACCATAGAGAATTACACAAAGGGACTTGCTATCCTTCACCAACATGACGACAATAAATCCCGCAATAAAGTCCATCATTACTTGCTGCGCGGTCTTGTCTGGTTAAAAGAAGATGGCAAGCGTTACAAAATGATTGGATCTACTCCCAGCGGCTGCACGCGCAGTTACTCCTACTACATAACCAGTACAGAAGTGAAGGGTAAAAAAATCCATATCCCTTGCAAGATAGTTGATGATCAGATTCCAGAGTGGATTCACCGGTTTGGGATCGATCTAGTTAAAGTGCCGTTAATTCAAAAAGTCTACCAGACACAGATAAAAAAGGTTACTCATGAAGATCGGGATGAGACTGTCGCCGGTCTTCAGCGGCAATTGTCTCGGTTGAAGGAAGAAGAAAGTCGGCTTGGCCGGTTGCTGATAACCAATAAAATCAGTGAGGAGACATATGATCAATTGCGAAAAGAGTGGCAAGAAAAAGTTTTACGAACCGAGGTTAGTATAACTGAACTCGAGCGGGAGACCCTGGTGCGAGTGGATGATTTGGACGCAGCCTTGCTATTGATGACCCGGATTAATTTTCTTTATGAGCGTCTGGGAGAAAAGGAGCGATCAACCCTCTTACAGATTTTAGTCAAGCAGTTTATAATTGACGGGCAAGGCAAAATCATCGATTGTGAGCTAAACTCACCTTTTGCCTTTCTTCAATACATTGTAAAAGAGTTGCCCACTTTAGAATCGGGGTCGCGTAGTTCGACTCAAGTCTTCGTAGGGGCACACCAAAACAATCGCTGATAAGGCGGTTGTTTTCGTTAACCGCCATGCTATAATGGTTATATGACATTAAAAGATGACTTAAAAGCTTACCAGGCCCGTTGGGCTCAAGTTGAAGCTGTTGTAACAGAGGAACGGCGAACCGCTTCTTTCGAATTACGCTGGCGGCAGTTAAACACCGCTTATGCGATGGCCAAAGGTCTGGGATTGCTGCGAGAAGACCCCAGCGAAGCCGGAGTTTTTGAACGATGGGCAAAGCTAAAAGAAAAAGCAGCCAACCAACTTCCGAAAGCATAACCCCTTTACTAGCCCCAATCCAGGCTTTGCAAAGGCTGCTCTCGCAGTTTCATGACCGGGGGGTGATTGTTGGCGGGGTGGCAGTCAGTCTTTTAGGCACGCCTCGCTTTACGGTTGACCTGGATGCTGTTTTCTTGCTCAGTTTCGAAGATATTCCCAGGCTACTTGCCGAAGCAGCCAAACAAGGAATTGAACCGCGAATTTCTGACCCCATCGCTTTCGCTCGCAAAAGCCGGGTGCTGCTGCTGCGGCACAATGCCAGTGGCATAGATATCGATCTTTCCCTGGGCATCCTGCCATTTGAAGTTGAAATGGTGGAGCGAAGCACGATAGTAGAAATCGGTTCGCTCAAACTGCGCTTACCAACTCCGGAAGATTTGATCATCATGAAAGCCATCGCACACCGGACGAAAGACCTGACGGATATCCAGTCTATCGCTGCGAGTCATCCCAATTTGGATAAAGAGCGTATCCGCTTCTGGGTGGAGCAGTTTGGTGAGGCATTGGATTTGCCCGATCTTTGGAAGGCGATTTCCCAGTTGCTGCAGGCAAGACCCTCTCACAAATAAGATGGGTTTACGTACAGTACCCCCGTGGGGGCACTGGTCGAACTCCTGTCCTATTCATGAAATAGGACAGGAGTTCTTTATTACGCCCCCCGTTTCATCAACAAAGTCGATCTGTGTTACGATAAGGCGCGCATCTAGTATTCCTTCCCGTTGGATGCGCATACGCCTGACGGCACGCGCTAGGTGACGGCAATCGGTGCCAACGTAAGCCAATCAGGACCCCCAAATACGCGAGCCATCATGGGCGATTAATCCAAATAATAATATTCCAGGGTCATGTGCCCAATTGGACCAGTTGACACGGTTCGATGCAGTTCAACGCGCCATCCATACGGAACCATAGTTTGACGCTCGAAGGATTATAGAGAACCGTTTTTTCAATGGTGGTGATCAGGTTATACCAGGCTGTTACATATTCATAAATCTGTTAATTGGTAGCATGCCAGATCTCACCATCTGTTCCAGCAATTGCAGAGAATTTTTCGATGGAGTCCCAGTTCTGATCACTATCAAATTCCCAGCTGTGTCCCCAGAGATAGAACAACTTTGGCCCCTCAAATTTGATACGAACAAATTCATCCCAATTTCTTTCAAGATGATCCTTGAAATGGCAGGTCGGCTGCCAATTAAGAAAATCCACTGGCAGTTGAAAATCCCGTTTTGGCGCAACCCCACGGGCATTTAGGATTCCACACTGGCGCAATACCGCCATTACACGTTGATCGGTGAGCCAAAGGGTAAGGCCATCCCTTTCACAGGATATCCAGTCAGGTTTTCCAACCTGCGCCGGTCTTCGATCACCTCGGAAAAGATGATGCTATCAGGCATCATTACCAGAGAGGGATGGGTTACGGAGTGGCAGGCGACCTCATGACCATAATACAACTGCCTGACTTCCTCTGGACCAATAACATTGTCCCAACCAGAATGACCTTGATCAATCCCCAATCTTCCGCTGCATAAATTCCACGTCCCCTTAAGACCGTGTTTATTCAAAATAGTAACGAGCTGGCGGTCTGCAATCCCACCCTCGTCCCAACTGGTGGTCAGTGCAACGGTTTTACCATCCATCCAACATAAAGAGATCGATTTCATATCATTCCTTATTTTTTAGTGCTTTGTCAAAGATGTTTCTATGGTTTGTTGTGAGCGCAAAGCGCTTTCAGTTACCTGCCGAATTACCCGGATTTCGGTTTTTCTGCTTCCAAAGTTTTCATAAAACCTTGAAAAAACAATCGTTGGAAAATTCTGGTCATACGAATTGGATCCAGTGAAGTTTCATGTTCCAGCCACCATTTTAAACTTTGCTCCAGTGCCCCATTGAAATAAGCGGCCACCAATTCCACTGGTACTCCATGCTCATTTGCCAGAGATTCATTTTTTTTGAAAATTTCAGAGATTGCTTGAATGGCAATCTCACCGAGTTGGGCCCTGATTTGCAGCGAACCCTCGTGTTTCAGCAAGATTCGATATAAGTCAGCATTTTGGGCGGCATGTTCAAAAATCATGAAGAGGGGCATACTGAGTGTGTCACTATCGGAGAGCCCCAGGCTTTCTAATTTCGATTTCCAGGTTAAAAGCGGAGCCTCGGAAAGCATCTGTACCCTGTTCCTGGCAATATCCCGAAATTCTTCCAGCAGCAGGTCTTCTTTATCCTTATAGTGCAGATAAAAGGTTGCGCGTCCCAGGTTTGCCTTATCCGTAATTTCTTCCACAGAAATAGAATCGAACCCTTTTTCCTGAATTAACTGCATCAGCGCAGTGCGCAGCGCCTGGCGTGTGCGCATGATTCGGCGATCAACTTTTTTGGGGTCTGCCTTTGCTTCGTTCAATCGTTTCATCCTATCTTGACCGGTTCCTCTATATCGGGTTGACAAATCATCACGCCCGAATATAATAGACACTGTCTATTACTGGCGTTAGTACAATAGCACTCTATGTCTACAATTATACAAGGTTTGGCTTAATTTTCCAAGAAATAAAAGCCTTTCAATCATGAGTTGCTTTTAACAATATTCAATTAGACTTGCAAAGGAGATGATTATGAAACGAGTAATGGGTATTTCAGGAAAAATTGGTTTGGGGCTGTTCTTGGTAGCCGTTCTCGGCGTGCTTGCGCTTTGGGTGGTCTACCAAAGCCGGGTTGTGACGATGTCGACTGTCGAGTGCGCCCCGGCGACAGTGGGATCGTACCCCATCGTCGACACAGGTCAGAACACGTTCTGGAACAGTAACGGCGAGGAAATTACCGCCCCGGTTGAAGGTGAATCTTTCTACGGTCAGGATGCTCAGTTCACTGGCAACGCGCCCAGCTATCGTGACAATGGCGATGGAACCATCAGCGATATGGTCACTGGGCTGATGTGGACTCAGTCCCCTGATCTCAATGGCGACGGCACAATAAACGAGGCCGACAAACTCACCCTAGCCGAGGCGGTGGCGAGCACGAGCAACGTGACGGTGGGCGGTTACAGTGACTGGCGACTGCCCACCATCAAAGAGCTGTATTCGCTTATGAATTTCAACGGTACGGATCCACGTCCGGAGAGCACCGATACATCTGAACTGACGCCGTTCATTGACACGCGCTACTTCAAGTTTGGCTACGGCGATATTGATTCGGGCGAGCGGATCATTGATGCTCAATTTGCCACATCAACCCAATACGCGGGTAAAACCTTCCTTATGCTGCAAACCATGTTCGGTGTGAACTTTGCAGACGGCCGCATCAAGGGTTACCCGCCGGCGATCGCCTACGGCCAGTGGACAGAGGCGAATTTTTATGTGCTCTATGTTCGGGGGAACCCCGCCTACGGCGTCAACAGGTTCAAGGATAACAGCGACGGCACAGTGACGGATGAGGCGACCCGGCTGATGTGGTCTCAAGATGACAGCGGCGTCGTGATGGACTGGGAGCATGCGCTGGCCTGGGTTCAGGAAAAGAATGCAGAGAACTATCTCGGTCACAACGACTGGCGCCTTCCGAACGCCAAGGAATTGCAGAGTATCGTGGATTACACCCGCGCCCCCGCGGTGACGAACTCGCCAGCGCTTGACCCGGTGTTCAAATGCACCCCAATCACGAATGAAGCCGGTCAGAACGACTATGGCTATTACTGGTCATCCACGACTCACGTCGGCGCAGCGAGGAACGCCGGTGGTGAGGCGGTATACATCCCCTTCGGGCGGGCGATGGGCAAGATGTTCGGCATCTGGATGGATGTCCACGGCGCTGGCGCTCAACGCAGCGATCCGAAGGCGGGTGATCCGTTGGATTACCCAGATGGATTCGGGCCGCAAGGAGACGCCATCCGGATCAACAACTATGTGAGACTGGTACGAGACGCCAGGTGAAATTGATCTTCCACTCTTTCACAAATAAGACCAATTAACGTACGGTACTCCCGTGGGGGCACAAATATTAGACAAAACCAGTCAGAATCCTTTTGATATCCAGGGATTTCTGGCTGGTTTGCGTTTTGAGCAGAGGGATTAACTTGATCGTTTCCAACGGTCAGGTTGCCCTGACATGGGATCGAAGCTGGTTCTCACAGCCGCCCAAAGCGCTGCCAGTTTTGGCGAGTTACGAAAAACCGATTACAGGATGTGGCTGATAGGCTTCTTCCAAATGGTGGATCTCATCTGGGGTGAGCTGAATAGAGAGAGCAGCAACGGCATCATCCAGGTGATGAGGCTTGGTTGCGCCAACAATTGGGGCTGTGACGACCGGTTTGAAGAGTAACCAGGCTAAAGCCACCTGCGCCATGGGTAATTCGCGGACTTCGGCTACATCGCTGACCCGCTGCGCGATCGTTAAGTCTTCGTTCAACTTCGGACAAGGCCTAATTAATCGGTCCGCGGCATACGTTCATTTGATAGTTGTCACATTATTTACTGATGACCAACGATGCGATGCGGCACATACGGCTCTTCCAGGGATGCGATATCTTCCTGAGTCAGTTTAACGGACAGAGCGCCGATAGCATCTTCCAAATGCGTGATCTTCGTTGCCCCCACGATAGGCGCAATCACCGGCTCCTTCTGTAACAGCCAGGCAATTGTAATATGAACGCGCGGAACCCCATGCTTTTCCGCGATTTCCGCGACCCGCTCCACGACCCGTCGATCGGTTTCGGCCGTCGCATCGTATTTGAATTTCGCGATTTGATCGGTTTCGGAACGAAGCGTACTTTCCGACGACCAGTCACGCGTCAATCTTCCCGATGCGAGGGGACTATACGGGATCACCCCGATCTTCTCCTCGCGGCAGAGCGGCAGCATCTCCCGTTCCTCTTCGCGGTAAATGAGGTTCATATGATCTTGCATCGAGACGAAGCGAGACCACTCATGCTTCTCAGCGACATACAGCCCCTTCTGGAACTGCCACGCGAACATGGCGGAGGCACCGATGTATCGGGCCTTGCCGGCCTTCACCACGTCATGCAGCGCTTCCATCGTCTCCTCGATTGGGGTTTGGTAATCCCAGCGATGGATCTGGTAGAGGTCCACGTAATCCGTCCCAAGCCGCTTCAGGCTTTTGTCGATCTCGCTCAGGATCGCCTTGCGCGACAGCCCGGAGCCATTTGGTCCGTCATGCATTTTGCCATGTACCTTGGTGGCAATGACGACCTCCTCCCGATTCGCGAAGTCCTTCAAAGCGCGTCCGAGGATCTCCTCACTCTTTCCAATGGATAGACGTTGGCCGTATCGAAGAAATTGATCCCCAGCTCGAGGGCTTTCTTGATGATCGGCCGGCTGTTTTCCTCGTTGAGCACCCATTTGTGAACCCAATGCTCCGCGTCCCCGAATCCCATGCAACCGAGGCAGATGCGCGAGACCTTCATACCTGTTGATCCTAGTCGAACGTACTCCATTGTTTTCTCCTACCGGGTTATTCCTGGAAATCGGATGACCATTTGAAAAGGTTCTCTAAAATTGGCTTCTCCTGGCAGAGCTAGCGGAAAGCAATATCTTTGTTGTGCTCACGGGGGAGCTGGTACCAGATATCATCGCAGGCTGCGAGGAGTTGCTCATCGAGGATGAGATCAACGGCGGGCAGCGATTGATCAAGCTGCTCAGCTTTACTCGCGCCCACGATAGCTGAGGAAATGGCTGGCTGCTTCAACACCCAGGCGAGAGCCACCTGCGTTATCGGCACCTTGCGCTCATCACACAACTGCTTGAGCTGGTCCACGGCCTGCATTTGCGCCTCCTGCCAGTAACGAGCACGATAGAGATGCCCGGCATTCTGAAGTGCAAAGCGGGTTCCCTCCTGGACAGATTGTCCGGCTTGATAGCGCCCGGTGAGCACCCCGCCTGCCAGCGGATTATAGCTAATCACACCGATCCCCTGATCCAGAGCCAGTGGGAGGAGTTCCGCTTCAATGTGACGGAACAGAACATTGTAGCGCGGCTGAACAGAATCGAAGCGCGCCAGTCCCAGTTTATCGCTGATCCACAACGCTTTAACCAGCAACCAGGCGGGATAGTTGGAGCAGCCGATATAGCGCACTTTGCCACTATGAACCAGGTCATCCAGCGCCCTCAACGTCTCATCGAGCGGTGTGTCAAAATCGGGAAAATGCATCTGATACAGATCGATATAGTCGGTCTGCAAACGCTGCAGGCTGGCCTCAACCGCCTGGAAGATATGCTTGCGCGATCCGCCAAGATCATTGGGACCCGCGCCCATCTGTCCAAAGAACTTGGTCGCCAGCACGATCTGTTCGCGCCGCCCTATGAGCCAGTTGCCGATATATTCTTCAGTGCGGCCCTTGCTCTCCTCCGTACCGCCTATTGGATAAACATCCGCGGTGTCGAAGAAGGTGACCCCACAGTCGAACGCTTTGTCCATAATGGCGCGTGAAGTCGGTTCATCACATTGGTTTCCAAAAGTCATCGTACCAAGACAGATTTCTGAAACCTTTAAGCCTGAGCGTCCTAAACGCTTGGTTTTCATATTTTCTTACCTTCTCTCTCCAGTGTTATGGGTCTAGTTGAGTACTCAAGAACTAAGTGCTTATTGAGCGCGGCACAAGTTTGATAGTCGCGGAGCGTGCCTCAGGGCTCACAATGGTGCAGATAATGCCTGCCGCGTAGCGGCGGTACTTTATGTGGTAAGCGGCGTCGATCTGGTCGTTGATATCGGGATCGGTGTCCACGAAACTGACGTCTTTGTCAACGCCGCCAGCCTGGGTGTGGCCTTCGTGGCGCATTTGAGTGCCACGGAACCAGGCAGAGGTGTGCCCGTAAACTGATCGGATGTAGAGGTCGTCGCCGTGGCGGACAACCCAAATCTTCACCTCATGCATCGCCTTGCTCAGCGACCAGTCATCTGCTTCTGGTTTTCGGGATACCGATCCCCTAGTACCGTGATCTTTGCAATGGCACTGTTGATCTCCTGCAGATCGTCGGGCTTGAGTTCGACAGCAAGTGCGCCGATGTTCTCGTCCAAACGCCCGAGCTTCCGGCTGCCCGGGATGGGAACAATCCACGGCTTCTGAGCGAGCAGCCAGGCGAGCGCGATCTGAGCCGGTGTCGCACCCTTCTGTTCTCCGATCCTGGCAAGCAGATCAACGACCACCCGGTTTGCTTTCATCGCCTCCGGCGTATAGCGACGGAGGCGGCTGCGGATATCAGCGCTGGCGAAGGTCGTGTTTTCGTCGATCTTTCCCGTGAGATAGCCCCTGCCCAGCGGGCTGAATGGCACGAAGCCGATCCCGAGCTCCTCGCAGGCAGGCAGGACTTCCTCCTCAACGGTTCTCCACCATAGCGAGTATTCGCTCTGGACGGCCGTGATTGGCTGGACTGCGTGTGCGCGACGGATGGTTTCTACTCCTGCTTCAGAAAGGCCGAAGCGCTTAACCTTGCCCTCCTGAATCAGTTCCTTGACTGCTCCTGCCACGTCTTCGATGGGCACGGCCGGGTCAACCCGGTGCTGGTAAAACAGGTCTATGGCCTCGATCCGCAGGCGCTTGAGCGAAGCCTCGGCCACGCGCTTAATTTGCTCTGGCCGACTGTCCAGGCCAACCCTTGGGCTGGGCCCCTTTTGAGAATCGTGTTTGAAACCGAACTTAGTGGCAATCACCACCTGTCCGTGGAAAGGAGAAAGTGCTTCACCAAGGAGTTCTTCGTTGATGAATGGACCATAGACTTCAGCCGTATCGAAGAAGGTGATGCCACGGTCAACCGCCGCGTGAAGAACAGATCATCTCCTGCCTGTCGGGAAGCGGGTCTTCATCATAGCTCATTCTCATGCAGCCGAGCCCAAGGGCTGAAACCTCCAGCCCGCTTTTTCCAAGTTGACGCTTTTTCATTTTCCAGACTCCTTTCTTCGTGTCAATCAAATGATTTCTGAAACTTGATCTTCCGTTCGAAATATTCCCTTCTCTTTTGTCAAAACTGCGTTTTCATATACTGCAATTTTGTTATCCAGGATGTGCAGAGTTTATTGCATTTCTTTCATCCTGGTTGCTAGTAGTTCCCGCTGCTCTTCCAGGATCTCTTTCCGAGCTTCGATGATGTGGTCGCCCAATTGAACCAGTCCCACATACTCAATCGGCGCTTCAATTGGCAACCCTGCGCTCCTCATATGCCTCTAATTGATAGTTTATCACTTGGAGTCGACTCCAGGTCAAGGATTTCATTATGAGTTAATTGGTAAACCAAAGCGGTTATGAGGTAGGTTACACGAGCGTCACTTGACGATTCCAGGGTGCAGAATTATTATTCTAATAAATATAAATACGGTGCAATTTTTTCCAATCGCGTAGTTCGAGTCAGACCCGCATACTCGGGGAAGAATGTAAATACCTTTTCCTGTACTCCTGAGATGAAACCGCAATCAATAGCAAAGCCCGTCAGAACAGAGGTAAAATTTTTGGTGACTGAAGCCAGATTCTGAAGCGTGTCGATTCCAAAATGGGTGAATTCTCCTCGAAATCGATCGCTGTTGTAGTCCCATGCATAGCCATCGAAGTATTGCTCGAAAGCGAGCATGCCATCTTTCACGATTAGAATACTGTGGATATTCTGGTAGGTACGGTCGTGAATGCGTTCGATTGCTTCAACGATCTTCTTTTCATTAATACCCACCGTGTATAAGCTTGTTGTCGACCAACTCTCATCCGTCTTATTCAAGTATTTTCTCCATCGAGAAATATCCCGGCATCTGCTTATAACCCAACTTACGGTCAATGGCGCTCATCGCTGCCATGGTGCCGGTGGCTGTGTCTTGACCACGGCTTGCACCAAATCGTCATACAACCGGCGACCAACCCCTTGCCCACGCTTCTCCGGCTTAACAATCAGGTAAAAATAAACCCAGCTTGCTTCAAAACGACTGCGAACGACCCAAATAAATCCCAGCAGTTCCCCCGGTTCATTTTCAACCACAATCAACCGGACAATCCGCTCCCCATGCTCTACGTAATCTACCCTGAGATCAGGTTCTGAAGTTGGCTCATCCTCAAGGATTGAACACCAGGCTGCGAGCTGCCCGAAATCGCGTTACGGCTTGACCGGGCGTAATATAATGGTTTTCATAAATTGTTCCATGTCCAATCTACCAGCCGATCCATACCAGAAGAGAGCTATATATACTTTTGAACAGCCTCGATTAACTTGCCTAAATAGCTGGGACCCTCGACTGTTACGGCTGCCAGGTACCCCCATACGCGCCACAGATCACGCCTTTCCCTAAATCCCGGATCAATGGGCAGTTCATCCTGATAGCCATCAAAAACATCCTCCGGCACTGTTTGGAAATAATCGATAAATGCAAGATCCATTTCTGGATTCCCGTAGTAAACGGCAGGATCTATAACAACCGCTCCCATCTCGGTACTGATGAAGTTGTTTTGTTGAGCGTCGCCATGCAGGAGCGAGGGTACTGTTTCGGAGCCGCAAAGATCGGGAAGGCGTGAAATGAGCTTTTCGACTTGCCGGATTACTCCAGGAGGCATATTACCGGAATCAATCGCCAATCTCAAACCTGGCCAAAGCCGGCGTTCCGCATAGAATGTTGGCCAGTCGCTCATTGGGGTGTTCTCCTGGTAAAGAGGCCCAAAGTAGCCATTTGTTTCTAAACCGAAACGATCCCACTTGATTTTATGAATACGGGCAAGCGTTTGTCCAATTTGTCGCCAGTGGCGAGGGGCTCTATCAACAGCCCGGACAGTTTCAAGAACCAGGATGTTTCCACCTATAACCGGAATTATGCCGATTTGTGTGGGCGTAAGGATGCCTGAACGTTCACGAAGGAGCCGCAATCCTGCCAGCTCAATCTCGAACTGTTCTAATCCGTTCGCCGCTTCACTAAATTTTGCAAATACGGAATAGGCACCATCCGAAAGGATGGCACAGGGATGACAGGCAAACTCTGTCATATCTCTGGCATCTATGATTGCCCATTGCCGCCCGATGTGTTCAGAAACAATCTGTTCCACGGGGATACGAAGAGGATTAATTGCTAATCGAACAGCCGGGATTTGATTTTGCGATTGATTGACTTTGCTCTTGAGGGACATATGCGAAGTCGCCCACAGGTGCATTCAAATAATTTTATTTCTATATAGAACCTCGATCGTCTCTGGTTTTCTGACAATCACGAAACGCCAGGTTTGACGATTGCAGGCTGAGGGTGGACGTATTGCCGCTTCTAGAAGGATCTTTATTTCTTCTTCAGTCACTTCTTCGTTTGTATAGGAGCGGATGCTTCTTCTTTGCCTGATAGTTTCGAAAAAGTCCATTATGTCCTTACCTGTGAATGGTGTTGAGTTTCAGTGGATTCTCTGATGTGGTTCAAGCCGCCCAACATTAAGCATCTACCGCCACCCGTTACCAGGAGTATACTCGATTACAACATACACTCGAACACCATTAGCGATTCGTAAACGTGCGTCGTTAGGAAGGTCAACAAGATACTCGTAAGGCTTGCCGTGAACGTAGCTTTTTGGTATAATCCGTCCACTGACTTGACCCTCTGGTGGTTGGCGCAGGCTGCTGGCTGCTGGAATGGAGACCTGCCTGGTTATTATTTGAAAGGAGTTTGCAGACGTCATGGCGATTGATAAAGAAGCGAAAGGCAAGGTGATCGAGGAGTTTGCTCGTCACCAGGGCGATACCGGTTCTCCGGAGGTGCAGGTAGCAATTTTAACGACCCGCATCAACCAATTAACTGATCACTTGCGGGTGAACTCGCATGATGAATCCTCTCGCCGGGGATTGTTGAAGTTAGTAGGTCAGCGCCGGCGTTTATTAGCTTATATTCGGCGGAAAGATTTCCCGCGCTATATGGCGCTAACAGATCGCTTGAGTATCCGCCGCAAGTAGGATCGTACACCAGAGTAGATGGTGCGCAGGTCTCCCATCTACTCATTTTTTAAAAACTATTTCGCCTGCCGGTTAGGCATTGAAAGGCGGTGATAACTTCTTGGAAAGGCAGTTGTCGGCGGCTTTCAGTTCCTGACTAGGTGGGCGAGTACCAGGAGGAAAAATGGTACCAGAAGGAAAACAATTTAATACCTCAGTTGGTAAACTGACGTTTACCTTTGAGACGGGGAAGCTTGCCGGGCAGGCCGGTGGTTCGGTGACTCTACGCGTTGGCGATACGATGGTCTTCGCGGCTGCCACGATGGCGCCGGAGATTCGCACAGGCATAGATTTTTTCCCTTTGACAGTAGATTATGAAGAACGAATGTATGCCGGGGGACGCATCCCGGGCTCTTACTTCCGGCGTGAAGGCCGACCCTCTGAGGATGCGATCCTGACCGCGCGCCTGATTGATCGTCCGCTACGACCGCTCTTTCCCAAGGATTTACGTAACGATGTCCAGGTCGTATTTTATGCCTTTTCATCGGATGGAGAAACACCCATCGATATCTTGGGCGTGAATGTTGCTTCCGCCGCTTTGATGATTTCGGATGTGCCCTGGGGCGGTCCAGTTGGAGCTGTGCGGGTGGGGATGATTGATGGACAATTCGTAGTGAACCCTGGATATTCTGAACTGGAAAAATCCAATTTAGATCTACGGTTGGCGGGGACTCGGGATGCCATCTTGATGGTCGAATGTGGTGCAAACCAGGTTTCTGAAACTACGATGATCGCGGCTTTAGATTTCGGACACAAAGCCATCCAGCCTTTGATTGATGTTCAAGAACAAATGGCAGCCGCAATTGGAAAACCGAAGCGAGCTTATGTTCCATATGCAGTTGCCGAGGCGATCAACGCAGCCGTTACCGAACAGGCAACGGGGCGACTAAATGAAATCCTTAGCCAGATATATGAGAAAGCTGAGCGGAACAAGGCCATTGATGAGCTAAAAAATGCTATCCAGGCGGGGGTAGCGGGTGAAGATGAGACATTAATCCCGATGGTGCAATCAGCCTTTGACGATGTGTACAAAACAGTCGTCCGCCGACGCATTCTCGAACAAGGGATTCGCCCCGATGGGCGCGGCTTGACGGATATCCGCCCGATTTGGTGTGAAGTGGGTGTCAGTCCGCGCGCCCATGGCGCTGGTTTGTTTACTCGTGGCGAAACACAGGTTTTAACGCTGGCCACCCTGGGAACACCGAAGGAAGCCCAGGAGATAGAAGGTTTATCTCCTGCCGAGACGAAGCGATACATTCACCATTACAATTTTCCACCCTTCTCAACAGGTGAGGTGAAAATGCTGCGTGGGGCTTCACGCCGGGAAGTTGGACATGGAGCACTGGCAGAGCGCGCGCTGATCCCCGTCATCCCACCTGAACCTGAATTCCCATACACCATGCGACTGGTTTCGGAAGTGTTATCTTCCAATGGCTCGACCTCCATGGCGTCTGTTTGTGGTTCGACGCTGGCGTTAATGGATACAGGTGTACCCATTCTGGCGCCAGTATCTGGCGTGGCGATGGGACTTATCAAAGAGGGTGATCGCTATGCAATCCTGACGGATATCCTGGGAGCTGAGGATCACCTGGGTGATATGGACTTCAAAGTAGCTGGAACAACCCAGGGGATCACTGCCTTGCAGATGGATATCAAGATCAAAGGAATAACCTCTGAGATCATGTCGAAGGCATTGCAACAGGCTCGAGTCGGTCGGTTGGCGATCCTGGATAAGATGCTGGCGGTTATACCAGAGCCGCATCCCGACCTTAAGCCTCATGTCCCTCGGATTACCCGGATCAGTATCCCGGTGGAGAAAATTGGGGCAGTTATTGGCCCAGGCGGTAAGATGATTCGCAGTATTCAGGAAGAGACCGGTGCCAAGATTGATATTGGTGATGACGGCTCGGTATATATTGCCGCTTCGGATGGTGAAAGGGCTCGGAAAGCGCGTGAACGAATTGAAAGCTTAACCGAGACGGCTGTGGTCGGGCGAATTTACACAGGCAAGGTGGTCCGTGTGGCAGACTTCGGCGCGTTTGTGGAAATACTACCCAACATGGATGGCATGGTCCATATCTCACAGCTTGACTCTCAACGTGTTGAGAAGGTCGAAGATATTGTGCGACTCGGTGATGAAATTACCGTGATGGTGACCGACATTGACGCCCAAGGGAAAATCCGCCTTTCGCGTCAGGCTGTGTTGGAAGGCTGGACGGCTGAAGAAGCCCAAGATCGTGATCGGCCGCGTAGCGGTGGTGGGAAATCATCCGGTGGTCGACCTTATTCTTCCCAGCGCCCGCGTGATCAAGGGAATGATCGGCGTGGTTCTGGTGGTGGTGGTAACCGCCGATAGCCACACTGTCAGTTCCTTAGCAAGTGATGTCATTTCGTAATAACGCAACCCGTGAGTATGCCGGGTTGCGTTGTTTATTACCGGTAGAAATTATAGTAACTTTTGAACCTTTCACGCATCTGGTAGAATGGAGAGTGATTTGCTTTTTATAATACTTTTTTTGAGGATGAGAGTGTTATGTTTGAATTCAACTTATCCAATCTCCCAGGCGGTGCTGTAAGTGCTGGTGTGACTCCGGTCAGGGTTTTAATCCTTGGTTCTGGTCCTGCTGGCTTAACCGCCGCACTTTATACTGCCCGAGCGGATCTTGTTCCAGTAGTCTTAACGGGTATGGAACTTGGTGGGCAGGTCTCATTAACTTATTCTATTGAAAACTACCCAGGGTTTCCTGAGGGGGTTGGCGGCCAGCAATTAACGGAGTTATTCCAAAAGCAAGCGGAACGGTTTGGCGCAAAGATCGAATTTGACACCGCGACAGCAGTGGATTTATCGCATCGTCCGTTTCGGGTACAAACGTATAACACAACTTACCTGGCGGAGTCCCTGATAATAACTACTGGGGCGACTCCCCGTCATCTCAATGTGTCGGGGGAAAAAGAATTGACCGGTCGCGGGGTTTCCTACTGTGCCACTTGTGATGGTTGGTTTTTTAAGGATAAAGAGGTCGTGGTTGTGGGCGGTGGGGATAGCGCTTTGGAGGAGGGTTTATTTCTAACGCGCTACGCGAATACTGTGACCGTTATCCACCGGCGCGATACCTTGCGGGCTGAGGCTTTATTACAAAAGCGCGCCATGTCGCATCCTAAGATAAAATTTGTTTGGAACTCAATAATAACCTCAATCCTGGGCGATCAATCTCTGCGTGGTGTTGTTTTGAAAAATGTGCTTACAGGCGTTGAGACAGAATATCCCACGGATGGCCTGTTTATTTTCATTGGGCACACACCGAACACTCAGTTATTCCAGAATCAATTAACTATGGATGGTTTGGGATATCTGGTAACGGATCGCACGATGCAAACGAACATTCCGGGTGTTTATGCGGCTGGTGAAGTTACGGATCCGTATTTCCGTCAGGTAATAACCTCCGCCGGTATGGGCGCCGTGGCTGCGATCCAGGTGAACCATTTTCTGGATGAACAGTTACTTTAACCTTTCTGCGCGCAGGCGCTAATAAACCTGTTTTTTCCTCAGGAATATATTATGAAGAACAAAGTGGCGATCGTTGGTGCTGGTATGACCGGTTCGACTACTGCTCACTGGTTAGCCGAACGTGAAATTGCCGACCTGGTGTTGGTGGATGTGTTGCCAGGCATGCCCCAAGGGAAAGCCCTTGATCTGCTCGAGTCGATGCCGGTTATCGGTAAGGATGTCAATGTGATTGGTAGTAATGATTTTACCGCAACGGCTGGATCGGATATTGTGGTCATCACGGCAGGTCTGCCGCGCAAGCCCGGCATGAGCCGGGATGATTTGTTGTTTGCCAATGCTGAAATTGTTCAAAAAGCAGCGCTGGAAGCGATAAAATTTTCGCCCGATGCAATCCTGATTATCCTGACCAATCCGCTGGATGTGATGTCTTACCTGGCGATGAAAGTCGCTAAGATAGAACCTTACCGTGTGGTGGGTCAAGCTGGAATCCTCGACTCGGCCAGGATGCGCGCGTTTGTGGCGTTGGAACTGGGTGTCAGTGTGGAAAATATTCATTGCTATGTATTGGGTGGACATGGCAATGAGATGGTGCCTTTAACCAGGCACTCTAATGTTGCAGGTATTCCTTTGGAGGATGTGCTTCCGCCTGACCGGCTGACAGCTATTGTTGATCGTACACGTAGCGGTGGCGGAGAGATTGTCAGCTTGCTGAAGACAGGTAGCGCTTATTATGCGCCATCGGTTGCGGTGGCTCAGATGGTAGAAGCAATTTTGAAAGATAAGCATTTAATTGTTCCGGCCTCTGCTTACCTTTCGGGTCAATATGGATTGAATGATATTTTCTTCGGTGTTCCGGTTCAATTAGGACGGCAGGGCATTGAGAAAGTTGTTGAGTATAAACTTACCGAGGCTGAGATTGCCTTGTTGAAGAAGTCTGCCCGTGGCGTGACCGAGAGTATTGCTAAGTTGAAGTTCTAAATCAACTCAACAGAGAAGGAGCGAAGGATGATCCTACACGATAAATTCGCAATCCGGCTACTGCCTGGCGCGAACGTGTACGGAAGCTGGTCAAAGAGTCCAGTGAAGTCAAGGTAGATGAAGTTCCCATCGGCCAGGTATGCGGTGGTGACCGAAATAATAAATCGTTGGTTACTGATATTTCTTGTGTCGACCCAAACGAGGGTATCCGTTTCCGCGGCTTCACCATTCCAGAGCTGCGGAATTCCGACACCGGAGCAACTCCGGGAGTGTGCCTGGCAGACACTGATATCGGGTCAGGTCATCCCTGGTTATGGCCATGCTGTCTTGCGCATAACCGATCCATGTTTGTACTAGGATTCCAATATTATTTATTGGTTGTGGGTGTTGTAATGGGCAAGCCGGAGGAACCGCCAACCCAGGCAAAGACGCGCGGCGCACTGATCGCGCCAGCTGGATCCCAGATGGGATTCCCGGCGTCGTCCGTGCCAATCTGGCGAACTGTAGAAATCCACCAGCGGATTACATGCGGAGCTGGATCGCTCGAACGGAAGGTGGAGGGCATGATGAGTTTGGTATCAGTAACATACACGACTATCTTCCGACCCTGGCCTTCCGTGATATCTTCCGCAGTAATGGCATAGGACTCGTTCTCCCGTAGCGTACCAACCGAAGCCCATTGTAAGGTGACAATATCATCGATTGACATGAAGACTGCACCATCGGCTGGCAGCAACAGGTTGGCTGCCGGATAGGGCGGTGGGATGGTGGGAGTTGGCGTCACCCCTGCCTGACTACGTTCACACAACGGGATGACTAATTTTTGTCCTGAACGAACTATATTATTGACCAGTCCATTATATTGTATGATTGCGTCCGAAGGCACATTATAGTTCAGTGATATACTGCTAAGCGTGTCCTTATCCTGGACGGTATAATCTGCCTTCTGACAGGCAGCCTCAGTGGCTTCGGCTGCGCTCAGGGTCGAGGTTGGCAAAGGGGTAGATGTTGGAGTCGGTTGTGGAATGAAAAGCTCCTGCCCGATTACCAACGTAGTGCAGGTAGCAGGAAGGTTGTTTAGCAGCACGATACTCTGGATTGAAACTTTGAAAGCATAGGCGATCGTACTACAACTGTCATTGGCTTTGACTTTGTAGGTAAGCGGTGTTGGACTGGGAAGTGGCGTGTACGTGAGCGTAGGGGGGATCGGAGTAAGTGATGTTGTAGGTGTCGGTGTGATGGTAACGGTAGGTGTGGCAGTGGCTTGAACAATTGGTGTTGTTGTCTGGCGCATGGCAAAATAGACTAACAGCGCCCCGATCCCAAGAAAAAGCGCTAATAGTCCCAATGCGGCGGGGAGACCGAAAGTGACCTCGGGCATCCGGCTGCCTTGAACAACTTTCGGGGGGTGAATAGATTTTTCAAGAACTGTCAGATCGGTGCCACAAACCAGGCAACGAACCGCATCCTCGTTCACACGCGTTCCACAGGTGGGACAGATTTTCGTCGGTTTGGTTGTAGATTCAGGACTCATAACGTTTCAATCAACAGAAGGCTGGTTGGGTGAATAAGCCCGAGCCAGCGGCTAAACACACGGATTATACCAGCCTTCAAGGAAAGGTAAAGGGCAAACCAGCGTGGTATACTCCAGCTTTGATGGCTGCCGACAGCTTCTATAGCCTTTATCTTCATATTCCTTTTTGCCGTCATCGTTGCGGTTATTGTGATTTCAATACTTTCTCTGGCCTGGAGTCTTTGATCCCAGAATATGTCCGCGCTTTATGTGCTGAAATTCAATTTCTGACGGAGAACACAGAAAAACAGCTGCCGGTTCATACAATATACTTTGGTGGGGGGACCCCTTCCTTACTTTCCCTTCCGGAGTTCACGCAGATCGTAACGGCATTACAAAACGCTTTTCGTTGGGCGACCGATTTAGAAATGACCGTGGAGGCGAACCCGGGTACTCTCAATCGTGTATATCTACACGGGTTGCGGTCTTTGGGTATTGACCGATTAAGTCTGGGTGTACAGTCGGCCAATCCGGAAGAGCTCCGTTTGTTAGAACGACAGCACGATTATCAAGACGTTATCCAGTCAGTTACCTGGGCGCGTCAGGCTGGCTTTAAAAACCTTAACCTGGATTTGATCTATGGATTGCCGCAACAGCGGATGGAAACCTGGCAACATACCCTTGAGTTGGCGTTGGGATTGTATCCGGAGCATTTTTCCTTGTACGCTTTGACATTAGAGCATGGCACACCGCTGGCCAATTGGGCGCAGCGAGGTTTAATTGCGGATCCGGATGTGGATCTGGCAGCAGATATGGTTGAGTGGGCCAGCGAACGGTTGGAAATGGCTGGTTACCAGCAGTATGAAATTTCTAATTGGGCGCGCACAAATCGAGGCAGGGATATCGATCGGTTACCGAGCGGTTGCCCTGATACGGAAACTCCGTGGCTGGCCTGCCGCCACAACCTACAATACTGGCGAACATTACCTTATCTGGGGTTGGGTGCGGGAGCGCATGGTTTTGCGGGAGGCGTTCGGACTGTGAATGTCCTGGCGCCACAGGCTTACATCCAGCGTTGCTTACCAGATGGAAGCAGGTCTGGGGCATCTTTACCTTTTCCCCAAACGCCAGCTACGCAGGTTGTTCAACCTGTAGATCGCACTACTGAACAAGGAGATCTGATGATGATGGGATTACGCTTAACCCGCGAGGGTGTGTCGAAGGATGGTTTTCGCGCCAGGTTTGGAGAATCCCTGTTAGATGTCTATGGGCGGCAAATCGAACGTCTCATTAAGGTCGGTTTACTAGAATGGGATCCCAACACAGGTGACATTCTCAGGTTGACTGCCCGAGGTCGGATGGTGGGCAACCAGGTATTCCTGGAATTTGTTTAGTTTAAGTCTATGAAGTTCGGTTTAACAACTTATGCGCCAATTCGATCAAAGCTTGGCCAGCTTCGCCCTGGGGATCGGCTTCCTGCAAGGCTTGTAACGCTTGTTCGGTCAACCTGGCTGCTTCACCTTGCGTATAGTCTTTGGCGCCTTCTTTGGCCAGTTGGGCGGCCAGGGCGGGTACTTCAGGTGATGCAATCGCACCTTGGGCCCAACGTTGTGCAAAAGGTCCTCCTTGCGCCAAACCATACAAAACGGGCAGTGATTTCTTCCCCGAGACCAGATCGCTATCAGACGGTTTTCCAGTCAGAGCGGCATCTCCCCATATACCGAGAAAATCATCGAAGACCTGGAAAGCTTTGCCTAATTGCACCCCAAATTTACGGTATGCAATGCGTCGATTCGTTGACGTTTCTGCAATCAATGCACCCAATTCAGTACACGCAGCCAGCAAAGCGGCAGTCTTCCCCTCTACCATTGGCCAATAAGATTCGATTGTCAGATCGGTAGATCCTTCATAATGAATATCCAAGTACTGCCCCTGGGTTAAGTGGAGGCAAGTTTCATATATGATGCGGCTGGCCTGTAAGGTGATGGTGGGTGAAGCGGATTCCTCTAAGCCCAGTATTGCCAGGTGAGCCAGAATTAATACCGCATCGCCGGCATTGATTGCCTGGGGAATACCCCACTGCGCCCAAACTGTGACGCGACCACGACGGAGAGGACTGTTATCTTCAATATCATCGTGAATCAGTGAAAAATTATGGATCAACTCGACTGCGGCTGCTGCTGGCAGAGCGTGTCGCCAATTACCGCCAGCGGAAGCGTTGGAGAGTAAAACCAATAATGGGCGAATACGTTTGCCACGCGCCTCTGGACCGGCGCCCTCGCCTTCCCACCCCATATGGTAAGCCAGCATCTGACGCAATGCCTCCGTGTTCAAACCGCCTGCTCGGGTGACAACCTGCTGCATTTCCCTCTCAACTGCGGGAATCATCGTGCGTGTAAATATCTCGAGTGCCATCTTAATGGTTATTTACCTCTTATTTTTAACAGCGGGGTTTGTTGAAGTCGAGTGATGTTTGGCACCCCGGCAGCGAACATACTCACCTGGATTTCCCGGCGGACTTCCTCAATAATCAAAACCGTGTCGTCTAAAGAACGCACAGCGGCTTTTAGGAATGGGTTGGCCATGCCACCCAGGCTTGCGCCTAAGGCCAGGCATTTGGCAATATCTACACCAGAACGTAAGCCACCCGAGGCAATGAGGATCAGGTTAGGCGCACCAAGACGTACATTCTGAATGGCTTCGGCAGTTGGAATCCCCCAATCAATAAAGGCAGCCGCCAGGCGCTTCTGGCTCTCGTTTTGGGCGCGTTGGGTCTCGACTTGTGACCAGGAAGTACCGCCAGCCCCGGCGACATCAATCGCCGCCACACCAGAGTCGGCCAGTATTCGAGCGTCCCGCTCTGAGAATCCCCATCCGACTTCCTTAACGATGACCGGAACCGATAATGACCGGCATACTGCTTCGATCTTCTTTGCTAATCCAGCGAAACGGGTATCTCCTTCCGGCTGCACGGCTTCTTGCAGGGCGTTCAGATGCAGGATCAACGCATCTGCCTCGATCATGTCAACCGCGCGCTGGCACTCAGTCACACCATAGGTATAGTTGAGCTGTACAGCTCCCAAATTGGCGAAGAGTAGCACATCCGGTGCGACATGACGCACCTGGAAAGTAGGCGCTAATTCAGGATGATCGATCGCGGCGCGTTGGGAGCCTAACCCCATCGCGATACCCGTCAGTTGAGCTGCCTGCGCTAAAATGAGGTTGATCGTTGCTGCTTGTTCAGTTCCTCCTGTCATTGAAGAAATTAATATGGGTATCTGTAATTTCTTGCCAAAAAGCTGTAGGCTGAGATCAACATCTTCCAGGTTCAATTCTGGCAAAGCCTGATGGTTGAAGCGGTAGCGTTCTAAACCTGTTGTCAGGCCAGACTGTACATCATCTTCTAGATTGATACGGATGTGATCAGATTTTCGAGAGCCAATCGGCGTAACTTTAGGCATACCACGGTGTTCCTGTTCGATGGAATTATCTTACCAGTCCGGCTTAAGCATGTCAATCAATGGTTTTCAGACTTGACAGAATACAGGCCGGGGTTACAATTAGCTTAATATTCTGCAGGAGGATGACTTATGGCTGACACATTTTTAGAGGTCAAGGATATTATCGTGGAGCTCCTTGGGGTTGATGAGAGTAAAATCGTCCCTGAAGCCCGGTTCCGCGAGGATCTGGAAGCCGACTCTTTGGATCTCGTTGAATTGATCATGGCCTTCGAAGATAAATTTGGCGGTGAGATTTCCGACGAGGACGCTCAGAAGATCACGACAGTCGGTGAGGCTGTCCGGTACATTGAAGAACGTATGAAGAAATAATTAGACGGGTATCGGCCAGCGCCTTCGGTGGCGAATACTCACTATTGTATTAATAATCCGTCCTCGAATCCCTGGGGACGGATTTTTCTGTCTTTCCCTAAACCAGTAGTTCGGGTATTTGCTCGGGATGTTGGGCGACACGTACACCGATAGCCTGGAGCGCTTTAATCTTATCTACCGCCAGACCAGAGCCTCCTTCTACAATCGCACCAGCGTGTCCCATCCGTTTTCCTGGCGGTGCAGTTTGACCAGCGATGAAGCTAACAACGGGCTTGGTCATATGGTCAGCGATAAATTCGGCTGCTCTCTCTTCATCGGAACCACCAATTTCGCCGATCAGCACCACCTTATCTGTGTGCGGATCGTCTTCGAACATCCCCAGGCAGTCAATAAAATTGGTGCCATTAATGGGATCTCCGCCGATACCTATGCACGTGCTTACACCCAGACCAACCAGCATCAAGGCATATAAGACTTCGTATGTCAGTGTGCCTGAGCGTGATACAACGCCGATTCGTCCGGGGATAGTGATGTCGCCGGGGATAATCCCAACCTTGGCTTCGCCTGGGGTAAGTAGACCGGGACAGTTCGGACCAACCAGGCGAATTTCTTTCTGGTCTAAATAGTTCCGCACGCGCATCATATCTTGCACGGGGATGCCTTCGGTGATGCAAACGATCAGTGCAATCCCGGCATCAGCTGCTTCGAAGATGGCATCTGCCGCGAAACGGGCAGGGACAAATATGATGCTGGTGTTCGCCCCGGTGGCTTCGACAGCAAACTTGACTGAGTCGAAGACAGGAATCTTGCCCTCCAGCACCCATTCACCGCCTTTGCCAGGCGTCATTCCACCTACCACATTGGTGCCATAAGCCACCATCTGGGTGGTATGGAAAAGCCCTTCGTTGCCGGTTATTCCCTGCACCAACAGGCGGGTATTTTTATTAATCAAGATACTCATCGGTACATCTCCCTTGGTTCAGGTCCTGACCGCAGCAACTGCTTTTTTGGCTGCGTCTGCCAGTGTCTCGGCAGTGATCATATTCGCATTAGCCAATATTTGACGCCCTTCTTCAGCGTTTGTGCCAACCAGACGTACTACCATCGGTACTTTAGGTCTGACTTCAGCAATCGCAGCCAAAATACCCCGGGCGACTTCGTCGCAGCGGGTGATGCCGCCAAAGACATTAAACAGGACCACTTTGACATTCGTGTCAGCCAGGATGATGCGTAACGCGGCAGCCACTTTATCGGCGCCTGCGCCTCCGCCAATATCCAGAAAGTTAGCTGGTGAACCGCCAAATAGTTTGATTATGTCCATGGTTGTCATTGCCAATCCTGCTCCATTGACCATACAACCGATATTACCATCTAGTTTAATGAAGGACAAACCATACTTACGAGCTTCGATCTCCGATGGTGCTTCAACATCCAGATCACGCATCTCCGCCAGATCAGCATGCCGGAAGAGAGCATTATCATCCACCACCATCTTTCCATCTACGGCTACTAATCGGTTATCCGAGGTGATGGCTAACGGGTTAATTTCCGCCAGAGTGGCGTCTGAATCTACGTAAGCCTGCCACAAACCGTGCGCAATCTGCCCAAATAAGCGCCAGTGTTCACGGGGTAGATCGATGCCTCCAGCAATATCGCGGGCCTGGTAATCGCGTAGACCGAGTAGCGGGTCAATATGCACCCGGATGATTTTTTCTGGTGTCTGCCGGGCTACTTCTTCGATTTCCACGCCGCCAGCTGACGAGGCCATCATCACTGGTTTACGGACTGTCCGATCGTTGGTGATGCCAAGATATATTTCTTTTTCAATTATGGCTGCTTCATCAACCAGGACTTTACGAACGGGGAGACCCTTGATTTCCATCGCCAGGATTTGGGTAGCCAGGTTTTCAGCCTCCTCGGGATTCTTTGCCAGGCGAATGCCGCCAGCTTTTCCACGCCCACCTACTAAAACCTGCGATTTTATGACGACGCGGCCACCCAATTCTTCAGCTATTTGTTTAGCTTCTGCTGCGGTGGCCGCTACTCTCCCTTTCGGGATAGGGATGCCATATCTGGCAAATATTTGTTTGGATTGGTACTCATGTAGTTTCATTTAGTATCATTCTCCCGCTTTGGTCATGTTGGTGAGATCAATATGCTTCATCAGGATTATACCATGCGCCTCCTTGGGGTTAATTTGATTGAGATTCTTGCTGAATCAGGTGTTCGATTTCTAAGGCGAGGGATTATCAACATTGGGAATGCCTTGAAGCCCTTTTACTTTGATGACATATACAAAAGCATCCGGATTCTCGTAGGGTGAAAACTTACGTTCGCGGCAATAGCAAAATTCGCATCCATGCTGGCAACCGATGTATGGGTAAGGACTGTAACGTGACCAGAATAGATGGTCAGCGCGCTTACCCTTGTTTAAAATCGTTTTCGGTCGATATGGAACGAATATTGACTGTCTTGGCATCTCGATTGGTGGCTTATAGCAAGGCTGCAAACAGGCATCTGACCAGCATTTCGTGATTTTCCAACAATTCCTCCACAACCACAGTCACACCAGCGGATCTTAATACCAATATCCGAAGATCATCGGGTGTGGTGGCAGACTCAGGTAAGGGATCAAGCTGGGATTGTTCATGGATTATTCCCCAGGCAACCTTTTCCAGGACGGTTTGAGGAGCTGGTAGAGATTGCACTGCCTGTTGCGCGGTTTGGCGGTGAGCCTGGGAGCCGGTCGCGGCGGCTAATTCCTTGAAAGCCAGGGCGCGCAAGAAAGTTGCAAAACCGCTGCCAGCGTATTGTATCAACCATTTATAGGCGCGCTGTAGTTGTTTGCGCAGGTAGCTCGAGCTTTGTGTTTGGCCATGACGAACGAGAGCTAACAACGCCGCAGCAGTCATCTCGACATCCAACTGCCAGGAGCCGTTCAGTTGTTGTGCGCGCGCCAGCCAACGAAGACTGGCCTCGGGGTGCTTATTGGCTACTGCCTCAGACGCCTCTGTGAGATCATAATCTCCAGAGCTTTCTTCAGGGATATGGTCTTTATCTACTTGCGAATTATCTGAGAGAAATCTGTGAAGCGTCCTCCTGCCCGAGGGGTGAGAGCGATCAATTCGCGAACGTAAGAAGGCAGGTGTGTCGACCGAATCAAAGGATAATTCTGAGCGGGAAGCCGTTCTGGGCATCGCTGGGGGTGCTGATACGCTTGGAGAAGGAGAAAAAGCCATGGGCGGTTGTTGTACAGAACTACCAATAAAGCCAAATAGATCCAATCCAGCAGGGAGCGGTTGGGCGATCCGAATCAGGTGGGGTTGTTGTCCGCTCTGGAGTGATTCGCTATCCACGGCTACAAAAGCAGTAAAGGGGGTCAGGAGGCGGTGTTCCAGTGCCAAACCAATCGCTTCGGCGCGCAGGCGATGAGTATTTTGGGGTTGGATGGCGATCTGGGTAAGAAGCTCTTCTAACCTGGCCCGCGCCCATAAATTGCCTAATAGCTGCTCCGCAGTGGATTGATCGTTTGGTTCAGTACCTTTACTTGATGTAGCTAAGGATGTGTGAATTACAACCTTATTTCCACCCCGTTGGCCCTGGAGGGTTAATTGAACCCCTTTCGGGCTACCTTTGACTCGCCCGGTTATTTTTACGGGTTGACCGGCAAACAAATCCGGGAGGTGAGTTGGGTAAACATCCCAGAGATTACCGTTGCTGGCTTGGAGAGTCAGATTTGTCAGAATGGGGTAAGCGATACGGTCCTGGAACCGTAATATTGCTCCCTCAATATCTTCATCCAGGCCTAGAAATTCAGCAGTGCCTCCACCCCAGCGCGCCAATTGCAGTAGAAACGCGCGATTAACCGATGGCCCGATACCAAAGGTGAACAGGTGAGTCGCGCCAAGGAGAGTGTGCACCTTTTCTAAGGCGCGTTCTTCTGCTGAAACTGCTCCATCGGTTAAGAAGATTACATAGCGAGCCCGTTGGGAATCCGGAAGTAATGACAAGGCGGCCTGGAGCGCAGGGATTATTTCTGTCCCTCCCCGCCCTTCAACCTGGCTCAGGTAACGATCGGCTTTGTCAATGGTTTTCTCGGTAACCGGGCTGGGTTTGTGATCGAACCATTCCAGCCTGTCATCGAAAAGCAACAGGTAGAAAATATCTTGTTCGTTAAGTGAACGCAGACAGGCCCTTAAGGCATTGATGGCTTGCCGGATTGGCTCTCCAGTCATCGAACCGGAACGATCCAGTACAAAAATATATTCACACGGAATTGGATTTTCAGAGGTTCCCTCGATAGGAGGCAGGAGCAAAGTAGTGAAATAATCTCCGTCTGTGCCAGAAACACGCCAGCTGGCTATAGTCGGCGAATCTGTAGCGACGCGATAACGTAACACAAAATCGTGGTCGGGCAGGTGTAAACCATTCAGATTTACCCTCAACCTCTTTCCCTCTCGCGGAGATATCGTTATCGGGTGGGATGGGCTGGTTGGATCTGCAAGATCTACCCCGGCATCAATGGTCAGTTCGATCTCAACTGGGCCAACCTGTGAGTGGTCCTCGGCGATTGGTGCATCTACTCCTTGTGCTTCTTCAGGATGGACCGGGCTATGGTATTTCGGAGTGATTCCCATTGGAAAGACAAATTCATACTGGTCATCCTGATAATTTAATATTTCCTGGTAACGTATAGTGGTCAGGATATATTCACCGGGTTGGACATTGGTAATTTGAAGGGAAAATAAATTTGGGCGACGTTGCTCGAACAAACCAGCACGCTGGCCTTGCTGACGAGCTTGATCATAAGTATGCCGAGCCTGTTTAATTTCCTGGATTTCCGCACGGATAATACGTGAGCCAATCTGTAGCTCGAAATCGGTGATCGCGGCTTCATGAGGTAGAGGAAATACATATTCTAATTCTGAATTTTCGGGGAGTGGATTGCGAAAGCGCTGGTTCACCGTAACCGCTGCAACCGGGCCGAGAATGTGCGCCGATACCCGTGTGTTTTCTAAGGGGAGGGGTGTCTCTAAAGCATCATGAATAATTATTTGACCAAGGAGAAAGGTCTGTTCAGTGGTTGAGGAAGACATAAGATACTCCAGGAAATCTTACTTGGTTATTTCAATCGTTTGAAGGGAGGGTTTCGGTAAACAGGCGATAGGCCGTTCGAAGAATTTCGGCGAGTTTTTCACGTTCAGAGGGTGAAAGATTGGAGGGCGCCACCAGGGAAATACCAGCAGGCAGCTCATAATGGGCATAAGCCCGGCTGACCGGCAATATAGCAGGGGTTGGAGGTGGAGGGGTGTTTTCTTGATTGAATAAATTTAGTAAGGTTGGGATATCCAGGTTTTCGAGCTTTGAGCGAATATCGTCGAGGCGCTTTCCGCGTCGCCGTAGCAAAGGGATAAGACGTAAACGTAGTAGATGACGATCGTCATATCGCGCCCCGAGCCCGGCTCCATCCGGAGGGGGTAGCAGTCGCTGCTGAAGATAAAAATGGATCGTCCGGCGCGGTAAGCCAGTGAGATCACACAGGTCTTGAATGGAATAATCAGGTGAGATCATCGGTTAGCTCCTATCATACTTTACAGTATAATTATAACACTGTTATTATTTACTGTCAAGTATTTCTTATTATTCTCTAGTAGCTGACCTGAGGTTAAGAAGAATATGTCGGGGCACTATCTAAATGCGAGTGGCGCATTCGATGCGGAATGCGCCACTCGCTTCTTGCAGTTAGCCAGGCTGGGGGTCGTGGAGTCGAACCACGGCATACAGATCCAGAGTCTGCTGTCCTACCACTAGACGAACCCCCAGTGTTTACTAAAGTTAATTTTATCATGTATACCTGCTTTCGTCAAAGGTGGTTATAATTCAAGCTTAGGCTCTCCTTGTTCTGCATAGAAAGATTTACCCATGACTGATAATATGTCCTCATCACCTGAAGACTTCATACGCAGCGCAATCCGTGAGGATATTCGCACCGGTCGGTTTAATGGGCGGGTTCAGACTCGCTTCCCTCCCGAGCCAAACGGTTATTTGCATATCGGGCACGTAAAGGCAATCGCGATTGATTTCGGGATCGCCAAAGAGTTTGGTGGAAAATGCAATCTACGCTTCGATGACACCAATCCAGCCAAAGAAGAGACCGAGTATGTTGATGCTATCATGGAAGATATCCATTGGCTGGGTTTCGATTGGGAAGAGCGACTGTTTTATGCTTCAGATTATTTCGAACAGCTTTACCAGTGGGCCATCCAATTGATCGAAATGGGTAAGTCTTATGTGGATGATCTAAGTGCTGATGAGATCCGCCAATATCGCGGTACCCTCACTGAGCCTGGTAAAAACAGCCCTTACCGCAATCGCTCTGTGGAGGAAAACCTGGATCTATTTCGACGTATGCGCGCCGGTGAGTTTCCAGATGGGGCACGCGTGCTGCGGGCGAAGATTGACATGGCCTCGGGTAACATGAATCTACGCGATCCAGTCATGTACCGTATCCTACATAAGCCGCATCATCGCACTGGCGACGCCTGGTGCATCTACCCGATGTATGACTATGCTCATGGGCAGTCCGATTCGATCGAAACCGTCACCCATTCCTTGTGTTCGCTGGAGTATGAAGACCATCGACCGCTGTATGATTGGTTTTTGGAGGCATTGGGCATCTATCACCCACGCCAGATTGAGTTCTCGCGATTGGATCTAAATTACACTGTTGTCAGCAAACGTAAGTTAATAAAACTGGTACAGGGTGGTTATGTACGGGGATGGGATGATCCGCGTATGCCCACCCTGACGGGTTTACGCCGCCGTGGTTATACCTCACAGGCTATCCTCACTTTTATCGATCGGGTTGGCGTAGGTGGCGGTAAATTTATCAGTCGAGTGGATGTGGCTTTGTTGGAACACTGCATTCGCGAGGACTTGAACCAACGCGCCCCACGCGTAATGGGTGTATTACGACCGCTCAAACTCGTCATTGATAACTACCCGGATGGTCTGGTTGAGGAGATGGAAGCCATTAATAACCCGGAAGATTCATTTATGGGTACGCGTATGGTTCCCTTCTCGAAGGTTCTGTATATTGAGCAGGATGACTTCCGCGAAGAGCCTCCGCCGAAATACTACCGCCTGTCTCCGGGGCGAGAAGTACGTCTGCGTTATGCATATTTCGTTACCTGCACGAGGGTAGTGAAAAATGAGCAAGGTCAGGTGATCGAAATCCATTGTACCTATGATCCGACCACACGCGGGGGAGATGCCCCGGATGGTCGCAAAGTGAAAGCGACTCTGCATTGGGTCTCGGCAGCGCATGCCCTGGAAGCTGAGGTGCGTTTATACGATCGACTGTTTGCTAAAGAAGATCCAGGAGATGTCGAAGATGAGGATAAGAATTTTCTTTCGAACTTGAATCCTAATTCTTTGGAAATCCTGACTGGGTGCAAAATCGAGCCAAGCCTGGCTGGCGCTACTGTCTTAAGCAAATACCAGTTCGAGCGATTGGGATATTACTGTGTAGATCCGGATACGACTTCAGCCGGGAGGCTGGTTTTCAACCGGACGATCGGTTTGAAAGATACCTGGGCTAAGATCGAAAGTAGAGCATAAAAAAGGCGGGCTCAATGCCCGTCTTTTTTATCCCTGCAACAATTGGATTGCCTCCTGGATGCGCTTCAGGACCGTTGTCTTTCCGATGATCGCCATACTCTCAATTAATGGTGGACTGACCGTCTGACCGGTGACCGCCATCCGTAAAAGGCCAAACAACTGGCCGGCCTTCAGCCCTAACGACTCTGCCAGGAGTCGCAGTGGCTCTTCGACTTGTCCATTAATTTCAGGTAGTGATGATAGGATATCATAAGTGCGTGAAAGAGCAGAAATTGATTCTGCGCTATTCATCTTCTCGCCTACCAACTGGCTAGCAGACAACTCAAGGTCTTCCTTAAAGAAGAAGCCAGCATAGTCCAGGCTATCCTCTAATGTAACCAGGCGCGGTTGAATCAGGGGTGTAATAAGCATCAACTTGTGGTCGTCAATAGAATAACCTGCTTGTAGAAAATATGGCTTGATCCGCTTGGTCAGGTCGGCGATTGAAAAGTTGCGGATATGCAGACCGTTAAAGTGATCCAACTTGGTGAAATTGATTGCCGCCGGGGCAGGATTGCATTTATTGAAACTGAACTGGCGCACCAGATCTGATAAAGTGAAGAACTCAGTGTGATCATCCAGACTCCATCCCATCAGAACAATCCAGTTGACCACCGCCTCTGGTACATAGCCCAATTCACGCAGGTCGCTGATAAAGATCGAGTAACCATCCTTTATTGCCTGAGTTGTGTCACGCTTACTCATTTTGCCTTTACCGCTGGGCTTCAGGAATACCGACAGGTGAATAAATTCTGGCATCTGCCAGCCCAAGGCGCGGATGATGTGACCATGCAATGGAAAGGTCGGTAACCATTCAGAGCCGCGGATCACGTGGGTAATGCCCATCTCATGGTCATCCGCCATAGCAGCCAGGTGATAGACCGCCAGACCATCCGACTTGACCAATACGACATCATCCAAGGCGTTATTTTCGACCGTGATGGCTCCACGCAAGCGGTCATAGACAGTCATTGAGCCAGCTTTAGGCATTTTGAACCGGATAACGTGCTTCTCGCCGTGGGCAATGCGCCGGGTGGCCTCGTCTGGGTCAAGGCGCCGGCAAGTGCCATCATAGCGGGGATTGAGCTTCTGTGCAAGTTGCTGCTCGCGAACCTGTTTTAATCGTTCTGGGGTGCAAAAACAAAAATAAGCCTGCCCACTTTCGACCAATTGGTGAGCATAGTGCAGGTAAATTTCACGTCGTTTTGTTTGGTGATAAGGGGCATTTGGTCCGCCCACATCTGGACCTTCATCCCAATCCAGGCCCAACCAGCGCAGGTTGGCGATCAGTTCTTCCTCCGAACCGGGCACGTATCGTTTCTGGTCAGTGTCTTCAATCCGCAGGATGAACTGTCCACCCGTCTGGCGGGCGATCAGGTAGTTATACATCGCTGTACGGCCACTGGCGATATGGGTACGTCCGGTTGGTGATGGCGCAAACCTGACCCGGACAGGTGTTGAAGTGGTCATGATTAGAACTCCAAAGACTTGTGCCTGAGTATGACGCTCTCCACCAGACCAATTGCGATCAAATTGGTCGCCAACGAGCTGCCTCCATAACTGACGAATGGGAAAGTCAGACCAGTCGCGGGGAGCAGGTTAAGGTTTACGCCAATGTTGACTATCGCCTGGAAAGCAATCAAAGTCGCCACGCCATAAGCGATTAACCCGCCGTAAGTATCGCGTGCCAGACGAGCTGCTCTCATGCAGCGGATAATGACGAATACCATGATTAACATTACCAAGACGGTGCCAATAAAACCAAATTCCTGGCCCATGGCGGAGAAGATATAGTCAGACCAGCGCACCTTTAGGAAACGATACTGAACCTGTGTACCATGCCCATAACCTTGTCCGGTCAAACCCCCAGAACCGATGCTGATCAGGGCTTGTTGAATATTATAGTTATCCCCATAACTAGCGTTTGGGTCGGGAAATAAGAAGGTTGTTACCCGTTTGAGTTGATAATCCTGGATGATGTTCAATTCCACGAGAATGGGAAAAGCAATTAGAATCGCTAACAAACCTCCACCGCCAAAAATCAGAAGTTGCTTCACCTTTAAACCAGCAGCCCAGATCAAGGCTGCCCAAAGAACCAGCATCACGATCGAGGTACTCAGGTTTGGCTGTAGAATAACCCACACCACAATCCCTAAGGCCATTAACAGACTACGCAAGATCCAGGTCAATTCGTTAATTTGATGACGATGCCGGGTGAAGAAATCGGCTAAGACCAGGATAATGACAACCTTACCAAATTCAGATGGTTGGATATTAATTAAGAAGACATTAAACCAACGCGCTGATCCAAAGACAGCCTTGGCGAAGATAGTCAATGTCGCTAAAACCAGGATAGTGCCTATGAAAAGTAACCGATGGATGGATGACCAATAATGGTAATCCAGCCCTGTGACGAGTAACATTACCACGAATCCGCCTACCGCAAAAATGAGTTGGCGAGTGACCACATTTGTCTCGCTGGTCAGTTCAATATTCCCTGCAACAGCAGATCGAATCATGGTTATTCCGAAGATGACCAACAATACCACGGCTCCTAACAGCCAAAAATCAAAATGATGCCAGGCTGTATGGGAGAGCTGTTCGCGCATCCCGTTACGACTTACAGTGTTTGAATTCATCATCATCATCCGGCACGAGGCCGATTAACTCAATCGCCAGCAGTTCCTGACATCAGCGACGGAAAGCATAGCGGTGTTTTTCCATGCTTGGTTTGACGCGATGATGATCCCAATTCATCAACCGGATTGTCACTGAGAGTGTATCGTCAATCATTGTTTTTCTGTGGCGTGGATTATTGCACGATCTTTCCACGCCCCTAGGGTGTCTGAACCGAGCGGTCGATTGCCTTGAATTTAAAATATGCTTCTAGAGTTTTACGAACAATGGGACCAGCGACTGTAGAGCCTTCGGTGCCGTTATATACAAACGCAACCACGGCGATTTCGGGATTATCATACGGCGCATAAGCTACAGTCCAAGCATGCGAAGGCCAGTTGCCCGGTATGCAACGATTCTGAGCGGCTGCATACTTATCACAGTATTCAGCGGTACCGGTTTTACCCGCAGCCAGCACTGGTGAACCTTCAAAGATATCTTTCAATGTTCCTTCAGTAACAGCTAAACGCATACCTTCTCGTAACTTTTCCAACACCCAGGGTTGGACTGTCTTTTTCTGTCCAGGGATAGGTTCACAACCACGGATAGTCGTTTCGTTGAACTCCTGGATGACCAGGTCCTGGGTAATATCCCATTGCAAATGAGGTAAGAATGGTGAAACCTGATAGGCGCCAGTTGTGAGTGTGTCGGTAATAATGCCTTCGGGTGTTCGCCAGCTCGGTACAATGTTCCCCTCACTGTTCAGTATCTCGCGAATGAGGGTTGGCTGCATATATTTTCCATCGTTTGCGATAATCGCCGCTGATAATAGCACCTGGATCGGGGTCGCCAGTACATATCCCTGCCCAACGCTGGTGATGTACGTATCACCAGAAGACCAACTTTCGGCCTGGTTAATACGTTTCCAGGTCGGGTCTGGGATTAACCCTTTTTGCTCGTCAGGAAGGAAGACGTCTGGCGCTTCCCCATAACCGAGTGCTGAGGCGTAAGTACCTAGGCGACAGATACCCAATCCCCCATTGGGAATTTCTTCTTTGTATCCACCGCCTAATTTATAAAAGTAAACATTGCTAGAGTTGGCCAGACCGTGAACGAAGTCCAGCTTACCAAAACCACCCGGATTTTTTCGGTAAATCCAATCGATCAGGTCACGAGAACGTCCCGGATCATTGGCATAATACCGTTCGGTTATTACCAGTTTTCCAGGCGTCTCGATGATTTGCTCGGGAGTAACAACACCTTCATTAAGTGCACCAGTGCCGGTTACCAGCTTAAATACCGATCCGGCTGGCAGAACATCGCCCACTGCGTGATTTAATAGAGGGTTGGTAGGATCCTGGATCAACTGTCGATAGTAATATTCGGGGATAATGCGAGACATTCGGGCGTTATCATAGCTTGGATAGGATACCATCGCCAGAATTTCACCTGTCTTAGGATTCACAGCGATGACTACACCGCTCGAGTAAACAATATTATCTAAGTAGTTATTCCAATCCTGCAAGTCAGTGCGTAAGATTGTTTCGACTGCTTCTTGGAAACGGGTGTCAATAGTGAGCCGTAAGCTATTACCTGGGATCGGTGAGACGGGTGTTTCGATATCCGGACGGATCACCTTGCCTGCTACATCAATTTCTGCAACTCGTAACCCATTTTTCCCGGCTAACAAATCCTGGTATTGTAATTCCAATCCCGCGTAGCCAACTTTGTCCCGGTTAGGCACCAATCCTTTATTTCGGTAAGCTTCTTCTTGATTGGCTGGGATGGGTCCTAAAAAGCCGACGATTGTGGAAGTCAGGGCGTTCGTTGGATAATCACGAATAGGCTGGATTTCAACCGATACGCCAGACCAATTCATGGCTTTTTCCTGAATGATCATGGCGGTTTCTCGATCAATATCACATTTAATTTTTACGGGGCGGAATGGCGTCGATGATTCACCATATGCAACGATTTGGGCAATGCCCAGGGATTCGACGTCTGAAACGCAAGGTACATAAGGATTGTCAGTAGTTACTTCACCCCGGCTCACTGGCACATTGATTAAAGCTGACAACTCGCGAAAAATATCCTGAACTGCACCGGGATCGTCGGGTAAATCCGCCGCGGTAATGACAACATTGTATGAAGCTATATTTCGCGCCAGGACAACATTATTACGATCATAAATGATGCCTCGCAGGGTGGAGATATTGAATATATCTGTACTGTTTTCCTCGGCTTTCGCGACCCAGGTATAGTGATCAATCACTTGCAGATAAAAAAGCCGGGATATAAAAACGATAAATACTAAGCCCAGTATAATTAGGAAGGATAAAATTCGTGGCAAGGGAATCTGATTTTGTAGATGGGGAGAGCCGTTCATACATCTAGTGCTTCGGGATATAACCAGTGGGCCAGGTCACCCAACAGGGCATAGATTGGTATTGACAAGAATAGATTTAATAAGATGCTCGGTAGAACAATCACGTTGATGGCCTGTATGAAAGAAATCGGATTACCGGTGATTTGCAACGCGCCAAGCGCGACCAGTTGCGAGAGTAAGCTGGCAAAAAAAGTGGTGACGAACATAGCCAGAATGGGTACTTGCCAGACTCGCTGCTTGAGAATTTGCGCCAACCCTGCAGATAAGGTATACATGACAATAGGTACACCCAAAGGCAACGCCGAAACCAGGGTGACCATCAATCCAGCGATTATACTCCATTGCCAGGCGGTTCGCACCCGTTTTTGTAATGCCCACGCGATCACTACCAGGAGTAGCAGGTCGGCGGTACCGTGCAACAAGGCCATCTGGCTGATGATCGCTGACTGGATCATCAGTAACAAACCGAAAATGGGAATCGCAAGCAGAGTAGCCATACCCAGGTCTTCGTATCAAGGTTCCGTGGGGGCAGGGATTAAAGGGGTAATATCAACCGGTCGAAAATTAGTAATAACCAGCAAAATTTCGAGCTTAGAAAAATCTACCACTGGTTGTACTGAGGCGCGCTGGAATAAGTCGTTATCCCGGCTGCGGATACTGGTTATCTGGCCGATCAAGATGTTGGTCGGATAATTGCCTCCCAGACCTGAAGTCAACACCAAATCACCCGTTTTAACTGTTACACCCTGGGGAATCATATCCAGGCTGATATCGCCAGTAGCGGAACCGAGTAAGATAGCCTGTACGCCGGCTGTTTCTAGACTGATATTTATAGAAGATGCGGCGTCGGTGATTAGTTGCACACGGGCTGCCCCAGAAGTAACCGCGGCGATCCGCCCCGTTAATCCTTGTTGGGTAACCACTGGCATCCCGCGACGCAAACCATCGTCTGAGCCGCGGTTGATGATCACATACTGCAAGAATGGACTTGTGTCTCGGCCTATAACGGTAGCAGCGACATAACGATTTTCTGGTTTGACACGTGCGAAGTCTACCAACGCTGACAGGATACGAGTTTCTGAAATTTGTTGTTTTAAATCGATAATTTCGGCTTGCAAACTGGCGTTTTCAACTTCTAATTCAGTATTACGTTGGCGCAAACGGGTGAGATCTTGCGGGGCATTCACCAGGTTCTGGATGGCCTGATAGCGCGATGAAAGCCAGGTTTGAGCGGTTACCAGAGGCGGTAGGATATAACGCGAGATTGGAGTCAGGTAACCACCCAATGCCAGCGCGATCAAACCCAGAGCGATCATCACCAGGACGACCGTTCGCAGCGAACGCCTTGGCTTGGTAGTATTCATTTCTGCGTGGGGCGTGTGCTGTGGCGCGTGCTGCCGCGCTCCAAGCCAACCAGCAGTCGTCGCAATGCGTCGTATTTCTCTAAAATCATTCCACAACCGCGGGCGACGCAACTCATTGGATCTTCAGCGACCCAAACCCGGATGCGTAACTCATCTTGCAAGCGTTTATCCAGCGCTTGCAATTGGGATCCGCCACCCGCCAGGCAGACGCCCATTTCCATTAAATCCGCAATAATTTCTGGTGGAGCTTCATCCAGAGCGTCCTTAATCGTATCAACGATCGTCTGTACTGAGCCAGAGATAGCTTCCCTGATTTCGACTGAGGAAATTTCGATCGCCTCCGGTAAACCAGTAATTAAGTTACGGCCGCGCAGTAAGATCGTCTTTTCTTCGGGTAGATGGTAGGCCGAACCAATCGCAATTTTTGCTTGTTCAGCCATCCGTTCACCGATCAACAGGTTGTATTTATTCCGCATGTAATGGATGATATCTTCATCCATTTCGTCTCCGGCCACGCGCAAGGAACGTGAAACGACCACACCTCCCATCGACATCACGGCGACCTCTGAGGTACCCCCGCCGATGTCAACGATCATACTCCCGCGGATTTCTGCAACCGGTAACCCAGCACCTAAGGCCGCTGCTACAGGTTCTTCGATCAGGCCGACTTCTCGTGCACCCGCTGACATCGCTGCATCGTAAACTGCCCGCTTTTCAACCTCCGTCACGCCTGAAGGAATTCCGATGATCACACGCGGCCGTGGAACAGGCACCAGGCTTTGTTCATGGGCTTTACCGATAAAATATTCCAACATCGCCTGAGTGATTTCAAACTCAGAGATTACTCCATCGCGCAGCGGTCGGATAGCAACTACATTGGCGGGCGTCCGCCCGACCATTTCCTTGGCTTCGGCGCCTATCGCCAATGGCTGGCGGGTACGTTTATCGATCGCAACCCAGGAAGGCTCATTGATCGTTATTCCTTTGCCGCGGATATAAACCAGGGTATTCGCTGTACCCAGGTCAATGCCTATATCGAGCGAAAAGAAGCCTAAAAGCCAGTCGAGTGGTTTAAATGCCAAAACTGACTCCAGGATAGGATCGGATGATCATAGATTTTTCGCGGAAAAACATCGTGAAAAATTATACCATTGCTCGCAGAATTGTATGCGAAACAGAGCATACTCGACAGCTCATGTACAGTGTCCGCCCGTACCTGGTTAGAACATTATGCTGTTAACTTTAGCGAGCGTTTCTGGCGCCGGGCGAATGCGCCTTTCGGGCAGGCGATTGAGCGGTGTATTGGGCAGGTTATAAATTTCTGTCATGGAGGGCTGATTGGTGTTAATATAAATCAATCCAGTAAGTAGCCACTGCCTGGTATTTGCCTCTTCGAGTCTGCGCATCGCCTCTGCGCGGTTGGTAGGATCATATTCTTGACCGAGTTTCTTGAGAACAACCTTCGACCCATCGTGCATGGTAACTTCCTTGGCTTCACCCTCTGCGTACTCGATCATTATTTCTTCGGCGGGTGGAACATAGCTGAGTTCGTGCAGGGCTACCTCATGATCTTTACCCCACGCGTAAGAGTGCATCGCGTCATCTTTATTGTTAAAAGTAACACACGGGCTGATGATATCGAGTAAAGCGATGCCATTATGAGCCAGGGCAGTCTTAATGAGTTCCTTCACCTGCTTTGGATCTCCCGCGAAAGAACGGGCTACGAAGGTTGCATTAGCGACCAGGGCTTCCCAACAGATATCCACGGGCATATAGGGATTTGTTCCCTGGCCCTTGAGTTGTAAGCCCTGTTCTGCAGTCGCGGAGAACTGACCTTTAGTCAAGCCATAGACACCATTGTTTTCGATGATGTAAGTCAGGTTAAGGTTTCGGCGCAGGACGTGCTTGAATTGACCCATACCGATGCTGACCGAGTCGCCATCGCCGCTGACACCAATGCCCCGTAGGGTGTGATCGGCAAACAGTGCGCCGGTCGCCAGGGAAGGCATGCGTCCATGCAGACCGTTAAAGCCAAAAGTGCGGCTCAGGATATAGGTTGGGCTTTTACTGGAGCAACCAATCCCCGAGAATTTAACCAGGTTCTCTGGAATGATATCCATCTCGTAACAGGCGGTGATGATTTGGCTGGCGATCGAGTTGTGGCCACAACCCTGGCAGAGCGTGCTGTTGGCGCCGCGATAGTCGGTCTTACTCATGCCAATATTGTTTACCTGCAAACGCGGGACAGAAGTAGTCATCTGGTGTGTCATCGTTGTGCCTCCTTTTCAAGAATAGTCTCGCGAACACGCTGAGCGGTGAGGGGTAGACCATCGGTATGAGCAATTGAAATCAAATGTGAAGAAAAACCACAGAAATCAATCGTTATTAACTGGCAGAGTTGACCATCGCGATTCATTTCCACGACATAGATACGGTTGTGTTCAGTTAAAAACCGCTTCACTTCGTTATTGAATGGGATGCCACGAATCCGCATATAGTTTGTGAGGAGGCCCTGTTGAGCCAGTTGGGACCGGGCTTCCTGGATCGCTGTATCAGTCGAACCGAAAGCTATAATACCAATCCCAACCCCTTCGACTGCCTCAATAAGCGGAGGCGGGACCAGGTCTCTGGCATTCTGGTACTTCTTATTAAGACGCTCAAGATTAATATTCCAGGTTTTATCGTCTTCGCTATATTTTGCCATCTCGTCATGGCCTGTACCCCGCGTGAAGTAGGCGGCTGCAGGATGGCGGTTACCAGGCAAAGTGCGGTAGCCAATGCCATCGCCATCCACGTCACGATAGCGTGCCCATTGTCCACCAAGTTTTTCCAAATCTTCTTCCCATAAGATTTTTCCGCGATCCATAGGTTGATCTGGATATTCAAAGGGCTTAGTCATCCATTGATTCATGCCGAAATCTAGATCACTGAGCACATAGACAGGCATCTGTAAGCGTTCGGCAATGTCAAATGCCTTCCAACTGAATTCAAAACACTCAGAGACCGAGCCAGGCAGCAGGATGATGTTTTGTGTGTCACCATGACCGATAAAGTACGTAAAAGTCAAGTCGCCCTGCGCAGTGCGAGTAGGCAGACCTGTGCCAGGTCCCACGCGCTGTACATCCCAGACTACCAACGGTACTTCGGCGAAGTAAGCCAGGCTCGCATATTCGGTCATCAAGCTTAAGCCAGGGCCCGAGGTGGAGGTCATTGCGCGCAGACCGCCCCATCCAGCGCCAACCGCCATGCCGATGGCTGCGAGTTCGTCTTCGGCCTGTACGACGGCAAAAGTGTTCTTGCCAGGCTCCTCGGGATCCTTGCGTAGGATAGGTAGCCATTCTATAAGCGATTCAGCCAGACCAGAAGCTGGTGTGATGGGATACCAGGCAGCGAACTCGACGCCCCCGTAAATCGCGCCCAAAGCAGCTGCGGTGTTGCCATCCGTCATAATATATCCCTCTGTGCCATGCATCAATTCCACCCGATATAAATCTTTCTTTTCCAGATTCGTAGCAGCCCAGTCATAAGCCTTTTGGATTACGCCATAGTTCAACTCGACCGGTTTAGCCTTCTCTTTGAAATGGAATAGCAGAGCTTGTTGGATTTTGTCGAGGTCGATGCCCAGCATTTTTGCCAACACCCCGACATATACCATATTGGCGATGTAATCCCGCAGATTATTCTGAACATCCGACTCTTTAACCAGTTTTTTAACCGGCATCGGGTAGTATGTGACATCCGTACGGGTCATGGGCAGTTTGATATCTTCGGCATAAAAGAATACTCCTCCGGGTATCACTTCTGCCAGGTCTTTGCTAAAAGTTGATGAATTCAAAGCAACGACAATCTCGTGCTCTTCTTTGCGCGCCAACCAGCCATCCTTGTTCACCCGGATCGTGTACCAGGTGGGTAAACCTTGAATATTGGATGGAAACAAGTTTTTTCCCGAAACCGGGATACCCATCTTAAATAAAGCACGTAAGATCGTCAGATTCGATGTCTGGCTGCCTGATCCATTAACCGTACATACGGTGATCGTAAAATCATTAACGATCGAATGAGGAGGTAAGTTCTTGTCCTCTTCCGTGATCGCTTGAAAAGCAGACATAGGGGCTCCTTAAGATAGAATCATGGGGTTAAGATCGCGGTTGGGTTCCCCTCAGCAGACATGCGGGGATGGTGCAACAACATGTCTTTATGCTCTACCAACGCCTGGTATCCTGCTTCGAATTCGCCCTGGCAAATTGCTTCAACCATCTTCTGGTGGTATCTCCACACTTGTTGCAAGTAGTCATAATCAGCGTACATGTTGAAACCGACTTTTTCATAGGCTTCCCAATAGGCTGTCAGGATACCCTGAACGAACGGATTTTCAAGCCGGGAATAAATTGTCAGGTGCAGCAGGCGGTGCTCAGTATGGGGGATTTGGATCGGGTTGCCGAATAGCTTCTCCCATGCCCGGCTTACCAGATCTACTAGAGCTTGGTGATCTTCGGGTGTCAATAATTGGACTGCTGGCTTCCAGTAGGAAGCCTCGATCTGATTACGCAGATCAGAGAAGGCATTGAAATTGGTCTGGTTTAGTTCCAAGGCGTAGAACAAGCTTTGTTGGACAGCAGGCCCAAATGAATACGGTAGCCGACGGATGCCGGTGCGTGGACGCACCTCAACTAATCCCAGCGCTTCAGCCACTTCGAGCTGCTCGCGCAGGCAGGCCACGCTGATTTTAAGCGCTTTACTCAACTCCTGGAGTGAGGGTAGTTGTGCATCATCCACCAGATTGGCGGGTGTTTCTAAGGCAGCCAGATAATGGAGAAATTCTGAAGGATGAGAATGGATAACCATGGAGCGTGGACAATTATCCGATGAATACAATTAATCAGATGATTCAAACAATATCATTCTACCAGCCGAGTGAAACTTGGTCAAGACTGGTGAGTGATATTTTATTTGTTGCTAATGTGAGCCACCCTCAGGCTTCTTGTAAGAAATTTAGGGTAACCGAGGCGATCAAGGCAGCAGCTCTCGGTAGCACCTGTTCGTCGAAATCAAAGCGCGGGTGATGGTGGGCAGCATCCAAACCTGCCTTGGGATTTGCTGAGCCAAGGAAGATAAAGCATCCGGGCACTCTTTCTAACAAAAAAGCCATATCTTCAGAACCCATTGTCCGAAAACCCATGTCAAATTCTGCCTCAGGGAAAAGCTGAGCAGCGGTCTGTTGGGCGTATGCAGTTACCTTGGTATCGTTGATCACTGCTGGGGTAAGTGATCTTAGCTCTATCTCTGCTTGACACTCCATGGTTTGGGCAATGCCCTGCACGATTTGCTGGAAGCGATCAAGTACCCTTGTTCGAGTGGCTGGTATAAAGGTACGAATAGTTCCCTGGAGGATAACCTCGCCCGGTATGACATTATATGCATCACCGCCATGGATCGTGGTGACGCTGACCACTGCGGAATCGAGTGGGGCGATATTTCGAGCAGTGATGCTTTGCAGTGCGGTGATAATTTGTGCAGATGCCACAATTGGATCCAGCGCCAGGTGGGGAATTGCACCATGTCCCCCACGCCCACATATACGGACAGAAAATATTTCTGCGCTGGCCATGACTGGTCCGGCGCTGATACCCAACCAACCCAGGGGTTTCTCGTTCCAGATATGCACTGCCAGGGCTATAGTGGGTTTTGGATTCTCTAAGACTCCCGCTGCGATCATGCCTTCAGCGCCCCCCAGACCTTCTTCTGCGGGTTGGAAAATCAACTTCACCTTGCCTTTGATTTGCGGGCGATGAGCTTGTAAAAGACGAGCAACAGTCAGGCCAATGGCGGTATGGCCATCATGGCCACAGGCGTGCATGACTCCTGGGTTCTGAGAAACATAATCTGTCTGGGATTGCTCATGGATCGGTAAGGCATCCATATCGAAGCGCAACAAGACCATCGGTCCTCCGCTTTCTCCCTCGAGTACACCGACGACGCCAGTTTGGGCGATGCCGGTGTTTACTTCTAAACCCAAGGCGCTCAATTCACTAGCGACAATCCCCGCAGTGCGTACTTCAAGAAAACCCAACTCGGGATGGCGATGAAAATCGCGCCGCAATTCCCGGGTATATTTAAACCAGGATTGTGCTTCTAATAATAAATTGACCATGTCATCCCCATCAATATTATGGTGACGTTTCCGTTATGCCAGGACAAGTCTCCTGAAGCCCTCTTCATACCGCGGAGCTTCCGGCGTGTTACCTGGTGCCAAACGGGCACGCATGCGTTCGGCCAGTTTGTCAGGATCCCCGATCTGGCTCTTATGTTCCTGCAAGGCGCGGATCTTCGTTTCCCAGAATGCAGTCACATCTAACTTGATCTCTGGCTCTGGAGCCAGTGATACCCAGACTTCCCGGACGACATGTGGCTCCAGGTTTTCTTGTTGTAGAAGTTCGGGAAAGTATAGATGGTCACGCGCTGCAGGAAAGACCGCATCTAGAACGACCTGACCTGCGGCGCGGTGGTCGGGATGGTTTAGCCGGCTGCCTCCGGCGTACAGATTGGTCGGATCACAGGTGACCAAAATATCGGGACGTTCCAGGCGTATGATCCGGGTGATTTCACGGCGAAGTTTCAAGTCAGGAACCAGATAGCCATCCGGGTAACCAAGGAAATTCACCCGTGTGGCCCCGATCACTGCGGCGGCTGCGTTTTGCTCTTTGTAGCGGATTTCGCAAAGCTGATCGGAAGAAATTGAACGGTTTGAAGTGCCTTTATCTCCACAGGTAATTAACCAATAGATAATTTCATGTCCAGTTGCTGCCCATTTTGCCAGAGTGGCGCCGCAGAAAAACTCAGGATCATCCGGATGGGCCAGGATGACAAGTATTCGTTGTCGAGTAGACCAGGCATCCGGAGCTGGTACTTCGGGATCGGCTGTTGGTTTTGAAGAAGAAATCGCAGGTTCGCTCATCATACGGTCATGGTTTCTTTTTCTTCTTCGGTTGTGTTTCAGGCTTCTTTTCGGCTATGCTGGACGGTGGCAGGCTTTCTTTTTGGGCGCAGGAGCATTCACCTTTCACATCTTGTTCACAAGGTTGTTCAGCTTTTCGTTTCAACGCTTCGAGCTCGTCCCACGGCTGTAGTTCCTCTGGTGCATATTCGCGCTGGTTTCCGATATCGAGCAGCACAATGACTGATGGCTTGAGAGGATACAAATCAACGACTTTACCTTCGCCTTGAGGGGTGACGACTCGTTTACCGCGCTTAGGCAATTGCTTGCGCGCTTCCACATATTGTTCATACTCATACACAAGACAACAGCGTAAACGACCGCACATGCCGGTAATTTCGGATGGTGTGAGTGATATCCCCTGCTCCTTAGCCATTTTGATTGAAATGGGGCTAAAATCGGTTAGAAACATGGCGCAACAGCGTATTTCGAGTCCACAAGCCCCCATACCGCCCAGTAATTTTGCCACATCCCGTGGACCGATCTGTCGCATTTCAACCTTGGTGCGCGGATAGATGCGTTGTATAGCAATGCGAAGATCACGAAGATCGATTTTTTCCTCAGTCTCGGTGCTATACATCAACGTCAGGTGTTCCCCATCGAAGGTATATTCCGCAGCAATAATCTTCACACCCGCCAGGTTGAATTCGGTAGCTTTGTCTCGGCAGGTGATCATCGCTTCTGTTTCTTTCTGCTGCCAGACCTGGCGTAATACCAGATCACGGGGGGTGGCTTCTTTCAAGATAGGTTTCCAGGTTCCTTCCGGTGGAGGTTGAGGATTATGGACAATTTGGATAACTTCGCCAATCTGATGCCCCCGGCTGGTATCTACGATGGCGAAATCACCGACTTTAATATCCGGTGAATTACTCGCATCAAAGTGATAAATCTTACCAACTTTATGAAAACGGATCCCGACAATATAAGGTTGAGCACTCATAATTATTCAAAAACAGGATGATAGGCCGTGGGGAAGTTCTTTTTCCTTCCTCCCGACCTTCACCGAACTAGCGTATCAGATCCAATGGAATCCCATTGGTATGTTGGGTAGCTGCGATGCTTATCTTTGCCGCGATATCTTCCGTCAGCATACGCAGTGCCTGGGCAACAGGTGATTCGGGTTTGGTGACCACCACGGGTTCCCCCTGGTCGCCTCCACTGCGCACCGCCGGGTCAATCGGTATCGCACCGATGAAAGGCACACCAGCTTCCTCTGCCAGACGGCGCCCACCCCCCGAACCGAAGATATCCAAGCGGGTTCCATCCGATAGTTCCAGATAGCTCATATTTTCGACGACCCCGAGAACGTCAACATCGAGCTGGCGAAACATTTCCAGACTGCGACGAGCATCTTCCAGAGAAACCAGCTGGGGTAGTGTGACGATTACACTCCCGCTGAGTGGCATGGATTGCGCCAGGCTTAAGGCTGCATCTCCAGTGCCTGGTGGTAGGTCAATGACCAGGTAATCTAATTCACCCCAGGCAACATCACTGAGGAACTGCCGGATTGCTGAGTGAAGCATCGGGCCGCGCCATATCAGGGGTTGACCTGGCTTGACCAGGAAGCCGATCGACATAACTTTTACCCCATACGCTTCCGCTGGGACCAGCTTTCCATCTGCCATTGGCGGGAGCTGGTCAACACCCATCATGGTGGGAATGTTTGGGCCATAGATATCTGCGTCTAACAGGCCGACTCGGGCGCCGCTCTGAGCCAGGATAACTGCCATATTCACTGCCACTGTGCTCTTACCAACCCCACCTTTACCAGATGCAATGGCGATAGCATTGCGGATGGGGAGTTGCAATAGTCCACGCGCTCGTCCGTCGTCAGGGACATTCGAAGCGAATTGGATTTTCACGGTGGCAACACCAGGTACAGTCATCACGGCTTCCTGTGCTTCGCGTTGGATTCGATTCTTCAAAGGACAAGCCGGAGTAGTCAACATGATTGTGAAGGAGACTTGATCCCCCTCTAGCTTAAGATCTCGAATCATATTCAGCGTTACCAGGTCTTTATGTAGCTCTGGCTCTTGAACTTTGCTCAATGCAGCGAGAATTGCTTCCTCGTTTAGCTTTCCTTTACCAATATTAACCATTTTTACCTTCCTGGATGGATTACCCCTAGGTTTTCTTCCTGGCCGCTTTAGCTGCTTCAGCAGCAGCCCGGTCAGCAGCTTCCTGTGCAGCATTTACAGGTCGGATGCTTTCATAGTATGAGAGCGGTCTGGAAAGTTTTTCCTTATTGAAGATATTGCTTCTATGGCGGTTATATACCGAGAGCTCATAATTGTGATCCATCTTGATCGCGTCGAAAGGGCAATATTCGGCGCAGAAACCGCAATTCATACAAATGTCTACATCAATAGAAAAATCTTTTGGCTCTGGAATTGGCCTGCCAGTTTTTGGATCATTGGTACGGACGATCCAGATACATTGAGGAGGGCAAACCTTGGCGCAGATGCCACAGGAAGTACAACGATCCTTTTTCTCACCGTCGAGTCCCACTTCATAAATCAGGAAGGGCACATAGCGAAACTCTTCAGGAACAGGCATCTTTTCCTCAGGATATTGAACCGTGAAAACACCGCGTGTTTCAGTACTCAATCGGTGCGCCAGCCCTTCCTGAGTGTAATAACGTTTCCGCCACCATTGGATGTCGTCGAGAAATGTATCAACAAAGCGTTTTAAGGTAACGCCCATTCCTTTCAGAATACCCATTCCGTCCATTTTCAACTACTCCGTTTCTTTAGCGATCCGTCTCGCCCAGGACGATATCAATTGAACCCAGGATAGCGACCACATCTGCGATTTTATTGCCCACGCACATCGTTTCGTAAGCAGTCAGATTAATGAACGATGGCGCACGAACATGATACCGCCATGGATTCGGCTTACCGGTGGAAACCACATAAAATCCCAGCTCGCCCTTTGGCCCTTCAACGCGCCCGTAAGATTCCCCGGCTGGTACCCGTACCTGGTATTGAGGTTTCCCTTCCTGGATTGGTCCGCCCGGTAAATCGCGCACCGCCTGCTGCAAGATACGCAAACTCTGGCGAATTTCGTCTATCCGGATCAGATAGCGGTCATAGGTATCGCCATGATAACGGACAGCCACATCGAAATCGAAACGATCATAAATCCCGTAGGGTTCTGCGCGGCGGATATCATAGGGTACGCCCGAAGCGCGCAGAGTGGGTCCACAGGTCGAATAGGCAATTGCTTGTTCAGGGGTAAGTACCCCCACACCTTCGGCACGTGAGCGGATAATTTCGTTGTTGGTTAAGTACAGATCCAGTTCATCGATCTTACGCGGCAGACGATCGAAGACCAACTTGCGAATTTTTTCGTAAATTCCTTCGGGTAGATCACGGGCAACACCGCCAAAACGGAAATAATTGCACATCATCCGCGAACCGGTAACTGCTTCAAAGACATCCAGAATCAACTCGCGTTCCTCAATTGCATATAACACTGGAGTGAAGTAAGCCCCCAGGTCATTGAGGAAGGTGCCAACAGCAAATAAGTGATTGCTGATCCGGGTAAATTCTGCCATAATCACGCGCAGGTAATCCGCCCGCTCTGGAGGATGGATGTTCATCAGCTTTTCGACCGCAATTGCGTACCCGAAGTTGTTACTCAGCGAAGAAAGATAATCCAGGCGGTCAGTGAAAGGCATGTTTTGAAGGAATGTATTCCGTTCGCAAATTTTCTCGTGGTTGCGATGAAGATAACCCATCACAGGTTTGAGGGCAACAATTGTTTCACCATCCAGCGCGACGGTGACCCGGAATACACCGTGTGTAGATGGATGTTGTGGGCCGAGGTTAACAACGACAGTATCGGTCTTCCCTTGGCCGCCTTCGTGCCGTTTTATAGAACGGTTTAAGCTGGCATATAGGGCAGCATCGTCATCGGGCATCCAGGTATCGGGATTAAAGCCGGCTGGATAGTGGACGTTTTTATGAAAAGCATTATCATCTTCAACACGCCGGACATGACCCTCAGGCCAACGGCTTTTTAATGGCTTGTTTTCTTCTTCATAGTAAGGTTCTCGCCAGTCTTTGCGGAGCGGATGGCCCTCGAAACCTTCCCAAAGTAAGATGCGACGCATATCCGGATGACCTTCGAAGCGAATCCCGAGTAAATCCCAGGTTTCCCTTTCCTGGAAATCCACACCAGGATAAACGCGAATCAACGAGGGGACTACGGCATTCTCACGTGGCGTCTGGGTCTTAAAGACCAGCCCTGGACCTCCAGTAGTCTTGTATGCATGATAGACAACTTCCAATCTACCTTCCTCTGGATAATCGACACCGGTAACTGAGGATAGATAGTCGTAACCCAAATCATCACGGATCGTGGTAGCTATTTTGATCAGGTTGTCCGAGTTGATGATATACCCCCCATATCCTTTACGGGTGTCCACTGTTACTGAGTCTGGGAACCGGGATGCCAGGTTAAGATCGACGAGGAATGTTTGTTCACTCATAAAATGCTCCAATTGCCTCAGCTATTCAGATTCAGTAGCAGTTTGGGGGGGCAACTGCTGGAGGGAGACTTCTCGAATCTTGGCATATTCACGCGGATCCATCACATCCGGACCCAGCACAGGAACCGGGATTTCGGGAACTGGGTCCTTTCCATACCAACGGGTGTCCCGCCAGTGTTGGGCGTCAATCCTTTTTTGCAACGTGATCAAGCCATGCAACAAGGCCTGAGGTGTGGGTGGGCAACCAGGGATGTAAACATCCACAGGTATGTAATTATCGACGCCTGAGACAACGTTATAACCTTCTTTGAATGGTCCACCGCCGGACGCACATGCGCCCATGGCAACCACATATTTGGGTTCAGGCATCTGATTATACAGGCGCACAATCTGGGGGATCATTTTCTTGGTAACGGTTCCTGATACGATCATTAGGTCAGCCTGACGTGGGCTTGGTCGCATCACTTCCATCCCAAAGCGTGAAAAATCAAAGCGGCTGGCAGCAGTACAGATCATCTCAATCGCACAGCAGGCCAGACCAAACATCATTGGCCAAATGGATGAGCGCCGGCCCCAATTATATATTTTGTCGAGTGTAGTGATATTCACCTGGCGTTCAAGCTCGGGCGGCACATCGTAATGCGTGTTTTTTATATTATCTTGTTTCATTGTACTCATAGATTGGATAACTCCTCAAACCATTCTTGGATTATTGCCAACAAGATGCCTTCATTGGCAAGCGCTCGATCATCGTGAAAATCCGGAAGCTGGGTCGTCCATTCATAAATATTACCCAGCGTAATTTGTTCAAGATTGACTCCGGGATGTTGGGCGCGTAAAAACTGAACAATGGCGAAAGTGTCTTCCCAGGTTAAGCATTGATCTACCATAATTACAAAACAGACACAATTATACTCGTATTTCTTCGGAGAACCATGCATAAAAGCAAATATATATTTGCGAAATTATGTAGTTGGATTACAATTCGATCATGAAAACCGCTCGCCAGCGTTTGTGTGACTATATTCGCCAGCATCCCCTTGTTTCAGTCGCCGAGTTAAGCCAGGTAATGAAAGTAACCGAAGCGAACATCCGGTATCACTTGACTATCTTACAAGAACAAGGCCTGGTGGAAGAAGGGGGACAGAAAAATCAGGTTGCCAAAGGCCGGCCAGCAACCCTATATAAATTATCCGAGCAAACACTCGGGCATAATTTGGATTGCCTGTCAGATGCTTTACTGACTGAATTGTTTAGCGACTTGTCATCTGAAACGCAACGAGAGATTCTACAACGAACGGCTAGACGGATGCTCGATGGATTAAGTAAACCACAATCTGGAATAACCGAAGTAAATTCTAGTAAAACCCAAACCTTGACACGCCGGCTGAATGGAGTGATTCGATTATTGAACCTGCTTAATTATCAAGCGCGTTGGGAGGCGCATGCCGAAGGGCCGCGGTTGGTGCTGATCCATTGTCCTTACAAAGCAGTCATCAACACTCATCCGGAGCTATGCCAACTGGACCGTTATTTTTTGCAGGGTTTGTTGGATACTCCTGTTGTGCAACTCATCAGACATCACGAAGACCAACCTGGCTTATCGCAATGCCTTTTCCAGGTGGGTAGATCTGAATCAGTTCGACGATGACAGTTTCTATCATGTCATGGAAAAGGATTTACTTGATCCGGTATTTATTCCAATACCTTAATATCCCTTGGCTGGACATCCAGGAAGGATTAGCGGCTTCATAGATATCGTACGCGGTGGTATCCAGACCATCCGCTTCTGACCGGCGGCGTATCCAGGCTAAAAAGCTCTTGTTAAGTTCATCGAGCCCAGGATGGCCGGGCATGACAGCCGACATCCAGTCTTCAATTTCGTCCAAGGCTTTTCCCAGGCTATCCAGATGCCAACTCGCATCGGTAAAGATACCGAAATGCGTTGGGGCGATTTGGTTGAAGGCACCGCTCGAATGTTCAGCCCTTAACCTGACCAGACTGGTATGCCACTGTTCCAGGATAAATTCGGGGGGCGGCATAGGGAGGCGTAAATGACGGATGCCCTGCATGCGAATGCCGCCAAAATCGCCAGAGAAACAAATTCCTTCAAAAAGATAGACATTATGATGGTTCGCATGACCTGGTGTATCCAGTGCGCGAAAGCGTAAACCTTCAATCTCAAGCTCTTCTCCATCTTGGATAATCATCAGGCGTTCTTCAGGGACAGGCAAGAATTCACCCCACAAGGATTGCATCTGATCGCCATAAATACGGGCGGCGCTTGAGAGCAACTTTTGGGGATCAATCAGGTGCGGTGCTCCTGCCGGGTGAACGTGGATACGGGCGCCCTGACGGGCCAACCAGCCGGCTGCACCACCATGATCCAAGTGGATATGGGTTATAAGTACATCGGTGATGTCGGAGACTGTCAGACCGTGAGCCTTCAAACCAGCTTGCAGACCGGGCAATGTGGATCCAGGGCCACTCTCAATTAAAACCGCGCCGTGTGCATGAGGGATAAGGTAACTGGCGATGGCTCCGGGCAATCCCATGAAATTTAAGTCGATCGTGTAGACAGATGATCCAGTTTTTACCACGCTACGGTATACTCTTTCTGGTTAAATATAGGATAATGATTGCCATTTTACGCCAAAATCGCCCTGCTGGCAATGTAGGGCTTGACAACTTATTCTCAGTCGGTTATCCTATCGAAAATATTATTATGATAGAAGTAGTATGGAATTGGAAAATATGAAACTCTCTAAACGAGGCGAATATGGTATCCGGGCTCTAATTACTCTGTCTTCTAAAGAAGGCTTAGGAGAAGTTGTCCAGATCAAGGAAATTGCGACACGCGAGAAAATACCGGTTAAGTTCCTTGAGCAAATCTTATTAACCTTGAAAAATGCCGGGCTGGTAAAGAGTCGCATGGGCAGCGGGGGAGGTTATTACCTTGGGAAACCAGCCAATCAAATTACCTTAGGGCAAATTGTGCGTGTGCTAGACGGACCATTAGCGCCTATCCGGTGCGTTAGCCAAACAGCTTATGAGAAATGCGCCTGCCCAGATGAAGAAACCTGTGGATTGCGGTTGGTGATGCTGGATGTGCGCAATGCGATCGCGGACATCTTGGATCGTACAACACTGGCGGATGTCACACAGCGCATTGAGCATGTCCGCCAAGACTTAATGAATTATCCATTATCATCGGTTTGAGTTATTCCTCCCAATTTGGGTAAAAGCTAGTTCATTCACCTTTTCATCGGGTTTGTAATGGATCAGGTAGTTATATTTATCATTGTTGGTTTTATTGCCCAAATGATTGATGGGGCTTTGGGAATGGCTTATGGAGTCAGCTCGAATACGCTGCTGCTTACATTGGGGATATCCCCTGTGATTGCTAGCGCCAGTGTTCATATGGCAGAAGTCGTTACTACAGGGATATCAGGGTTTTCCCATTGGCGCCTGGGGAATGTAGATAAATACTTAATCCGACGTTTATTGATCCCGGGAATAATCGGTGGCGTAACTGGTGCTTATATGCTGACCAAACTCAATGGCGAGGTAATTAAACCCTTTATCTCAGGTTATTTGTTGATTATGGGGGGGGTTATCCTATGGAAAGCATTACAGCGTGGTTCAATTGATGGCAGAGTGACTACTTTTATTGAACCACTTGGCTTATTGGGTGGTTTCTTTGATGCAATTGGTGGAGGTGGTTGGGGACCCGTGGTGACCACAACTCTAGTGGCGCGGGGTAATCATCCGCGCTTTTCGATCGGATCGGTTAACCTGGCTGAATTTTTTGTGACCTTTTCGGAATCAGTGACTTTCATCCTGACCCTGGGGTTTCTGGACACCTGGCGGATCATTTTGGGCCTGCTGATTGGCGGCGCGGTAGCAGCACCCCTGGCTGCTTATGTCACCAAGCACCTGCCGACCCGGTCGTTAATGGGGTTGGTAGGTGTTTTAATAATCCTGGTCAGCCTGAGGACAATCTTGAAAGCTTTGGGCGTCACAATCCCTTAGAGAATTCTTTATGAACTACGCCGTTTAGCCTCGATGGAGGCGCGCATTTGCTCAAGGTGTGTGTTCAGGTGATATGGTCCTTGTAACGCCTGGTAAGCCAACCGCCAATAGCTTGACTTTCTCTGTATAAAATCTACCGGAAGGTTATCGTACAAGGCTGCGGTTTCCAGCATGAGAAGCCTTAATTCTGACAACAGCATTGGTAATGAAGGATAAACTACCAGGGTTGCATTGAGGCGAAATTGTAAATTGCCGGCATAATCATCCGACCACTGTTCCTGACTGCCAACACACCCAACGATATAAGCCTGTTGGTCACGCTCACCTTGGATCAGATGAGCCAGGACCTCTTTGGAACTCCATTCATTGGATTTTGGTCTGAACTCGGCTTCGGATTCGGAAACGCCCGCACAGAACTTGTCAAGGGTCCCAAGCGCTTCATCAGTTTGCTGGCGCACCGTTTTCGCCAAAGCCTGGATGGACCAGGGAATCTCTGGAATTGGGCGGTGCGAAAGTTGCATAATCACTTGTTTCTTCTCTGGACCGCGGTAAAAAACCACCTCGATTTGTTCCCCGGCATGGCGACCCTGGACAGCCTTGGACAGACAAGCGAAATCTGGAGTGGCTAATCCTCCAATACTGACCAGTACATCACCAGCCTGCAAGCCAGCCGCTTGGGCGCCCATACCTCCCAGGACGCTGTCCAGGCGAATACCTTGAGATACTGGAACGCCGGTATTGCGCGCAATTTCCTCATTAAAATCACTGATTGTTATTCCAAGCATGGGACGCCGGACGATCCGTAAATCCTCACCGGTTTCTAAGGTCGAGACCAGGTTATCCAGGCCGCTTTTCCAACCCTCCTGGATTTCAGTCACAGTTCGCGCCCAGGATGGATCAGCGCTTAGTCCACTGTGGGTCAAACGCAGCTCGATGCCGTCGGTTTTTTCGGTTAGATCAACGCGCACCTGAGTCTGCCCTGGGTCTCCGCGACCTTGCCAGGTAAAGACGATCGCGCTCTCAGGAGTAAGCGATATATATTCACCGCAGGTATAGTATCCTGAATTCCAGACCATGTAAATCCGCCCACCCGGTTGGGGGGCGACCGTGGCAATGTCACATAACCACTCCCGCAAGACTGTTGCGTTGGTAAAGGCATGGTATACCTGAGTGATTGGTGCTTTAATCACTTTTTCGATTGTAAACGAAAGTGTATCCATAAACGCTCCTTTTGAGGTAATTGTACAAGTGAAATAGATTTAAAAATTATAACATTTTAGGGCCCAAGCGGCGCGCCTGGTGAAAAAGCCCCACAAAACCGAGAATCCCCCCAATAAACAACCCATCCACCTGCCAGGCTTTGACTGATCAGATAAGTCTGAAAAGAGCCGGGAGACACCTCGGCTGTCAGACCGAGGGCGAAGTCTTGGAGCAGCCAGGCGAAAACCGAGACAATGTTCATGGATAGATAGTTTCGGGAGAGGACTGGCGTTGGTCGCGCGACTCAACCTGGCGAATGGCTTGGAGGCTACGCAGCCACAACCAGGTCGTTTGGGTGAGAATACTGAAGGTGAGAGCGGTCAAGCCAATATACAACCCAAGAACCTGGTTATATAAAACACCAGCCCCCAGGACGATAACGCTGGTAGCCAGGTAAATTACGATTGATTCGGTGATTCCTCGGGTTTGGCGACTGTGTAAAATTGCGCCTTGATACCAGCTCTGCAGCGCAGTAAGTGCTGGGAGGGGTATGGCCAACCAGATGCCCCGGCGAGCTAACTCAGCCAGGTGAGGGGGCAAAGCAGAGATCTGTTCGAACCAAAATTTTGAAACCGGCGTCGCAGCCACCAGGAGCAGTAGAAAGGTGGTTACAATCATCAATAGTATTGTGAAACGGCGCAAGTTGGTAGATGAACCTGGCTGGTCGAGTAAAGCCACAACCACTTCGTTATATGCGATTCCCATGCTGCGTAACAGAAAAATCAACCCGGAAACCACGGGCCAGACTGCCAGGGAGGTCAGAGCCTCTGGCATCCGGCTCAAGGCTGCGCTTCCAAGTGGATTCACCAGCAAATTAATAAGAGAAGTAAGCGCCAGGGGAATGTAAAATTGTACGAAATCCTGGCGCGTCAATGGATTTGTTAAAACAGGCGCCAGACGAACTTCCAATTTTAAAACCGGGCGCACTGCCAGACCCACAAAGATTGCTTCGCTGACCACGCCGCAAGCAACCGCACTCGTAGCCACAACTATCCCCGGCAGGGTTCCCAACAGGAAGCCAATCATTAGAATTAGAAGGTTAGCGCTGAGACGAATGATTGTACCCAGACCGACAGCTCGTGGATGGCCAAAACGAATCAGAACTCCCTGATGGAAGCGCCGGTAAGCGATTGACCAGGTCCAGGGTGTCATGATCAATAAACCGATGCGAGCCGGCTCAATAATTTCTCCAGGCACGCCAAGCAATTGAACCACGATGAAATCGTACAGGGGGGTTAAGACAATCACGAGATGAAAAATAGTCAGGATTGCACTTGCACTCATCATAAACCGACGCAGCCTGAGATAGGAATCCCAATCTTTGCTCAATGCTGTCGAGGCCGATAAGAGCATGATTATGGGGGATTCAATGATCATCGCCAAAGGAAAAACCACACCACCGTAGGCTGCCAGATGAATCTCTGGGTCGGTCAGACGCGCTACGATCGCGCTAAGAGCAGGTAGCTCTGCACCCATAAGCAGCCAACTTGCAGCCAAAGGCCACCAGGTTTGGATGATCTTTCGCAAAGGTATTGGAGTATGCTGAGATGATGAATTCAACGGCTGAAGTATAGCATTGCTCTGTTATAATTTAATTGCATTGTGTCAAATGCTTGACAACTGCTGGAAGTTGTCCGTTAAATTTAGGAAGAGGGAACCATGTATTCATTCGAACCCACCGATGAACAAAAGATGCTAATTGATACTCTCAACCGTTATGCAGCGAGTGATTTGCGCCCCAAAGCCCATGATGCTGACGAGGAGGAAGTAATTCCATTCAACCTGATTGAAAAGGGTTGGGAATTGGGATATGTTCAGGCCTCTGTCCCTGAAGCTTATGGGGGATTTGGAGAACGTTCGGCGGTTACGGGTGTTCTGGCAGCTGAGGAGTTAGCCTGGGGAGACCTGGCAGCCGCTTTGGCTGTTCTGACCCCTAACCTTTACGTCACGCCTATATTGTTAGCGGGGAATGAAGAGCAGAAGCAAACTTATCTCCCACCCGTGATCGAAGCCGAATGGCAACCCTATACTGCCGCTCTCTTGGAACCGTCATTTGACTTCGATCCGACAGATATGAAAACTATCGCGATAGAAGCAGGAGATGAATATGTTCTCAATGGTAAGAAAAGCTATGTGCCGTATGCTGCTGATGCACAGGCGATGATTGTCTATGCCCGCCTGGCAGATCGGACGCAGGGGTTCATCGTTCCAAAGGGAACAGCCGGTTTACAAATCGGTGAACGTCAGAAAACTCTTGGCATCCATGCTCTACCGCTTTATGCAGTTACCTTAAAGGATCTTCATCTACCTCAGGTGAACCGGTTGGGAGGATCCCAAGGTTTGGGTGGTAATCCACAGGCATTTGAGCCGATACTGGATGCGCAGCGCGTCGCGTTAGCAGCGATGGCAGTTGGTTTATCGCGTGCGGCGTTGGAATATGCGCGTGATTATGCCAAGGAACGCGATGTTTTTGGGGTGAAAGTTGCTCAAAAGCAAGCGATCGCCTTCATGATTGCTGAAATGGCAACTGAGATTGAGGCCATCCGCCTGTTGGTGTGGGAAGCTGCCTGGATGATCGATGTTGGTAAGCCGGAAGCCAGCCAAAGGGCTTACTTGGCTCTTACTGGTGCCACTGATATGGCCATGATGGTTACCGATCGGGCGGTTCAAATCCTGGGTGGACACGGTTATATCCGTGATCATCCGGTTGAGCTGTGGATGCGTAACGGACGTGGATTTGCCATGTTGAATGGCCTATGCATTGTTTGAGGAGTGAAGAAGATGATTGAATTTGAGCTGCCGAAGCCGATTGTGATGACAAACAATGCGTTGCAAACCGTTGCCGAAAATATGATGCGCCCGGTTTCGCGTTATTATGACGAACACGAACATGAGATCCCTTGGGACTATATCAATTTCATGCATATGGCAATGCGGACAACGGGAGCAGGATCGTTGGCGCCAGACGAGAGCCGGAAGAAAGTAGATGAGCAAGGAAAAGAAAGACCGCGTATTGGTTACCAATCTTTGGCGCATATGTTGGAAATGCTATCCTGGGGTGATACAGGCATGTATCTGGTTACACCAGGGGGTGGTCTAGGTGCAGCAGCAGTCGAAGCTGCTGGAACACCCGAACAAAAGGCAAAATTTCTGGCACGTTTTCGCGGTGAAAAACCCGTCTTTGGCGCTATGGCGATGACCGAGGGTCAAGCCGGGTCCGATACTGCAGCAATCCGCACCACGGCTGTATTGGACACCCAAACCAATGAATGGGTACTGAACGGCGAGAAAATTTTTGTCACTGCTGGTCATAAAAGCCTGTGTGAAAGTGAGGGTTTAGTTGTAGTGTGGGCGACAATCGATCCGACTGCCGGGCGGGCTGGAATGCGGGCTTTTGTGATCGAGGCAGGTACACCTGGGGTGACGGTGGCGAAGCTGGAGAATAAAATGGGCATTCGCGTCAGCGACACGGCCTCGATTTTCCTACAGGACGTGCGTGTGCCATTCGATCACATCTTAGGCAGTGTGGAGGTGGTCAAAGAACCGACCAGTAAGGGTTTCAAAGGTGCGATGGCGACATTCGATGCTACCCGCCCGTTGGTGGCGGCAATGGCGATCGGTGTTGCGCGCGCAGCATTGGAAAGTTTAAAGGAAATGCTGGCCCAGCAAGGCGTAACCATTCGCTATGGTCTACCCCGCCAGAAGATGACCGCAGTTGAGCGGGAAGTAATTGACATGGAGACGATGCTGCGTTCTGCCTGGTTGTTAGTCGTCAAAGCGGTTTGGATGGCGGATAACCGGAAGCCTAATTCAATGGAAGCCTCGATGGCAAAACTACGCGCTGGTGATGTGGTCAACAAGATCACTCAGCGAGCGGTAGAAATTATGGGACCCCTGGGTTACTCTCGTGAGATTCTGTTGGAAAAATGGTTCCGTGACGCCAAGATCAGTGATATCTATGAGGGTACTGGTCAAATCAACCGCTTGATCGTTGCCCGGCAGGTTCTCGGATATTCCGGACGTGAACTGCGTTAATCTCCTGAATAGAACCAATAAACTACACAAACAGTTATCTTCAGCACAAATGGTGGCGCTTGAAACCAAACCAAGATGTCTCCGGTATTTGAAATTTTCCTGATCCTGGCCTTGATTCTGATCAATGGCACACTGGCGATGGCAGAGATTGCGGTAGTTTCAGCTCGCCGGGCGCGCTTGCAACGTCAGGCGGATTCCGGTGATGAGAAGGCGCGTCTCGCATTAACCCTGTCACAATCTCCAGGTGAGTTCTTATCCGCGGTACAAATTGGAATCACACTGGTTGGAATCTTGGTCGGCGCATTCGGTGGAATTACGTTGGCTGAACATTTGGCGGTCGGTATAGGTAAAGTACCTTATCTGGCTCCGTATCGTAATAGCCTCTCGGTCGGTCTGGTGGTGGTATTGATTACATACCTTACTTTGATTATCGGTGAACTGGTACCAAAACGTCTGGCTTTAAATAATCCTGAGCGCATTGCTCGAGCAGTAGCCGGACCAATGCGCATGCTGGCCCGGTTAGCGACGCCTTTAGTTCGCATATTAAATGCATCCACCAACCTGGTACTGAAAATAATCGGCGTTCGCCCAACCACTGAACCGCCAGTGACGGAGGAAGAGATCAAGGTATTGATAGATCAGGGCACTCGGGCTGGTGTCTTTGCTGAAGCAGAGCAAGACATGCTGGAGGCGATTCTCCGCCTCGGAGATCGGCGGATTGAAACGCTGATGACACCCCGTAAGGATATCGTCTGGTTAGACCTGGATGAACCCCTGGAGGAGAACAAACGACGTATTCTAGGTAGTTTGCATGCCCGTTTTCCCGTCGCACACGGAAACCTGGATAATTTGGTTGGATTTGTCGAGGCTAAGGATTTATTGATGCGCAGTTTGTCTGGTCAGCCATTGGATTTTCAAACCAATATACGCCCTGCCCTGTTTGTGCCAGAGAGTATGTCAGCTTTGAAAGTACTCGGTTTATTTCGGGAGACAGGCGCTCATTTAGCGATGGTGCTGGATGAATATGGCGGACTGCAGGGCCTGGTAACGGTCTCGGATATTTTTAAGTCCATCATCGGTGATTTAAATCCGTCTGGTGGCCCGGCATCGCCGGGCATCGTCCAACGCGAAGATGGGTCGTGGTTGGTAGATGGTAAGCTCCTGGTGGATGAGTTTAAGGAGGTATTTCACCTGAATGAACTGCCTAATGAGGAGCGGGGCAACTTCCAAACGGTTGGTGGTTTGATGATGACTTGCTTGGGACGTATACCAGCAGTGACAGACCACTTTGAGTGGAAGGGGCTTCGTTTCGAAGTGGTTGACATGGATGGTTTTCGCGTGGATAAGGTCATGGTATCTCGGATTTCCGAGGTGGATCAAGAGAAGGAACAAAATCGACCAGCCGACATGTAGATCGTGGGTCAAACAAGCTCATAAGGACCTAAGTAGAGGAGGTGACATGAAATACCAGATTCATCGAGCCGTGGTGATTGGCTCTGGAACAATGGGTGCAGCGATCGCTGCGCACCTGGCCAATGCAGGTGTGCCGGTTACATTACTGGATATCGTACCGAATAAATTGACCGCTGATGAGGAAAAGAAAGGTTTGACCTTAACCGACCCTGCTGTGCGGGACCGCATTGTACGCGAGGGACTTGATCGAGCAATAAAATCTCGTCCGGCCAGTTTTTTTACTCCTGATCATGCCGTTCTGGTATCTATCGGCAACCTGGAGGATGATCTGGCAGTAGTGGCGAACGCAGATTGGGTGATAGAGGTAGTGGTTGAAAACCTGGAAATTAAGCGCCGGCTGATGGAGCGGATTGAAGTTTTGCGCAGTCCGCACACGATCGTGAGTACGAACACATCCGGCATCCCTGTCGGTTCGATTGCTGAAGGTCGTTCGGAAGGTTTTCGCCAACATTTTCTAGGTACGCACTTTTTCAATCCTCCGCGGTACTTAAAGCTGCTGGAGATGATCCCAACTACCGATACCCTCCCGGAGGTAGTCGAGGCGATTGGATGGTTTGGGCAATATCGTCTGGGTAAGGGGATTGTCCCGGCCAAGGACACCCCTAATTTCATCGGGAATCGTCTGGCGTTTGGCGGTGGAGCATTTGCCCTGGATTACATCCTGGAAAATGGTTACACAGTCGAAGAAGTGGATGCGATTACCGGTCAGGCGATGGGCCGGCCGCGGACGGCAACTTTTCGGCTGATCGACTTAGTTGGGGTGGATGTATGGGAGCATGTCGGTCGTAACCTGGCGCCGGCAATCCCTCATGATGAACATGCTTTGCGTTATTTGCACTCCGAGCGGGTGAATCACCTGATCCATGCTCTGGTTCAACAGAATCGTTTGGGGAATAAAACCAGGCAGGGTTTCTACAAAGAGGTGGTTCAACCAGATGGCAAGAAAGAATTCTGGCCTTTGAATCTGAAGACCCTGGAGTATGAAAGTCCTCAAAAAGTCAGTTTTGACTCCTTGAAGAAAACCCGCGAGATCGAAGGTCTGGCTGAACGTTTGAAAATTCTCCTGGCAGCAGACGATCGCGCTGGGCAATTGGCTCGCGCCCTCACTTATCAGAGTCTGGCATATGCCTCGGAACGGATTCCAGAAATCGCTGACACGCCTCTGCCTATCGACAACACCATGCGCTGGGGATTTGGTCATGAAGCCGGACCGTTTGAGACTTGGGATTTACTCGGAGTCGCTGAGACCGTGATCGCGATGAAAGCGGCTGGTTTTCCACCGGCACCGTGGGTGGAAGTGATGCTATCCAATGGGTATCGAACCTTCTACAAGATCGAAGGGGATCGCAAGGTCGGCGTTTACAATCCTGCGCGACGAGACTATGAACCTATCCAGCGCCAGGCATCCCTCATTGTGCTCAAAGAGCTGAAGTCAAACGGCCGGCTGGTAAAACACAACGCAGGGGCTTCGTTAATGGATTTGGGGGATGGTGTTGCCTGTGTAGAATTCCATACCAAAGCCAACACGTTGGATGATGATATCTTCACCATGCTCCAGGAAGGACTGGATCTCGTCGTACATGATTTTGATGGACTGGTAATCGGTAATGAGGCGGAAAACTTCAGCGCCGGAGCAAATTTATTCATGGTAGTTCTGGCAGCCAAGATGGGCATGTGGGATCAGCTTGAAGCAGCCGTGCGCAAGATGCAGGAGATCAACATGCGCATGCGCTATTTCCCCAAGCCTGTCGTGGCAGCCCCGGCTGGCATGGCACTGGGTGGTGGAGCGGAAGTAATCATGTATACCGCGCGGATTGTCACCGCAGCCGAATTATATGCTGGCCTGGTTGAAATTAGTGTTGGCGTTATCCCGGCGGGTGGGGGCACAAAAGAAATGCTGCGCCGGTTGTTAAATCCCTCCATGCGCACGCCCAACACAGAAGCCCTCCCTTCCTTGCAGCGGATTTTTGAGCAAATTGGTCTTGCCAAAGTATCCACCAGTGCCGAGGAAGCCCGGAACATGGGAATACTAAGCTCAGCGGATCGGGTGGTGATGAACCGCGATTTATTGCTTAGTGAAGCCAAGAAGGAAGTCTTGCACCTGGCGCAAACTGGTTACCACCCGCCCGTGCCAGAAAAAATCTATGCAGCAGGGCGCGACGCTTTAGCTGCGCTACGGGTGGGGATTTATATGATGAAGGAGGGCGGCTATATCACCCCCTATGAATCGCATATTGGCGGTAAATTGGCCTATGTCATGACCGGTGGCGAATTGAGTCGTCCCACCTGGGTCAGTGAGCAATTTATCCTGGATCTGGAGCGCGAAGCCTTTCTCTCACTGTGTGGTGAAGAGAAGACCCAGGAACGGATGGCGACTTTGTTGCAAACGGGTAAGCGCATCCGGAATTAGCAGTAGAATTGGGAGAGAGTGCTATGAATCCAAGCGATACTTCGCGTGAACCAGTTATTGTAGCAGCGGCACGGACACCGGTGGGGAAGGCCAGGCGTGGTAGTCTGGCAACCACCCGTCCGGATGAGTTGGCTGCAATCGTCATCAAAGATCTGCTACGGCGTGCCCCTGCCCTGGCTCCGGTCGAGGTGGACGATTTAATTTTAGGTTGCGCTTTTCCAGAAGGGGAACAAGGGATGAACATGGCCCGCATGGTAGCCCTAAGAGCCGGACTGCCCCACAGCGTGCCGGCTGAAACGATTAACCGCTTCTGTTCATCCGGCTTGCAAGCGATTGTCCATGGAGCGTACGCGATCCTGGCTGGACAGGCTACGACGGTGATCGCGGGTGGCGCCGAGTCAATGAGCATGGTGCCGATGACCGGTTTGAAATTTTCTCCGCTACCATCCCTGGCGGTCGAGACCCCCGAATATTTTACCAATATGGGCCTGACCGCTGAAAATGTCGCCCAAAAATATGGTATCAATCGCGCTGACCAGGATGCCTTCGCCTTACGCAGTCACCGGCTGGGAAGTGTAGCCGTCGAAACAGGTCGCTTTAACCCAGAAATTGTACCGGTGGAGGTAGAATTGATTGAATGGGAAGAAAATAGCGGCGTGCCGGTTAAAAAATCCTTCCTGTTTAGACGCGATGAAGGTCCACGTTCTGACACCAGCCTGGAAGCATTGGCAAAATTGAAGCCAGCTTTTAAGGAAGGCGGGACAGTTACTGCTGGTAACACTTCCCAGATGTCCGATGGCGCGGCTGGTGTGATCATTATGGCACGTGGGAAGGCTGAAGCACTGGGGTTAACGCCTTTGGCACGGTTTCTCTCATTTGCAGTAGGAGGTGTGCCTCCTGAATTGATGGGAATTGGTCCAGTCGTGGCTGTACCAAAAGCGCTAAAGCTGGCTGGCTTATCCTTGTCTGAAATCGGGTTAATCGAGTTGAATGAAGCCTTTGCTGCACAAGGCCTGGCAGTGATACGTGAATTGGATTTAGATCCTGATCAGACGAATGTGAATGGTGGGGCGATCGCTCTTGGTCATCCCCTGGGCTGTACCGGCGCTAAGCTGACAACGCAGCTTATTTACGAAATGAAGCGTCGCCAGGTACAATTCGGTATGGTAACGATGTGCATTGGCGGTGGGATGGGCGCGGCCGGAATATTTGAGAATCTGCAATGAACTACAAACCTGGGCGGTAATCCGCAGTGGATACCACCGCGAACTGTCTGGGATAAGCATAAAATAAGGAGATACGAATAATGACCGAGTACACAGTTGAACAATTAATTAATAATCATCCGAAGGCTTTCCGACCAGAGCTGGCGGTAGGGGTGAATGCAGTCATTCAATATCGCCTGACTGGCAGCGAAGGCGGCGATTGGATTATCAACATCCATGATGGGATTTGTGAAGTAGCTCCAGGTTTGGCTGAAAATCCTAAGATGACTCTGACTGCGGATGCCAAAGATTTCAAGGATGTTCTAACCGGTAAAGCCAACGGGATGCAGTATTTCATGATGGGTAAACTCAAACTTACGGGCGATCTTAACCTCGCCATGAAACTCACCAGTTTCTTCAAGATGGGATAAAAGTAACAAGGTGTGGGTGATACAACCCGGGTTGGTTGTATCACCCACGTACTCCAGCAGTATAGAGCACTGTTATCGTAGAGCATTTTCCAGGTCGGCGATGACCGATCTGAGGTGGGGGAGCACCTGGTCCAAGGGGATGATTACTTTGTCTGGTTGGTCACGGCGTTTATATTCGATGCCATCCTGTTTGAGCGCCCGCTCACTGACGGTCAGACGAATTGGTAAGCCGATCAGGTCGGCGTCATTGAATTTTATCCCCGGACTTTCGTCACGATCATCGTAAAGCACTTCAATCCCTCCTGTGGCTAAATCCTGGTAAAGCTGTTCAGCGAGCTTCTCTGTCTGTACACCTACTTCGGGTTTGTCTTTGCCCTTCTTGCCCTTTAAAAGCACCAAATGAACAGGAAAAGGTGCGACACTGATCGGCCAGATCAACCCATAGTCATCGTGGTGTTCTTCGGCGATACAAGCCAACAGCCGGCCAACGCCAATCCCATAGGATCCCATAATGACCGGTCGAGAGTTCCCATCCGGGTCGGTGAAATAACACCCCATGGCTTCACTATAGCGGGTGCCTAGCTTGAAGATATTGCCAACCTCAACGCCGCGCACCGCGTGCATAGATAGCCCGCATTCTGGGCAGGCATCGCCTTCCTGTGCGGCGACAATGTCAGCTACGATCTCTGCCTGGTAATCCCGTTGATAATTGACATTCAAGAGGTGATAGCCTTCTTCGTTGGCACCCGCAACCAGGTTGGGTGAATTCAGTACTGCTTCATCGATGACGATCAAAGCTGCGGAACGGTTTGGATCTTGTTGCAGATGAACTGGTGAAGCATAACCTGGCACAGCCCCTACCGCGCGGATTTCATCTTCGATCGCGGGGCGTAAAGCGATTACAGGGGCGATGTTTGCACCGATGACATTCACCAGCTTGGTTTCGTTGACTTCCATATCACCCCTCACAATGGCGAATACGAAGATATTCCGTGGCGCGGATTGATCTTTGGTTACTTCTTTGCTTGTATTTCCTAGTGTTGCCATCATGAAGACTGCTTTTGCAGTTCGAGATTTTGGTATATTTAAAAAGCGCGCCAGATCCTCAATCGTTTTTGTCTGTGGAGTGGCGACTTTCTCCAATGGTAAAAGATCCTCTGGCTTGATTTGTGGTTTGCGGACGCGCGCAATCTGGCGGTTAGCTGAATACCCACAGCTATCACATAACAGGAGGGTATCTTCACCGACCGGCGTCAAATACATAAATTCGTGAGCCAACTGCCCGCCCATCATCCCAACATCGGACTTCACTGCAACAGCGGGTAGACCGCAGCGGTGAAAGATCCGCAGATATGCCTGGTAATGAGCCTGGTACTGGGTCTCCAGACCTTCCCACTCAGCATCCAGAGTGTAGCTATCTTTCATGGTGAACTCGCGTACACGGATCAAGCCGGCACGTGGGCGAGGGTCATCGCGCCATTTGGTTTGTATATGGTAGAGCAGGCAAGGTAATTGCCGGTAGGAACGGATTTCTTTACGAACCAGGTCGGCAATAACTTCCTCGTGGGTCATCGCCAACACCATGTCGCGGTTTGAGCGATCTTTGAACCGTCCCAACTCGGCGTCAATCTGGTACCAGCGCCCGGTCTCTTGCCATAAATCGGCAGGATGGACGATTGGCATAGTAATTTCTTGGCCACCAATGGCGTTCATTTCCTGGCGGAGAATGTTCTCAATCTTGGTCATCGCTCGTCTGGCCAGGGGCAGGTAGCTGAAGACACCTGTAGCAAGTTGGCGAATAAATCCAGCTCGTAATAGAAGCTGGTGGCTGGCAATCTCAGCTTCGGTGGGCACCTCGCGTAAAGTTTGGCTGAAGAGATTAGTCATTCGCATCGCATACCTCCATAATAAAACACCCTCCGGGCTTCTCGTCCAGAGGGTGGTCGCCTGTCTGTTGACTGTGCGTTTACCATTAACCCAAACTAGCCGAAAGCCGGGTGGATTTTCGACTGGCAGGTAATGGTAGAGAGCACAGAATTTCTAGGATCATTAATTCAAGTGTACCATTTGTAGAAAACATGTCAAGGCTTGTTTAGTACAACTCCCGGCGTCGCTCGAGGCGAAAAAGACCGGCCTCATACGCCACCTAATAGTTTTAGCATACCCAGGTAATCATAGCCTCCCGTATTGTAAACTAACGGCAGTCTCAATCCTGCCTGGGTGGCGATCCATACCGCGGCCTGGATTTGGGGAACACCATGGCTGGGGCAAACCAGGTTGATATTATGGCAACCATTCTGTTGTAATTCAAGCATTATGATGGCGATGTCTTCTGGTTTGAGTAGATCACCTGCATCGGCCTGGCTGATATCGGAATTTTGGCAGAATTGGCAACGAAGGTTACAGCGGCTGAAAAAGATCGTCCCCGAACCTCGCCAACCGCGTAAAGGATCTTCCTCGCCCATGTGAGTACCATAACTGCTGATTCGCGCCAGTTCTCCGGTTTTACATACGCCTCGCGTTCCAGTAAGCCGGTCAACGGTGCAACTCCAGGTGCAGACATCACAATGTGTAAGGTGGTCGAAAGCCTCTGACACTCGCCGGGCAAGTTCACTGCTACGCACCAAATGTAGATAGGCCGGATCAAATCCATCTATCATTATGGACTCTCGGTTTTATCCCACAATATTCGGTGTGAAATCGTCGATAAGACGGGTGGGAATTCGAATCGGTTGCCCTGTCGCTAAGTTCACCCAAACACCGAGCGCATGGATTTCGGCCAACAGCGTATGATCGTTCAGGCGGTGGATGGCATAATGGCGAATCGCAGTCGAGTGGCGGACATCCGATACCCAGGTGCTGATCTCCAATTCATCTCCCAGCCGGGCAAGTTTGGCGATATTGGATTTGATTGCGGCGAATGAAAATGGCAAAGCCTTCGTGGGCCATCCGTTCTCGCGGCCAGCCAAAGGCAGCAATGGCGTGAAAGCCACAGCTCTCGGCGTAAGTGAGATAAACCGCATTATTGACTACCCCTGCAGTATCAATCTTGTGCCATTCTACGCTTCGTCGATTGCGAAACACGCCCGGAGGAGGAGCTGGCGCCGGGATCCATGCGGGGCGGATTGGAAATGTCGTGGGTAAACCTTCTGGGAAGTAAGCCGTAGCCACTTCTGTTGGTACTGTCGCTGTTGGAATGTATCGGTGTCAACGTACACCCAATCGGAATAAGCCTGGACGACTTTTTCCTC
>CAYGZL010000051.1:0-32617 GCA_964354345.1 uncultured Anaerolineaceae bacterium | reverse complement strand
TGTTCTCCCTGGCTGCACCGCTCGAACTTGACTCGCTGTGGGCGTTCATCCCAGCGATGGTGTTGATCGGGATCATCGTGATTCGCACGATCATGGAAGATCGCACCTTGCATACCGAGCTGGAAGGATATCGAGAATATGCTCAACGGGTTCGATTCCGGCTGCTGCCTGGAATATGGTAACTTTATTCAGGGAGGTTGTGCTATGAGAACAAGAGACTACATTCAATGTGTCGATTTTCCATGCGACGATGTCAATCATGCCGGATATTCGATCCCTGCCATCGAGATAGACCCGGAGAAAGTATCCATTGTGATGATCTCGGAGGCCGCCCCTGCCAACCCAACGGATAATTATTATGCCGGGGGTGGTTCTTTATTCGAGCAAACTACCTTGCAGGCTTTCCAGGATGCCGGCGCCCGGGTTTCCAGCTTCTTGGAAATCCTATCCTTGGGGGTGTATCTGACCAACGCCGTCAAGTGCAGCAAGACAGCCTATGGCATCCAGCTTGCCACGATCGACCAATGCGCTTACCTCCTTGCGAAGGAGCTCGCCCTTCTCCAAAATGTGAAAGCTTACCTGATGATGGGGGATGTCGCCATCCGGGCGCTTAACACGATTGCCAAACGCGCGGGCGAAAAAAAGGTCATCCCGGCTGGTTCAACCTATAAAATCCGTGGGCAGGAATATTATTTCCGTGGGGCGAGGGCATTCCCTTGTTACCTGCAAGCCGGAGCGAGCTTTTTCATCGAAAAAAGCAAACGTAAAGTAATCGCCGAGGATATAACCGGGGCGTTGAAACTGTAAAAGTCAAAGGTTGAGGGTTTTCCCTTTACCTATCACTTTCATCGTTAAGAGTGAGAGGCCTAGCATGAGTTATTCAATCGAGTGGCTATTGAACGCCGAGATGCCGGGTGTACGCTATCTGGCGCTGCGCGATCTGGTGGGATTGACTGCCAACGACCCCGAGTTCCTTGTGGCGCGTCAGGCTGCCCACCGGGACGGGCCTATCGCGGCCATCCTGGGGGAGATGAATCCCCTGGGTTACTGGGTCAAGCCAGGACCAGGCTACCTGCCCAAGTATCGCTCGACGGTTTGGGCAATGATCCTGTTGGCTCAACTCGGAGGGCGATTAGAAGAAGATGCACGTATCGGACAGGCATGTGCGTATGTGCTGGACCATTCCTTGACCGTGGGAGGGCAATTCAGCACCAATGGCGCGCCTTCGGGGACGGTCGACTGTTTGCAGGGTAACCTGACCTGGGCTCTGCTCGAGCTGGGCTGCCAGGACATGCGCCTGGAAAAAGCCATCGAGTGGATGGCGCGCACGGTTACTGGCGAAAGCTTGGCTACACCAGAAGAAAAACATGCCCCGTTTCGTTATTATGCATATAAATGTGGGCCTAATTTCGCCTGCGGCGCGAATATCAAACTACCCTGCGCCTGGGGAGCCGTTAAAGTGATGCTGGCATTCAACCAATGGCCCGAAAATCGCCGCACGCCTTTGATCGAGCAAGCCATCCAACAGGGGCTGGACTTCCTGTTCAGCATTGATCCTGCTACTGCCGCTTATCCTTCGGGCGCCAGCCACAAGCCCAACCAAAGCTGGTGGAAGTTTGGTTTTCCGGTCTTCTATGTGACAGATATCTTGCAGGTCGCCGAAGTGTTGGTCGCCTGGGGATATGCCAGGGATCCGCGCCTGGCCAACACCCTGGCGTTGATCCGGTCGAAGCAGGATGCCCAGGGGCGCCTGGCATTGGAATACGACTACAGCAACAAAACCTGGCTTGAGTTTGGTGAAAAGAAACAAGCCAATCCATGGGTCACTCTACGAGCACTGCGGGTGCTACAACAAGCAGGTCAATGACTTTATGAATTCTATACACCAACAGCCGCGCGGCATGACCGCTTTCATCATCGTCTGGATCGGTCAGATTGTCTCCATCCTGGCCTCGGGCATGAGTGGCTTTGCCCTGACTCTCTGGATGTACCAACAAACCCAGAGCGCCACTGCCATGGGCTTGATGCAGGTCTTTTACATCACTCCTTTCTTAATCCTTTCACCCATCGCTGGCGTTATGGTCGACCGTTACAACCGCAAACTGATGATGATGGTCAGCGACCTGGCGACTTTCGTGGGTACGTTGTTCATACTCATTCTCTTTGCCATCGGCAAGCTGCAGTTCTGGCACCTGTATCTCGCCAACATCTTGTACGGCCTGGGCAACACCTTCCAATGGCCAGCCTATTCCGCCGCCATCAGCACTATGATCCCTAAAGAACAGTACGGGCGTGCCAACGGGCTGATGTCGCTCCTGGATGCCGGGCCAGGCGTGCTGTCGCCCCTGCTGGCTGGCGCTTTGCTGCCTTTGATCGGATTGAATGGCATCCTCATGATTGATGTGGTGACTTTCCTGACTGCCATTGGTGCGCTGTTGCTCGTATTCATTCCCCAGCCCGAGCGAACCCTGGAAGGGCAGGCCGCCCAGGGAGGTATGTTGAAAGAAGCCGCTTTCGGTTTCAGATATATCTTTGCTCGTCCCAGCCTGCTCGGTTTGCAGTTGATTTTCTTCGTCGGCAACCTGTTCAGTGGGATCGGCTATACCGTGCTGGCGCCGATGATCCTGGCCCGTACCGCTCAAAACAGTCTGGTCTTCGGCTCGGTGCAGACGGCAGGGGCGATTGGCGGTGTGCTGGGCGGTGTATTGATGAGCGCCTGGGGTGGCTTCAAACGGCGCGTCCACGGCGTACTCTTTGGATGGATTTTGTCGGGGATCGGCATGCTCTGGCTGGGCCTCAGCCGTGGACTGGTGTTGTGGGTGGCTGCCCAAATCTTCATTGGTCTGATCATTCCGCTGGTCAACACCTCTAACCAGTCGATCTGGCAAGCCAAGGTTGCCCCAGATCTGCAGGGGCGAGTATTCTCTTCTCGTCGCTTGATTGCCTGGTTGACCAACCCAATCTCGCCCATCATCGGCGGCACCCTGGCCGATTTCGTACTCGAGCCGGCTTTAAGCAGTCAAGGCGGCTTGAGTAGCGCCTTTGGCTGGCTGGTGGGCACCGGTCCTGGCGCCGGGATGGGTTTTTTATTTGTCCTTTGTGGGGTGGGAGCCGCCCTGGTCGGGTTGAGCGGTTATTTCATCCCGAATATCCGCAACGCCGAAACAATCCTGCCCGACCACGACCAGCTCGCAAAAGCGGAATAAATTCGAACATAGTAATCTATGGCGTTCTTGGGGACTTTGTGTTAAATTAACCTAAACATGGTAAATGAAGGAGGTTCAGACAATGACAGGCTATGTAGGTCCAATTGAGAAAGCAACGCTCGAGAATGGCTTTTTCCGTAAAGTCTTATTCACTGGCCAACATGCTCAACTGGTAGTGATGTGCTTGCAGCCGAACGAGGAAATTGGCAACGAGGTGCATCCGCATGTTGACCAGTTCTTCCGCCTGGAAGCAGGAACTGCCAAATTCATCTTCAACGGTACGGAGGAGCATCTGGTCAAGGATGGCGAGGCCGTGATCGTGCCCGCCGGTACCTATCACAACGTGGTCAACACCTCAGCGACCAAACCCCTCAAGCTGTACACGATTTACACCCCGCCCCAGCACCCGGATGGGACAGTGCATAAGACGAAAGCCGAGGCGGTAGCGGCAGAACACGACTAGAACAAGCCGTGTAGGACCATCTCACAAAAATTCCTCCAGCCTCTGGATCGCCTCGGGCAGATTGGCCCGTCCAAACCCGATCCGGAAATGATTGCCTGGATCGTCGAACAGCGTACCCGGCAGGAGCAGCACCCCGGTTTGGGTGACCAGCTCAGCGCAGAAGGTCTCCACCTCGCCTTGTAACAGGCGTGGGAAGGCTATCGAGCCGGCCCGCGGCCGCTGCCAGGCAAAACGTTCAGCGTGGCGGGCGAAGAAATTGTCCAGGATATCCAGGTTGCGTAGAATAATATTCAGGTTGCGTTGCGCCAGTTGCTGCCGGTGGCGCAGCGCCAGTTCAGCCAGGAACTCGCCCGGTGCGCTGTTGCAGATCGTGGTGTAGTCTTTCAGCGTCGCCATGTGGTGGTATAACTCGCGGTTGTGTGTGGCGATCCAGCCGATGCGCAATCCCGCCAACCCGTAGGTCTTAGAGGTCACCCCCAATGAGACTGCCTGCGGGTTGATATCGCAAGCTGCCGGCAGCCGGTCAGCGGGATTGTGTTCGGACTCACGGTACACCTCGTCAGAAAAGAGCAGGATGCCTCGCTCCTGCGTGATCTGGTTCAGGCGGGCAAAATCGGCCTGACTCATCAGCGCCCCGGTTGGGTTATGCGGATGGTTGGCAATCACCGCTTTGGTGTCTGGTCGCAGGCTGCGCTCCAGCTCGTCAATATCCAACATCCAGCCATTTTCCTCTCGGCCAGACCAGCGCGTCACGTTGCAACCCAGGCTGTGCGGCAGTTCGCCCAACGACTGGTAGCACGGCCAGTGCACGATCACGTGATCGCCTGGCTGCAGCGCCGCCTGCATGAACAGGAAGATCGCCTCCTCCGCCCCGCTGTGCACCAGCACCTGCTCGGGCTGGATGGTGGTGTAGATTTGGCTGATCGCCTGACGTAGTCCGGCTGATCCCAACGAATCAGTATAGCCCAGCCACTGCTGTTGGAAACGTTCAGCCGCCCCTGGCTCCAGCGCCAGCAAATCCTGGATCGTCAGCGCTTCGCAATCCGAGGCGCATAGCAGGTATTTTACATTGAACTCATAATGGGCAAAATAACGTTCCAGCTTGAACGGGGAGATATTCATTGTGTACTTCCGGTCTGTATAGTATCTAGTTGATCTCAACTTGGCTGAAGAATACCTTCTTCGTAACGGGAGTTACCTCGCCTACGAATTCGAACTCACCGCGCAGGCGGATATCTTCGGCTGAGCTTCCAACCATCACCTCGATCTTGCCCGGCTCGATAACATACTGCCGCTCCAGGTTGTAAAACGCCAGCAGCGCCACCGGCAGCCGGAATGTTACCGTGCGCGCTTCGCCCGGCTGGAGCGTTACCCGGCAGAAGCCTTTCAGCTCCTTGACCGGTCGTGTCACGCTGGCCAGCACATCCCTCAAGTAAAGCTGCACGACTTCATCGCCGGCTCGTTGCCCGGTGTTCTGCACCGTAACCTGCAGGATCACTTCGCCCGCGCTGCTCACCTGCGCGGGGGACACCTCCAGATCGCGATACTCGAAGCGCGTGTAGCTCAAACCATGCCCAAAGGGGTAAAGCGGCTTGACGCTCAGATCGACATAGTCAATGAAGTTATACGACTGTCCGCCCGAGGGTTTACGCCCATAAAATACCGGCATCTGGCTGGCTGCCCGTGGGCAGGAGATCGGCAGCTTGCCGCCCGGGTTGACATCCCCAAAAAGCGCCGCCGTCACCGCCGCGCCGCCAGCCTGCCCCGGCAGCCAGGCGTGCAAAATGGCGGGGATCTGCTCTGCCAGCGCCGGGATGGCCACCGGTCGCCCGTCAACCAGCACCAAGACGGTTGGCGTACCGGTCTCCAGTATCGCCTCGACCAGTTCCTCTTGTATGCCCGGCAATCCCAGGTCAGCCCGGTCGCGTAGCTCACCGGAGGTACACTCAGCAGTCAACCCCGACTTACCGCCCATCACCAGCACCACCACCTCGGACTGGCGCGCTGCCTGCACGGCCTCGGCAAAGCCTACGCGGGAGGGATCCTTCGTGTCGCAGCCGCGCGCATACCGCACGATGGTTCCAGGTCCAACGCGTCGGCGCAGCGCCTCCAGGATGCTGATCATCCCGTTTGGGAAGCGTTCCGGGAACTTGGCATCCACCTCAACGCCGCCAGCCATCAGCTCAGTGAACCCGCCATAGGTATAATCACCCAACTGACTGCGGATCGAATCGGCGTTCGGACCGATCACTGCCAGCGAGCGCAGGTCGGAGTGCAGCGGCAGCAGCCCGCCGTCGTTCTTCAACAATACCAGCGATTTCTCCGCTATGGTTTGCGCCAACGCCGCTTGCTCTGGCTGCCCGAAGGCCTGGGCAGCCCGTCCCACCTCCACGTAGGGATTTTCGAACAGTCCCAGACGGAACTTCAGACGCAGCACCCTCCGTACCGCCTCGTCCACCACCTCAATGGCTACTTTCCCGGACTGTACTGCCTGCCAGAGTGGATCGCCATAACAATCCGTGCCTGGCAGCTCGACGTCCAGGCCGGCGGTCAGAGCCAGGCTGGCTGCCTCGGCTTTGTCCGCGGCGACATGGTGATAATCGGCCAGCATAACCACTGCGTTGTAATCTGCCACCACAATTCCGTCGAAGCCCCACTCGCCGCGGAGAATATCCGTTAACAGCTCGTGTGAGGCTGCGCAAGGCACGCCGTCTAATTCATGATAGGCGTTCAAGATCGCGGCCAGTCCGGCGTCTTTGACCGCGGCTTCGAACGGATAGAGATAAACCTCCCGGAATTCCCGCCAGCCAACGTGCACCGGCGCCCAGTTAAGCCCGCCTTCCGGTATCCCATGTGCAGCAAAGTGCTTGCCAGTAGCGACCACCCCTTGGTTAAGATCGGGTCCTTGTAGCCCACGCACATAGGCGGTTCCCAGGCGCGCCGTCAGGTAGGGATCCTCTCCGTAGGTCTCCTCGACGCGTCCCCAGCGCAGATCGCGAGCAAGATCCAGCACCGGCGCCAATCCCTGTCGCGTGCCGGTTGCGAGCATCTGGACGCGCATCACGGTTGCCATGGCTTCGACCAGATCGGGGTCCCAGGTGCTGGCCACGCCAATGATTTGCGGGAAGACAGTCGCCTGGCGTGCCAGCATCCCGCACAGGCATTCATCATGTAAAATCGCCGGGATGCCCAGACGGGTCTTTTGAGTCAGGTAAGCCTGAACTGCATTGGCAGCCTGAGCCGCTTGGGCTGGTAGGAAAGAACTTCGCCCGGCCAGGCTGGTGATCTCGCCGATGCCGTCGCCGCGAGCCGGTCCCAGGCGTGCCTGCGCCTTTTCTTCTGAGAAACCACTCTCGTCAGATAGCTCGCTGTACCAGACCGCGCTTAGCTGGGCCAGCTTTTCCTTGAGCGTCATCCGACCGAGTAAATCGTTTACTCGAGCCTCAATCGGAAAGTCTGGATTTCGGTAGGGAAGGGAATCATTTATTGCCATCAGCTATTATTCCTTAAATTTTCGTTGGTTGCTTTATGTATTTCTCACAAACCACTCCAACAGTTTCTCAGCTTCACTCTGCGTGGCAGTTTCTGTTTCGTAGAAAACTTTCTCCGGGTTCAGCTCACGGTGCATCCGTTGGCACTGCTCGGGCGTGCCCCACACGTGCACAGCCTTGCCGCCCGCTTGCAGGTGTTTGAGCAGTTCGAGGTGATCCACCGGATCGCCGTACGCCGCCCCAGGTACGAAGGATAGCGTATGCAGTCCTTGGCTGGCCAGCAGATCAGCCGTGTGGATCAAGGCGCCTGGACCGTCCCAGTGATAAACCGCATGTTTCACGAGCTCGGCTTCTTCCTCCAGCGCCGGCAACACCCAGCGCCGGAACATCCCCGGGCTCATCATCAGACTGAAATCGCACTGCAAGGTCGCTGAACCGTCCGCTGAGTACAGGGTGTGCGATTCCAGGCAATAGCCGTGCTCATCCATCCGCCCGGCCCGGGTGATCGCGACCCACAGCTCGTGGAAGAGCGCCCGCGCCTGTTCCATCGCCTGGTCAATCAGCTCAGGACTGTCCACCAGGTCCAGGCACAGACGCTGCGGTCCACGCATGGCAGCCAGCAGATCCATGTTGGTGTGCAAGTCAGGCGCCACCAGCAGCACTCGTCCAGCGTAGCATTCTGCCGCACGGCGGTAAAGCTCAAGCTGCCGCTGCCAGAGCGGGTGATCGGTTAGCAGGCGGATCCCCCTTTGCAGCATCTCTTCCCAATCAGTCACATACGGTACGGACCAGTTCGTGTCGGGCGAGTCAGACCTCCAGCGCAGCTCAGCGCCGGTGAAAACCGCGATCTCATCCGGTCCAAAGCTCGGATAAAAGCTCGGTACGGCCTCACCCCCCCAATAGGTCGCTTCAGCTATCGCCAGCCCTCGGGCAACGATCTCGTCCAGGTTGCCGAAGACTTTATCGGCGTAGGTCATGGAGACGGGCAGGGTAGAACCGTCCCGCCGGGCAGTGACGCACACCACCGGCCGGTCAATGATCGCCCCGGCGTAGAAAGCCTGCCAACGCTGGTTGGCTTCTGCTATATCCGGTTTATAGATATCTAACATGCTGGTTCGGCGATCTTCAATACTTGCCGTATTCCTCGATCGCTTCGTACAGGGCGACGATGTTTTCCCACGGCACTTCCGGCTCCAGGCTGTGGGTTGGCCCCAATACCAGCCCGCCATCCGCACCAACTGTCTCGATCCGTTGGCGCACCTCCCGCTGCACATCTGCCGGTGTGCCAAAGGGCATGGTGGTCTGGATGCCGATGGTGCCCCACATCGCCAACTGCTCGCCGTAGCGCTGCTTGACCATCCGCGGGTCAATGCACTCCGGCTGTACCGGGTTCAAGATCGTCACCCCGATCTCGATCAGGTCGGGGATGATCGCCGCCGGGTTGCCGTCCGAGTGGTAAAAGATCGGCAGACCGGGCTTGACCGCCTGCGCCGCCTGGATGATCCGCCGCATGCGTTCTTTGAACCACTTTCGCCAGGTCGCCGGGCTCATCATCATACCGGTTTGCATGCTGACATCATCGCCCAGGATCAGTACATCTACATCTTGCTCCGCCAGGTAGCGCGCCATGGAGATGCGCGTGGTGGTGATTTGATCAAACAGGTAGGTTGCCAGCTCGGGTCGGAAGGCGAAGTCTTCGAACAACTCTTCCATGCTGCGCATCTGCCAGGCCACCTCGAAGATCGTTACTGCCAGCGCACCGCCCACTGCCAGGTCACGCCGGTGGAAAGCTTCGACCCGTTCGTTCGTGTGTACTTTACGCCAACCTTCATCAAAGGAGGGCAACGGGTAATCCTCGAACTCCTTCAAGGTGGTGAATTTCCGCATCGGCGGCACCAGGCGGGTGAAGTGATAGAAACTGCCCGGCAGGTGAGCCGTGCCCCACTCGCTGATTTCCGTTCCGGGTGGGAGGTCCTCATAATAGCGCCCGAACAACTCGCTCCGTTGCCTGGCTTCGCTTTCGATCCGCTCGGGTGGGATGTCCAGCCCGACAAAGCGCACCTCGACGCCGAAATAATCCTCCACATTGTCGCAGCCGGTTTTCTGCCGGAAGGTCTCGTATACTGCCGGGGTGAAGCCCCAACTGGTGTCCTTGGGTACTTTATCCGGTTTTTGACGGGTGACCGCTTTAATGACTCGTTCTCTAGGGGTAAGCCCCATGCTGACTCTCCTTTACTCCGTTATATCCATTCTTCAATATTAAACTTCTCCGTAAATGGATTGACGAATCGCACCCCCTCCAACACTTGTCGGTCCTGAAAATTTTCGCTGAACACCAGCGGTACCTGGTTCAGCCGCGCCGTCGCCCAAATTTGCGCATTAAAATACGCAAAATGGTGATCGCGCACCCCCCGCGCTGCCTCGAGCACGATTTGCGGAGTCAGGTCGAATACCGTCCAGGAAGCCGCCAACAGGTTGACCTGTTCCGCTGCCTGGCTGGCAGTCAGCGGGGGACTGAGCTTACGCAGTACCGCGCTGACAAACTCAGCCAGGGATTGCACGCTCAATCGACCTTGATCTTGTTGCTGCAACACAGCCAGTACCTGTACGGCGCGTTCTTGTTTGTCAGGCGTGTTGTGATCGAAAAAATATACCAGCACATTGGTATCGATCAGGATCAGGGACATCGGACTCACTCCGTCTTGGGTTTTAGCCAGCGGTTTTCGCGCTCTTCGTAAAGCTCCTGCCGATTCCAATGGATTGGTTCACCCTCTCCAGCCAGGCTGGCCTTGCGCGCCTCAACAAAACGGACGACTTCATCCCAGGCCACCGCGCCGGACCGGACTGCAGATGGAACTACTTCTACCTCACGCTGCAGCGCCTGGCGGATTACCTCCGCCTCGCTTACCCCGCGTTGCTTCGCCAGTCGCTTAAGCAGCAGGTTCTGTCGTCGAGGCAGGTAGATTTGCTTGCGCACCATATGTTCGCCCATCCTTACCTCCAGGTGGTATAATTGTATAATATACATTACTATTATACATCGGCAAATCAATCCGTCCATCCCAACTTATCCCACCCAAGGAATCCCCTTATGTCCACCATGCTGGCTGCCGTTTTACACGATTTCAACGACTTGCGCCTGGATGAAATCCCCATTCCCGCGCCGGTCGGACCGGACGATGTCGTCGTGCGTATTAAATCCTGCGGCATTTGCGCCACTGACTATAAAGCCATCAAAGGCATCCGCCGCAATGTCAACTTCCCCTTCATCCCCGGTCACGAGCCCAGCGGGGTGGTGGCGGCCGTCGGACGGAGCGTGAGGGGTTTCAAAGAAGGCGATGAGGTCATCGTTCAGCCGTCCGGCTATTGCGGTCTGTGCCCGGCCTGCCGTTCGGGCAACACCCATTACTGCGAAAACGCCTACACCACCGGCGGCGATGGGCCCAAGGATATCTGGCCGGGCGCCTTTGCTGAATATATGCTTACCCGCGCCAATAGCCTCTTTCCCAGGCCCAAAAACCTCCCCTTCGACGTGGCTGCTCTCACCGAGCCCCTCTCCGGCGCCTGGAAGGGCGTGATCCAGTACAGCCAGATGACCCTGGGAGAGGATGTGATCGTCATCGGTGTGGGCAGCATCGGCTTGTTGTGTATGATGGTCGCCAAAGCTGCCGGCGCCGGCACGTTGATCGCCATCGATACCAGCCCCTACGCCCGTCGCACCGCCCTGGCATTGGGCGCTACCCACAGCCTGGACCCAAGTGCTCCGGACATCCGTGAGCAGGTCTCTGCCATCCTGCCTGATGGCCCCGATTTGATCGTCGAAGCGGCTGGACCGATCGAGGCGGTCAGGTTAATGGTCGACTTGCGCCGGCGTGGCACGCGCTGGAATGTCTTCGGCATCACCACCCACGAAACCTTCGAGCTGGACGGGGGGCTGACTCATTTCCTGGAAGGTCGCATGGACGCCAGCTTTGGTACCACCCCCCAGGCCATGTCGCGCGCCATCCACCTGATGGAAACCGGCTTGATCGACGTGGCGCAAATCATCACCCATCGCTTCCCGCTGGTCGAAATTCACCACGCCCTGCAGGTGATGGCCAGCCCGGACCGCAATAAAGTAATCATCAATCCCTGAGACAGGTCAAATTATGAAAGCCATCACCCTCACGGCTCCCCACCAGCTCGCCTTGGTAGAGCTGGCGACACCCACCCCCGGCCCGGGCCAGGCGCTCATCCACTCGGCTGCTTTCGGCATCTGCGCCACCGACATCGTCATGATCGCTGGCGACCCGCGCGTCCAGCCGGGTGCCATCCTGGGTCACGAGTGGTCCGGCGTGGTTGCCGCGGTTGGTCCAGGAGTAGCTGCCAGCCTGACCGGGCGGCGTTGCGCGGGCGAGAATGTCATGTCCTCCGGCGGTGAAGTCGGGTTTGAGTACCCTGGGGCTTATGGCGAATATTTCATCGCCGAGGTCAGCAATCTGCACTTCATTCCCGATCTGGTTCCGTTCCATATCGCCACGCTGATGGAACCCCTGGCAGTGGCGGTGCGCGGCCTGCGCCGCCTGCAGCCCGCCAGCCTGAAAAATGCCCTGCTCTTTGGGGATGGGCCACTCGGTCTGCTCTTGCTCCTCTTGCTCAAACGCGCTGGCATCCAGGTTATCCTGGTCGCCGGCGGTCGCAACCACCGCCTGGCTCTGGCACGGCAGTTCGGTGCCACGGGGACGATCAACTACCATGCTTGCCCAAGCAACCTCGTCGAAGCGATTCAGCAGGCAGGAACTGGTTACTTATTCGATAATGTTATCGAGGCCAGTGGCGCGCCGTCTGCTGTCCAGGCTGCTTTGCAGGTTGCCGCCCCGGAGGCCCATCTCCTGATCATTGGCGATTACGGCGAGCAGCGCGCCAGCTTTCTCTGGAACCACCTGTTACACCAGGAGTTGCAGATCACCGGCAGCAATGCCAGCCAGGGCGCCTGGCGTGAGGCTCTCCGCCTGCTGAGCGAAGGGCAACTGCCTTTGGAACAACTGGTCACCCACCGTTTTCCACTCCCCCGGTTCGAGCAAGCCTTTGATCTGGTCAAAAGCCGGGACGAAACGGTCATCAAAGTCGTTGTGGAATGGTGATAAGAGAAATCGGTTTCTGGGACTACACCTGTCCACGACATGGCTCGCTGGAGCGCTACACCGCCGCCGATTGGGAAGTCTTGCTGGACGATATGGCGGCGGGCGGGTTTAACTCGCTGGTGTTGGGCATCAAATGGCTGACCACCGGCTACCGCTCGCGCCTGCCCTGGTTGGATCAAGATCCGCTCTGCTCGGCAATTGCCTCGGATAACGCCCTGCTCTACCAGGCGTTACGTGGGGCGCGTCAGCGCGGTCTGCGTACCTGGCTGCTGGTGGTCGCCACCATCTACCCGGCCGGCCAAGCGGCGCTGCCGGGCGGTTTTTCTTATGCCCCCGAATGGGTGGACGGCTTCCGCGTGTATGACCTGGACGCACCCGGTCTGCCCGAACGGGTAGATGCCTTATTCGCTGAGGTGGTGGATCTGTTCGGCGGCGATACGGATGGACTGGTCGTCGAGTTGGAGTTCTGCGACGGCGAGGCGGAGCATCGGATTCCGGTCTATAACGCCTGGGCAGCCCGGCACAACCGGCCCAACTTTGCCGCCCTTAAAGCCTTCCGCCTGGAGCCGCGCACTTACCCTTACGCTCACTGGCGCGATTTCACCACCGACCGGCGCATCGCGACCCTGCAACGCATTGAGCAGGGGGTGCGTGAACATGGCTTCACCGGCCGGTTGGCTTCGATCATCGAGCTGGATAACCAGCCAATGGCGGTGTTGGGCAACATCAACCTTACGCTACTCCAGCAGGCTCTGCCACATTGGGCGGTGGTCACCTATGACAGCATCTACGACCGGCGGCGCAATCGCCTGGCGACTATGGATTTCTGCATCCAGCAACCACGCCAGGCTGGTTTGGAAGCGCTCTACCTGACGCGTGGCGTGATGACTTTTGGTATTCCACCCGATCTGCCACCCACCACCCTGCCCGAGCAGTGGCGCATGTCACTCGAAGATGCGCGGGCTTACCAGCCCGAGGCGCTGTGGTTCATGGGCAGCGACTGCCGCCTGGACGGTCTGGTATGCAGTCCCGTGAAGCTGCCCGGGTGGGGTTTTCCCGACGGGCGGACTGCCCGTTTGAGTCTGATGCAAATGGCGCGTTCTATGGAGCTACTCTCCGCACTACCAGCGCCGTAAAGTCATCCTGTTGGGGATGAGAACCGCTGTGCTGCTGGACTTTCTCCCACAGCCTCTGGCATATTTCCTGGGTTGAACAGTCGAGCGTCTCGATCAAGGTAGCTTGCAGGTCGCTCATCTCGAGCTGCGCACCCGCCTCATTCACTGCTTCGCTCAACCCGTCGCTGTAAATCAACAGCGTGGCGCCTGGCGACAGGGAGATCGTGTGCTCATCGAGTACCAACCGGCCGACCAGGCCCAATGGCCGTCCCTGCCCGGTGGGAAACTGGCTTATCTGACCCTGCCTGTCCAGTAGAATTGGATAGGGATGACCCGCTCGGGCATAAGAAAACCGCCCGTTGTTCATGTCCAGGATGCCATACAACAGGGTGACATACATCCTGGCGACATCAATCTCCAACAAATGGCGGTGGACTCGACGAAGCACATCTCCAGGTTTCTTCTCCTGGCCTGCCACGGCGCGCATCAAACTATACGACAGGGCCATGAAAAGCGCCGCTGGCACACCTTTATCGGAAACATCCCCCACCACCACTCCCAGGCGGTTTTCGCCCAGGGAAATGAAATCATAAAAATCACCGCCGACCGCTCTGGCTGGGATCATCAAGGCCCCGAACTCGTAGTGCGCTGAGTCCGGCAATCTCTTCGGCAGGATGCTTCGTTGAATACGCCGGGCGACCTCAAGCTCTTGTTCCAGGCGCTCTTTGACGATGATGTCTGCCTGGGCAGCTTTGAGCGCCTCGTAGGCCTGGCTTAGTTCTCGGTTTTTCTTACGCAGATCCTGGATGGTCGCATTTTCCGATCCCTGTAAGCGGCTGCTCATAATACGCACCATCTCATAAGCCAGGTCAGGCTGGCGGTGCAGCAGCGCATCGAAATCGGCGCGGGTGATTTGCAGTAGCGTCAGCGGGGTCAACGAGCGCACACTGGCTGTATGGGTGGCGTCCTGGCTGAACAGGCTCATCTCGCCCAGCATGATCCCCGCCTGGCGCACTCCCAGGCAGCGCTCCTCGTCCGTCCCTAGCGCTTTAATAATTTCCACCTCCCCCTCCAGCAATATGTAGCATGCCTCGTCCGCATGCCCTTCCTGGATAAAGACGGTTTGCGCCGGAAGGTGGCAGGTTTGCAACGAAGCTGCCAGGCGTTCGAGTTCAACTGTTGGCAGTCGCGCAAAGATTGGGATACGGCTGAGAGTCTGAACTTTCATGATGAAACGGGTATGCGGTTAACTTACCTTCCCACGCTCATCGGTGGATCGTCCGGCCAGTCGGTAAGCGCCACGTAGGCGAAATTGGGATCGTCCCAATTCACTCCGTTGATCACGTTCCATTGGTCGTTCAACAGATAAGCCAGTTTAAGGTTCTGCCGGGTGTTTCCCGCAAAAGAAACATCTTCCTGGCTATACCGGATGTACAGCTCCAGTGTCTGCCCGGACGGGAGCGTGGCTTTCAAATTGAGAATCAGGCGACCGACCCTGAAACCGGCGGACGAGGCGGGTATTTGCGCGTCGTCCGGCAAACTGGCCTGGTCAACGCTAAGACCTGGCTTCATCTTGACGCGCACATAGTCCACCCCTTTAGCGGAGAACCTGATCTCCTGGTCTGACTGGCTGCGCTGAAAAGAGCTTCCGGTTGGAATAGTCCGTGTAAACCTTGACATAACACACCTCAGTAAAAATTATTATATCCTGGTCATTTCTTCCCATCGCAAGCGGATCGTGTGGTGCTCTGGCACATTTTCCAGGTACGATTGGCGCCAGGCGGGATTGCTGATCCTCTCAGCGCGCTGCATAAGATCCTGGTAACCGGCTTTGAGCGCTGCGCACAGTTGCGCCTGGTCTGTACACGCCTGGAATATCTCTGCACAGGTCAAATAAGCCAAAATGGGAAATTCCATGGTTTGCGCGCCATCCTTTTCTAAATACCCCCACACCTGGCAGGCTTGTTGGTAAGCTCTTTCCAAATCGCCTTGTTCCAAAGTGCAGCGTGCCTGCCCACACAGAGCATCATGCGCTCCCCCTAGCATGTCCACCTGGCGGAAAATCTGCTCGGCCTGGGCGTAGCAATCCTGCGCCGGGGCGATCTGGCCAGCCTTTTCCTGCGTCATCCCCAGGTAAGCCAGCCCGGCGGCCTGGCCAAAGCGATCACCAAGGCTGGTTAATTGCGGGATCGCCTCTTCCAGGCACTGGCGGGCAGCGGGCAGATCGCCTGTCCGCCAGTACGCCAATCCCAGGTTGATCTGGTTGAATGCCGTCAGGCGGCGTGCTCCGATCGATCGGGACAGAGCCAACGATCTCTCGATCGCTTCCCGTCCGCCTGGATACAGCCCCAGTTGTAGATATGCATACCCCAGGTTCCCTAAGCCTGCCGCCTCGGTTCTGATCTCGCCCTGGTTGCGCGACAGTTCCACCTGATGAGTCAATAGACGGGCGGCCCGAGCCAGGTCGCCGATGGTGGTATAGTACAAAGCCACATTCACCATATTGTCAATCAACGTTTCAGCATCGCCCGCTTCCTCTGCTCGTTGCATGGCCTCTTCGGCGACCATTTCGATGTCATACATTTCACCCAGGTGGGTCAGGCTGGCCAGTTTCATCCCCAACGCCGCGGCTTCCCACCTCAGGCTGCCTGCCCGCCGTGCGGCCGCCAGGGAGGCGTCATAAGCTACAACCGCCGCCCGGTCATCCCCGGTGATACTTAATGTGTAACCCTGGCGCCCATAAGCCCGCGCCAGGCACTCATCGTCCTGCATCTCTTGCGCCAGGGATAGTAAGGTTTCATCGTCAGCCTGGCGCGCCTGCATTTCTCCCAGCACGCCCAGCATCTCATCTCGACCCAGCAAGGCTTCCCAACGGTATTTTAACTCCTGGGCGGGCAGCAGTTCCAGTGTCCGGTCATAAAAGCGCCGCGCTTCATGCGTCGCCCCACGTGACTTGGCATATTCCCCTGCCTGAAGATACCATCGGGCGGCCTTATCCATCTCTCCCGCCCGCTCGGTGTGTTCGGCCAGCAAGCCAGCAAACTCCGCAGTCCGTCCCCCACTGCTCGCCTGGGCTTCTAGCCAGGCTGCCGCGCCTTTATGCAACTCTCTCCGTTCCCTTTTGAGGATGCTCTCATAGGTCACTTCGCGCTGCAGGTAGTGATGGAAGCTCCATTCTGGATCTCCTTCCAGTGTTGAAAACGCCTGTGCGTGGACAAACCCCCGCCGTTCCAGGCTTTCCAGGATGCGGTGGCTGCCCGGCACGCCCAGCGCCTCCACCCCGGTTTCCCAGAATGTCCTCCCGAACACCGCGCCGCGTTGCAACACTTTTCGTTCAGCCTCGTTTAGCCCACTCAAGCGGGTCAGCAGCAGGTGCTGCAGTGTCGCCGGCAGTGGGTTGTCGTGCAGCTTATCGGGGAAAAATTGCCACGGGCTGGATTGGCTATCAATGATCCCTCGGTCAAGCAGCCAGTTCACCATTTCTTCTACATAATAGGGCACACCTTCCGAGCGTTGGACGATTAACTGCACCACACTTTCTGGTACATTCTGGACATGACTCAACAGCTCACGCGCCAGTTCCTGGCTGGCTGAGTCATTGAGCGGCGATAGCGTTATCAGTGTAAGGTGTAGCCGGTCTCGTTTGTCATCCAGATAGCGGACAAAACTTTCATCAATGCTGAAGCAGGCATCGTCCCCCGTGAGAGAATGATTCAACAACCTCTCGGTTGGATTTCTTTCGGGTCGGGCGGTGCTGAAAATAAACAACCCGTGTGCCAGGCCGGCTGGTTTCCACGCCGGTTCTGTAAAAACCTGCTGGATATATTCGCATGAGGACGGATCCGACCAGTGTAAATCTTCGAGCAGGATCACAACCGGCATCGCCTGGCGCAACCGGTTCAAGATTTCGCGGCTGATCACCACCGCCCGGCCTTTCACCAGGGTCGGATCACGGCGCAATCCGCTCAAATAGGGACTTTGCTCGAAAGGCAGGCCCACCAGTAAGCCCAGGACATGCGCTGCCTCCGGGTTGGCGCCCAACTCCTGGCAGGCTTCTTCCCAGCGCGTTTCAGCTTCCGTCAGCGGTGCATCCTCGGCAATCTGGAACAGGTCAAACCAGGTCCGGCGCACCAGCTTAAAGGCCTGTTTTTCGTCTCCCTGGAAGGCGCGCCCCCGCATCAGCCCAAATTGGATGGGTTGCAGAGCCAGGAAGCCCAGCATGTCGCCCATCAGGCGGCTTTTTCCCATCCCCGCCTCACCGATCAATTGCACCCACACTTCCTGCCCCTGCCAGGCGGCTTGCTGAAACGCTTCTTGCAGGGTATGCAGCTCAACCTCGCGGCCCACGGTGCGTGTTTCCAGGCCGGGAACCCCGCGCGTTTCGCTGCGAAAGCGCAGTGAACGGCTGCGGTACACCCGGTAGGTCTGGATTGGCTCGCTTTTGCCTTTGATGGCGAGTAATGGCTGTGCTTCCAGGTCAAACAAGCCGCGTACGTAACGAAAGGTGTCGTGGGAGATCAGTACCCCACCCGCTGGCGCCGCCTCTTGCAAGCGTCCCGCCAGGTTCATCGCCTCGCCAGTTGCGGTGAGCTCTTTCCTGGTCGGCGTGCCCAGCTCGCTTAACACCACCAGTCCCGTGTGCACGCCAACTCGTAGCTGGATGCTCTGCAATTCATTGCGGAACAGCAATTCCTCCGGTTGGCTTGCCTGCGCAGCTTCGGTTTTCAGCGCTGCCAGCCCGGCCTGGATGGCCAGCGCTGCCCGCACTGCGTTTTCGGCGTCATTCTCGCTGACTTCCTGCACGCCGAATACCGCCAGCAACCCATCCCCCAGGTATTGCAGCACCTGGCCATGCGCAGCCTCGATTGCTTTGCCCGCCATCTTCTGGATCGCCGACACTACCCGCTTCCAGTCCTCGGGATCAAGTTTTCCGGCTATGGCGGTAGAGCCGACGATGTCTGAAAATAAAGCGCTGACAATCCGGCGTTCTTCAGCGGGGGGCGCTTCCGCTTGCTGCGCCTCTAGCGCGGTAATTTGCCCGCGCAACGCGGCCAGGGCGGGCTCCAGGATCGACGTGTCTACGATGCCGCGCTGTGTTTCCAGGCCAGCCAGGGCAGCCCGTAATTTGCCAAGCTCATCAGAGGCGGTCGCAGTCATTCAAATGCCCCGGGTGCGCTCATCCACCCGCGCAGGTTCCTGTGAATGTGATTAACTCGTGGATTTCGGACTGATTATACCCGAAATAGAAATTTTGGTGTGAAATGTGCCGCACGTCAACTCCTCTATTATGGGCCAAAATGGCGTAAAATTATATTCAATTCATTGACTGATCACGCTGTATCCCATCCAAAGGAGTCTCTCCCATGCAGCTCTTCGCCACACAGTACGAACCCCTCGAATGGGGCTACCAGACCGGTCCGTCTTACACCGATCCCTTCAACACCCTCGAACTGGATGTCTTGCTCACTCACGCCTCCGGTCAAACCTGGCGTGTTCCAGCCTACTGGGCCGGTGGGTCGGAATGGCGCGTGCGTTTCGCCCCTCCGCTGGCTGGCGACTACCGGGTGACCACGGTCAGCCGTCTCTTGCCGGGTGTATCCTCGCCCATGCCCTCCGATCTGGACGGCCGCCTCGCCGAGTTGTCTGTCGCCCCTTACCGGGGCGATCACCCCCTTCTGCTCCACGGCAAGCTGCAGGTCGCTCCCAGCCGCCGCACCCTCGAGTTCACCGATGGCACACCCTTCTTCTGGTTGGGCGACACCTGGTGGATGGGGTTGTGCCAGCGCCTGGATTGGCCGGCTGGCTTTCAGCGCCTGGCCGCTGACCGGGTCGCACTGGGTTTCTCAATCATCCAGATCGTCGCCGGTCTCTACCCGGATATGCCCGGTTTTGACCCGCGCGGCGCCAACGAAGCCGGTTACCCCTGGGAAGCAGATTACGCTCGCCTCAACCCGGCTTACTTCGACATGGCCGATTTGCGCATCCGCTGGCTGGTGCGCCAGGGCTTGAATCCCTGCATCGTCGGCTGTTGGGGTTATTACCTGCCTCTGCTGGGTCTCGAAAAGATGAAGCAGCACTGGCGCAACCTGGTGGCGCGCTGGGGCGCTTATCCAGTGGTTTGGTGCCTGGCCGGTGAAGCCTTGATGCCCTATTATCTTTCTGCTGACAAGACCGGCGATGAGCAATGCCAGCTCGCTGGTTGGACGGAGATCGCCCGCTATGTTCGTTCCATCGATCCCTACCAGCGCCTGGTGACCATCCACCCCACCTCGGTCGGGCGTGACCAGCTCCAGGACGATGGTCTGTTAGACCTCAATCTGCTCCAGACCGGTCACGATGGCTATCGCAGCGTACCCAACACCGTTACCAGGCTGACCCAGCAATATCAGCGCCATCCCGCCATGCCCGTCCTGGTCAGTGAAGCCAACTACGAGGGCATCCTGCATGGCTGCGAAGCGGATGTGCAGCGATTGACTTTCTGGTCGTCTTTCCTCTCCGGTGCCTGCGGGTATACCTACGGCGCCAACGGCCTGTGGCAGCTCAACAACCCCACCCAACCCTACGGCGCCTCGCCCTGGGGCGGTACCTGGGGCGGCCCTGCCTGGGAAGACGCCAGCCGCCTGCCCGGTTCTGCTCAATTGGGCATGGCCCGGCGGCTGATCGAGCGATTTGAATGGTGGCGTTTCGAGCCGCATCCGGAGTGGGTCGAACCCGCCGGCAGCCCGCAGAACGTGGATTACCCCTTCGCCGCCGGCATCCCCGGCGAGGTGCGCCTGATCTATTTCTACTGGCCGACCTATCAAATACCCGGCTTACAATACCAGGTGTGCAACCTGGAGCCCGGGGTGAGCTACCGCGCTTACTTCTGGGACCCGCGCACTGCCCAGCAATACGACCTGGGTTGGGTGACCCCGCAGAACGCCCCGCACGGCTCCTGGAGCATCCCAATCCAACCGCAGTTGAAAGATTGGGTGGTGGTTTTAGAGCGCGATTAAAGCCTCATTTCTTCCATTTGTCTTAGAGTCTGTTCGTAGATCTCGTAGTGCTCGTTCTCATTCATAACCTCGTCGGGATCAACGAACTTCATCCACATTGCCTGTTCCGGGTGTTGCCCGGCGAGCAACCGCCGGCTGCCGGTCAGGTTGCCGCTTTTGTCCGCCCAGCGCACCTCGCCCTCCTGCTGCAGGATGTACTGGCCAGCATGCTGGGCGGAGATTTCGTGCCGGTGATCCCGGTAATACAGCCCCTGCTCAGCCGTCGTGCGCCGCCAGCTGATGATCGTCGGGCGTGAGTCAATCTCCTTGGCGAAGAAGTCGCCGACCGGCGCAGTCACTTCCGAGGTGAAGTCAATCTGCTGCAGGTCAACCGTCCCAAAGCCATTCTGCGCTGCCACCAGCAGCGCGTTGCGGTCGCGGTGGAACGGCGGCGTCAGCCAATCAGCCTGCGGGTCGTGACCCATCAGGTAGGTGGCGCAGGCGTCGGTGGCGATCACCTGGTCCCCGGCCGCCAGCGTGTTGCAGATGCGTGGATTCTCGCCGCGTCCCCACTCCTCGCCTGCCTGGCACACCAATCCATCAATAATATTCAACACCGGGTTGAAGATGCGCCCGATATCCGCCAGCATGTACGGCATGCGCACCAGGTGATGATAATAGCTGCGCGGCCGCCCCACCGGGTGCAGCGACATCAGCCCGAACAGATTCTTCAGGCACAGCGTCACCCCCATGTAGGCATGGTTCTTCAGCTTTTGCACCGAGACCATCGCGTCAGCGCCGCCGGGTAAGACCCCGGCAGTGCACACCGGGATCGGGTAGCTGTCGAACATCTGCCCACCCCCTGGCACCTTCGTCCAGACCACCGCATCCTCCCGCCCATCAATATATGGCACGCCAAACTCTCTCAGCACCTTCAGCATGTGCGTGTTATCCAGGCGTGACCCACCCACCGGGGTTGGCTCCACCCCCACGTCAATCGCGAACAGCTCGGCCTGGGTGTGTTCCTGCAACAGGCGCAGGGTGGCTCGCCCGACCGGGTCGCTGACCAACTGCTGCCGGTGACCCTGGTGCACCACCAGCCGGTTGGGATTCCAATCCTGGTTGAACTTGATCGCGATCCGCCGCGCCCGGCGCAGCTTCTCCCAGGCGCTCTCCAGCGGATCGGTCGCCCGCTTCAACGCCTGGTAGACTTCCTCGTCGCTGGCGCGATAATCGCACTGCACCGCCCGTACGCGGGGGAGTTGGCTGTGTGGCTGTGTAAGCGGTTGCACCATTATGGAATCTCCTGTATGATCTGTCGATTTTTTTCCTATCCTTGTTTTGGGTGGGTTTCGGAGCAACCCACACATAACAAGGGTAACTTTATAGTTTAAAATCCTCTACTGCCTCCACGATCGCCCGGAAGCTGGTGCGCCACACCTCGAACGGCACATTCTCGGAAAACTGGATTTCCAGCCGCCCGCTGCGCCCGCCCGCCTCCAGGATCCGCTCCGCCTCGGCGCGCACCTCCTCGTAAGGGCGCAGGTGCACCGACGAGGGGAAGTTGACGAACAGGCGCATCTTGGGCCACAGGCGGATGGCGTCAGCCACGCTGGTGTCGTTATCCGGCGTCGGTGAGAGCGAGTCGATCCCGCCCACTTGAGATTCGGCGATGGCTTTCCATAATGGCTTGAGGTTGCCGTCCATGTGCACGAACACCGGCGCGCCGCGCTCCGCCAGCATATCGGCCAGCTCGTTGTACAGCGGTACATTATATTGCATAAAACGCTTCAGACCGATGGCCGGGGCGGTGATGTTATCCGGGAAATCCAGCATCGGCGCCGGCGAATAATAAGCAATCTCGAAGATTACCCGCGCCCGCCTCTTCAATAACTCGATCGTCTGGTGCACCCGCTCCGGCCAGTCGGCGAAGTGATACGCCAGGCGGTCCAGGCCGACCCATTCGATCCACAACTGCTGGTACGGGCTGCGCTCCACCGCCGTCAGCGGCAGGCCGTCCTCGCCCAGCAAGGCCTGGTCGCGGTGGTAGCGCTCGTAATCAGGCAGGATCACTGCGTCATCCAGGTAAGCCCACAGCACTTCGTAATCTTGCGCCGTCTCGATGTAGTGCTTGCGGAACGAGCCGGAGTTGTAGACCGGTTCAAACGCCCGTTCCTGGTAGACCGCGCCAGCCGGCGTGTACAGCGTGGTGCGCTCCCAGCGCGTTTCACCGACGTAGTATTCCACGAGTTCAGTGCGGCAGTGCGGCGTCTCGACCTTGTGCACGTTGCTCCAGCGCAGCCGGCCGATCCGGTCGCCGAACTGCTCCCGCACTTCATCCAGCGGCAGCATCTCGTCGTACATGATCACCGGCACCTGGTCCAGCTCCCGTCCCTCGATGATCGCCAGCAGCCGTTGGCGGTTGGTCATCGGTTTCATAGGGTATTTTTTCCCGCTGCGCCAGCCTGGATCATGCGCGCCACCAGCCCGCCCGCCTGGCACGGGCCGGTCAGGTCCTCGCCGTTGAGCGCCGCCGGCAGCGACCAGATCACCAGGTTCTGGTAATAGTCAAACCCGATGCGTGGTCCGACATCGCCGTCCAGCACCACCGCCCAGTCCCACTGCCAGCCGCGCAGCAGCATCGCCTTCACCGTGCGGTAGGCCAGCTCCAGCCCGGTCTCGCGCTGTCCGTTGTAAAGATAGGTCATCGCCAGCATGAACGTCCCCGGCGGGTGGACGCCGCGCAGCGTCCAGTAGCCCGGGTTCCAGGTCGAGCTATCCGCCCCTTCCGGCAGGCCGAAGACCACTGCGCCGTGCTCCGCCCGCCTCAGGCTGGTGCGCTGCAGGGTTTCGAGCGTGATCTGCACCCGCTCAGGCTGGAAAACCCCCTCCAGCCCGTGGAAGCGGGCGATCCATTCGCCGTCCAGTTGGTGCGCCAGGATCAGGTCGTTCTTTTTTCCCGTCTCCAGCTCGTTATACAGCCGGTAATGCGTCCCCGCCCAGCCGTGCTCCTCCAGCACGGCGCTGCCCTGCTCCCGCCACTCCTGGCACTGCCGGGCGAAATCGGCGTCGCCAACCGCTTCCGCCATGCGCTGCGCCAGGCGCAGTTGCGCCAGGTGCACTCCGCCGATGTGCGGCACGATCCCGTACAGGTCGCACAGCTCGTACCAGTCATACCCGTTGTTATCCGCCGGCATGCTGACGATCCCCGCCGCCTCCGAGCCAGGCCGCAGGTTCATCGTGAAAATCGTGTTCGCCTTGACCGAGGCGTAGAATTCCTGCAGGATCGCCGCATCGCCAGTGCGCCGCCACAGCTTGTCCACCATCTCGGCGTAGCAGGCGCCGTCCAGCGTGGTCTGGGGTTTGCTGGCGTAACCCGGCGAGGGCAGCGCCAGCTCGTACGGCCGCGTGCCTACTGTCACGCCGCCGAAAACCCACGGCGCCGCGCCGTTGGGATATTGGTAAGCCTTGTAGCCGCGCAGCGTCGAGAGCGCCAACTGCGGGAAGAAATACACCAGCGGCAGGTTGCCGTAAAAGCTGCACGGGATGCACTCGATCTGCGGGCACCAGCGTGGACTTTCACTCATCCCGAACAGACCGTCTTCCTCCCGGCACCACTCTCCGATCGGCGGCTTGGCCTGTCCCCACACCGAGGTCTCGGTGATCAAATGCAAGACGTTGACCAGCGTATCGCGCAGCCAGCCCGGCAGCGCCGCCTCCGCGTACAGCACCGCCTGCCAGGCCAGGATGCGCGCCAGCAGGGCAGTATGGTGCTCTGCCAGGAAACGCGCCGTCGCCTCGGCGTCCGGGTAGCGCCGGGCGTACATATGCGTATAGGCGTTACCGCCCGCCTTCAGCGCCCCTCCGCCCATCCACACCGGGCTGTGCCAGGCCAGCACATAGCGGATCACCTGCTCCTCGCCCGCCTCCAGGATAAAATCCACCGCCACCGTCGCACCCCCCTGCTGCACGGCGTACGGCAGCTCGCGTTCGATGGCGCCCCAGGCGGTGGTATCGCTGTTCAACGCCCCGCCCACCCGCACCGCTGCCTCTCCGATCACGCCCAGCACGTAGCTGGCGTGCTCGCTGGTCACCGCCACGCCGGACACACCCTTCGCCAGGTATCGTCGCTCGAAGCAGGTTGTCCCCGCCTCGGCCTCGCTCGGCCCGGGGAAGCTGAACGCCAGCGTGCCTTGCTGGGCCGCCCCGCTCACGTTGCGCAGGTGCAGCTCGAACACCGCCCCCGGTGTGTTGGAGATTGCCAGGTCGCCCGGGATGAACGGCGCCCAGGCGCGCACGCCCACGCTGACCGGCGCCGCCTCCAGCTCGAACTCCAGATCAACCGCCGGGTAGTGCCCCCAATAGTGGATTTCCCGCGCCGTGCGCACGCCGCGGAACAGGCTCTGCCGGTACAGGTTCAGCCAGGCCAGCTCATCGCCGTAGCTCAAGTCGCGCCGGGTGCAGATCCAGGTTTGCAGGCCGACGCTGACCCCCAGCCAGGGTAGGTTCAACGGCCCGCTGCGCGGGAACAAAGCGTTGAAAATCGTGTTGTAGCCCAGCAGGCCGCTCGCCTCCAGGTCCAGGCAGCCCGTGTCAATCCCGCCCAGCGGCATCCCGCACACCGGCGGCCGGCTGCCCCGGTAGGCGACCCCCCAGACCGGCTGCTCGAACCCCTGCGCGTTAAACTCTGACCATTCTCGTTCAGGCAAATCCGTGGGAAATAGTGTTGTCTTCATTTTCTCTTTTTAATTCTTACATTCTGCACATGGAGAAGGATGATAAATAAATTTTCAAGATTATAATACCATCGTCAGCCTCAGGAGTGCCCATGTCCCCCAACCTGTACCTCGAATTTTCCGCCGCCTGGTGGCACCACCACTATGGCATGGACTTCAGCCAATCGTTCTGGCTCGATCCGCTCGCCCGCACCGAGCGCGCCCGCCTGCAGAATCGCCTGCTCTACGAGCGCTACGGCGACCTGGGCCTGGGTGAAGCCGATCCCCCGCCGCGTCCATTGGCCGGCGACCAGTACGGTCACCGCTTCATGTCCGCCTTGTGGGGCTGTGAGATTCACTACGCCCCCGATCACGCCCCCGCCGCCCTCCCCCTGCCCGAGCCTCGCCAGCGCATGCCGCGCCTGGTCGTGCCCGACCTGGATGCCTCGCCGGTGATGCGCCAGACCCTGGTCGACGCTGGCCTGCTCTGGGAGCGCTACGGCGCCTGTGAGAGCGGCGTCAACTACGGCGGCCCGTTGAACAACGCCGTCTCGGTCTTCGGCTCGGAGATACTCTACGCCTGCGCCGCTGAACCCGAGCTGGCCCAGCAGGTGCTCTACCGCATGGCGGAAGTCGTCGTGTTGGTGCATGACTACCTTAACCTGCGCCTCGAACGCAAAGCGCCTGGCGCCAACCGCCTGGCGGGTTACGGTTTGGGCAACTGCCCGGTCGGCATGCTCTCACCGGCCCTTTACCAGCGCGTCGTGCTGCCGGTGGACCTGTGGCTGCGCCGGCAGTACACCGGTCCCTTCAACCTGCACCACTGCGCTCGCTTCCACCCCTACGCTGAGGTCTACCAGGCCCTGCAGCCCGACTCGTTAGATGTCGGTCCGGGCAGCGACCTGCGCCTGACGCGCCTCGCCTACCCGGCCACCCTGCTCAGTGCCTGGATTGACCTGGCCGACCTGCAGGGCAGCCCGTCCGAGATCGCCGCTCATGTCGACGCGATGCTCGCCGCCGCCGGCCCGCTTGAGCTCTTTAATCAGATCGAAGTCGCCGACGCTGGCCCGGAGGATCTGACAGATGAGACGGTGCGGGCGCTGGTGGAGGCGGTGAGGAGGTGGAAGTGAGAGGAAATTATTTTGGATAAGGTGGATTATAATAATTTAGAAAATACAAATTGCTTAATAAGTGTTTCTGACTGAACCCTACTTTTCGATATACCCTCTGGCTTCTTCGGGAGCAGGACGCGAGGCGGTGCATAACTACCTATGCTTTTTAACTAAATGGGGATGTTTACAACACCATCATCTGTATTAAGCATTTCACAGCTCCGGTTGACTACACATCTCAGCGACCTGCCCGATGAAAACGTCTGGATGCTGTTGGGGGCAGTGGATTTGATGTTATACTTTTCTAGGCACTTAATAATTGATCAGGTGGGACAAAGTCATGTGCATGTTAGTCCTAGTTACAGTATGTGAGAGTATTGCTTACTGTATAGAATGGTTGGCGGATGATCTTTTCTCAGAAATTGAAATTATCCGTGCCGTTCTAGGTAACCTTGGAGCCCTGAAGCAAATACAAGACCCCAATCGTTTGACAATACTTGTTAATGTCTGCTATATTCAAGCAAGAGGGGATAACCCTTTGGAAAAGAGGATCACACACTTTAGTAAATGGCCTCTCCTTTGAATTACCTCAGCCCTCTACGTTATCCAGGCTCAAAACGACATTTGGCCAAGTATGTCCAGCAAGCCTTAGATTTAAACAGCCTGCGGCCTTATCTGTATGTGGAACCTTTTGTTGGTGGAGGCAGTGTTGCCTTACAATTACTCCATGACAATATCGTGGATAAAGTAATTCTGATTGATAAAGACCCCTGGGTAACAAGCTTTTGGGAAACAGTTTTTTTTGATACAGATTGGTTAATCCAGAAAATTCTGTCAACAGAGGTGACGCTTGACCTTTGGAAAGGGATTAAAGCAAGTAACCCTACTACCACAAGGGATCAAGCCTGGGCTTGTTTTTACCTTAATCGAACGAGTTTTTCAGGTATATTGGAGAAGAAAGTTGGGCCTATCGGTGGAAAAGAACAAAAATCCAAATACAAAATTGACTGCCGATTTACACGGGATCATCTAGTAGAACGAGTGAAACAGGTTGCCGCTTTCAAAGATCGAATTCACGGTGTCTGGTGTCTCTCTTGGATAGATGGCATAAAACGGCTTCGAGAAAAGCAGAAGCTAGAGGAACTACCAACGGAGAACATTTTCTTTTACTTCGATCCACCTTTTTTCGAGCAGGCAGAAAGTCTTTACCGTTACTACTTTGAACTAGATGACCATATCCGATTGCGAGATTTTTTGTTGATCTTACAAGATAAATGGTTATTAAGTTACGACTCCGCTGATCAAGTATTTGCTTTATACGGAGATGCTCTCAAAAAAAGAACCAATGGTGCCAGACACGATCATGTAGAAATATTCTATAGTTTATCAATACTATCAGAACGAAAAAAAGCCAGAGAAATTGTACTTTCCAACTTGGAATTACTACCAGAGCAATCCGTTGGTGAGACAACGGCGTTTTGAGGGACTTGATCTCCCTCAGGAGGTAAATTCATGCAAAATATCAACCAGATTCTCCGCATGGATCTCCTACCCAAGCTGATCCAAACGAACAACTTTATTGGATGGACCTATTTCATTGATTATGAGTACGCCTTGGTGATGACCAACGATCTCTGGAAATCGCAGGCGCTTGGAATCCCTCATAACTGCTTTCTTGTCGCTGCTTCCTTTAATCCGGCAGATATGGCAAACACGCCAGAGGAAGACCGGGAAATAATTCTTTTGCGGGTGATAGGTTCAGCAAAGCTGCCTCAAGATGATGATCTGGTACGGACGAAGATTGATTTCTTTAAAGATCAAAAAGGTATCTTCGAAAGTGCGGATCGAAAAATTGACGACATTACGCAGAACGAACTTCAATTTGGAGGATTGAAGTGTCGAGTTCTGGGCACATTTTTTATGGATCATGGAGTACTGTGGCTCGGTAGTGACCTTGAATCGTTTGCAACCGCAGCTCGTTTGAATGTTTATCGTCCCCATGCTGAAGCTTTGAGCACTATTGTGAATTATGTTGATCCAATTCGCAAACAGAATGCAAAAGAGACGGCAGAACAACTTGGTCTCAAGAGCGAGATTGCTCCTTTCCAGATTGGGACAGTACGATATACATCTACAGATCGCTTACACCGGCGCGATGTTCGTGCAAAGAAAGTCAACGTGTTTGTTCAACCATCCGATTTCCTTGCGCGCCGCACGGCAGTTCTCGGTATGACCCGCACTGGAAAATCCAACATGATCAAACAGATGGTGTCAGTGGTCAAAAGGGTGGCCGATGAGAGCAAATCCAAAATCGGGCAAATCATCTATGATGTAAATGGCGAATATGCTAACGCCAACCAACAAGACAGAGGCGCCCTTGCCGATATTTTTCCTGCTAGCACAGTGCGTTATCGAATGTTGGAAACACCTGGCTTTCTGGAATTACGCACCAACTTTTACGAGCAACTAAGTGAAGGTTTTGGAATTATCCAACGCGAACTAGAATCGGCAAATCGGGTTACAACAGATTATGTGCGCGCGTTTGTAAACTTGTCACTCGACCAACCAGATCAACGTGAAGTTAGCGACTATAAACGTTGGCAAGTACGCGTTGCAGCTTATAAAACCTTGCTTCTTGTGGCTGGCTTCTCACCTCCACAAAATCACCGTGTTTTCTTTAGCGCCAACGCAAATGTCCTCAGCTTGGTTAATGCAAAAGCGGTACAGCCTTTACCAGATCCTTGCCGTGGCCTAACATTAGATCAAGCACGCGCCTGGTTCTTTGCCGCTCGCGAAGCTAACCTGGACAACCCACTGCCGAGTTCAACACAAGGTAAACCCTGGGTAGATGACACCCTTCAAACCCTTTTGGATATGATGGCCCAGAAACGTGGGGCAACCGGATTCATCTCTGGCCACCGTATACTGGCAGACGCGGTCAAGTACCATTCCCCAAGACGAACCGCCGAGGTCGCCGATGAAATATATGGCCATTTGATAGACGGTAAAATCGTTATCCTTGACCTATCGGTAGGTGATGCCCGAATTCGTGACAAAGTAAGCACCCAGATAGCCGCCAAGATTTTTCAAAATTCGATGAACTTTTTCGTGGAGGGGAAAACTCCGCCCAATATTGTGGTGTACATTGAGGAGGCTCATAACTTAATCGGCAAGGGGATGGATCTTACTGAAACATGGCCCCGCCTGGCGAAAGAGGGTGCCAAATATCGCTTATCTTTGGTTTATGCCACACAAGAAGTCTCCTCCATGCACCCCAACATCCTGGCGAATACCGAGAATTGGTTCATCACGCACTTAAACAACGCTCGCGAAATTAAGGAATTAGCGCAATTCTACGATTTTGAAGATTTTAGCGAGTCGCTGATCCGTGCCCAGGATGTGGGCTTTGCACGAGTTAAAACGCTTTCAAGCCCGTTTGTCATTCCGGTGCAAATTGATAAATTTGATCCAGACACAGAACGGCAGCGCGCCGCGCAATACGAAAGCTCATAGTAGGGAGAAAAGGCATGCCTTACGAGGGAGAATTCGCCAGTAAAACCGCTCATTCTGAATTTCTGCACAATCCAGATATTCAAGGTTTCTTAGGAGAATGTGAATACCTGACCCCACCTTCAGAAGCAGAAGTGCAGTCAATGGCTGACCGCTTCTGCGAGCCGCCTTTTTTAGATGACAGGCTTCCGTCTTTTGTGGTTGCCGTGGATGGAAGCAGCCACGAATCGAGTATCGACGACAAACTCCCAAGCACTAAAATCGGCTATATTAAAGTTGGGGCGATCCTGATTGATCTGGATAAATACGGCAATCTTCGAGTGGGGAAATATGTGGATCCTTTCAGAGTCGCCGAGTTACAGGATGATAACTCTGCACTGACTTTCTCGGTGCCAAGTGCCAATATCCGTTGGGGCGGTAAAACGAATGTACGCGACAGCTTTCGTGCCTTTGTAGACCATCAATTTTATGGCCACAGGACGCGCTTTAGTGAACAGGATCCATTGACCAGCCTGCGGTCTACGCTTTTCCACCTTGCATCTTTACGGCCAGGTGAATTACACACGGGCAATCCCCGAATACTGAAGATCTTCAAGTGTCCGGATTGTGGGAATGGTCCCATCGAAGTGCAGGATATACCCGATCAACAAAATTGCTCGTTTTGTGGCGCGGATGTATATCCTACTGACTGTTTACGGATATGGGAGGATGTGAATGATTACCAATCGAATCAAATCGCGATCTCGCGTTTGATGATCGTATTGGAGCATATCATCCCCTTCCACTACATCTATCATCTTTTCAAGAATGCTCCCCTGCTGCTGAGCGGAATGGCCTTTTTTATTGACGGCCCCCTGGCTTTTTATGGCTCTCCCGCCTGGATGCATCGCACTGTGATGATATTCTTACAGGAAGTCAATCGCAAACTTGCTAAGCATGGACAGATGCCTTTAGCGATGATCGGATTACAAAAGACTGGACAGGTGGTTGATCATGTCAATCTAATTGACCGTTATATACCTAATAATCGTTTGCTGGCAATTGATGACGAGTATCGTTACAAATTTATCTTGTCTGGTAGAGAAGCATCCAGCCAGGGCTTCGGATTTGAGACCTATTACGGCCAGGATTTTATTTATAAAACAACCAACGGTCGGACTTTCGTTTTTGCATTGCCATATCCTTATGCATCCAAGGATTTACCGAACCTCGATTTCAGTAAAGAGAAGATTAAGTTTGAGAATTATCTGCAACTCTCTCAGGCTCTGCGATTGATAACCTACCTTGAAAGCGACTTATATGAGAATGCGGTTGTTCCTATAGCATTGGCTCACCGTTTTACCGCCATCAGTTTCGAGCCAGGCGGGCGTGTACTTGACCTACTTACCAGGAAAGCCCTTCAGCCATGACTCAATTTCAACAGCAAGTCAACCTGCTTACTCGCAAGATGCTCAACCTGGATAAGTTGTGGGAACTGGCGCGCTTCAAGCCGAATGAGGCCCAGCGCGAGGCGATTACACATACGGGCGGTCCATTGTATCTCACTGCTGGCCCTGGGTCGGGGAAGACGCGCGTGCTTCTGTGGCGGGCACTCAACCTCATTGTTTTTCATGATATTAAACCTGAAGAAATCTACCTATCGACCTTCACAGAGAAAGCGGCGCACCAGCTCAAGGAAGGCCTGCGCACCCTGCTCGGTCTGGTCACTAACCTGAACGGCCAACCTTACGATCTTTCGCCGATGTACATAGGAACCGTCCATTCGTTGTGCCTGCGCATCCTCTCAGATCGCCGGCATTTCATCGCCGATTGCCACCACAACCGCCCACCCCAATTGCTGGATGAGTTAGGACAATACTTCCACCTTTCCCGCAACCGTAACTGGATGAACGTGACCCAGCAGGCTGGGTTAAGCGAAGATGCCAATATCACAATTAATGCTATTTGGGATATTCCATCACAATCTAAACACTTGGCTGTCACCAACTGTCTCGCTATTTTTAACCGCTTCTCTGAAGAATGCCTTGATCCGGTAACCACATTACAGCTACTAGAAGCTGCTGACCCAGCAGTGGCCGCGCATTATCAGCGTTTTGGGATTACTCCTCAGCAGGTAGGGTTGCTTCTACGCTTATATGCATCTTACCAGGATTCTCTCCGAGTGAATGACAACTTACGTTTGACAGACTTCGCCTTGCTTCAGCAAGAGGCTTATCGCGTGCTCGATCAATTTGTCGGTTCAGCAGGCGTTTTCAAGCACGTCATCGTCGATGAGTACCAGGACACCAATACCATCCAGGAGCGCATCTTTTTTAAGCTGGCGGGAGGAACGAAAAATATCTGCGTCGTGGGTGATGACGATCAGGCATTGTACCGCTTCCGCGGTGCAACCGTGGAAAATTTCGTCGAGTTTCCAGGACGTTGTCAACGGTATCTTGAGCAGATGCCGCGGCGCATTTCACTAGACACGAACTACCGTTCACGCAAGCGGATTGTGGATTTCTACACTTCTTTCATCCAGCAAACCAATTGGGCCAGGCCTTCGGGCGGTGCCTATCGGGTGGTCGATAAAGACATCCGAGCTCACCGTGTCGATTCCCAACCGTCCGTGGTTGCCAGCACTCCGGCTGAGCCGATAGCAGTGTGCGCTGAAATCGCTGTTTTGGTAAAACGCCTGGTAGATGAGGGGAGGGTCGAAAATCCCAACCAGATCGCCTTCTTATTCCCCAGCTTGAAGTATGAGGGCGAGATGACGGACCAAGTCAAGCGTATGAAAACAGCGCTTGAGGCTCAAGGCTTGCGCGTTTACGCGCCGCGTGCGGGTCGTTTCTTGGATACCGATGAAGCCATCGACGTGTTTGGCCTGTTAATCCAAATTCTCGGTCGCCCTCCCGCGGCTGAATTTCAT
>CAYGZL010000050.1:0-17010 GCA_964354345.1 uncultured Anaerolineaceae bacterium | reverse complement strand
CAATCCCGGCGGGGTGGGCGTCGGGGTAGAATCTTGCAGCCAGGTTGCAGCCTGCAGGCTGAATGTTACGATCAGGCAACTGAGCAGCAGCAGATAATTGCGCATCCTAATAACCAGCCCTGTCCGAGGGTTTGATTTTATCCGTTGGGTTGGTTGTATTATAGCATGCCAATATCCCTCTCAGTCGTAGGAAGTTAGCTGCTTGACGTGATTGATCTGCGGTTCGAGCAGGTCGCGCTGGCTGACAATGTCGCAGCCGGCAATCTGGGCATGGCCAGAGGTAGAGTGGAACTGCCAGGTAAGCAGCTTGATCCTTGTGGTTTTGCCAGCTCTATTCGGTCCCAGGAATCTGATAATTTCACCTTAGCTGAGTGAATTTCCAGTAGAAAATAATTAATCGGAACAATCCGATAAGGTTATAATCACGCAAACTATTATCTGCCATGTTTGGAATCAAAGAGCTGCCGGAGGAGTTCTACCAGGGATAAATGAGACTCGACGGACCGGTGTGTTGGTAAATGATGGAGGAGAATCGTGATTCTGGCTCAACTCATCAATGTCTCGAAACAGTTTGGTCGCATCCAGGCGCTCAATGGCGTGAGCCTGGAGCTGCGCCAGGGGGAGATTTTGACTTTGCTCGGTCCCAATGGGGCGGGGAAGACAACCACCCTCAATCTGCTCTTAGGCCTTCGTTTCCCCGACCATGGTCAGGTCCTTCTGCTCGGGCAGGATCCGCGCCGCCCTGAGGTGCGCCGCTCGATTGGCGTCACGCCGCAAGAAACCGCTTTTCCCTGGCATCTCACGGTAGCCGAGACACTGGCGCTCGTGCGGGCGCACTATGAGCAGCCTGCCAACGCAACCGAGCTGCTCGAACGGTTTGATCTCCAGGAGCATAAAGGACGTCAGGTTGGTAGCTTGAGCGGCGGTCAACAGCGCCGGCTGGCGGTAGCCCTGGCTTTTGCCGGTAATCCGCGCCTGATGTTCCTGGATGAGCCGACCACCGGCCTGGATGTGGAGGCGCGACATCGTTTGTGGCAATCGATTCATGAGTATCGCGAGGGCGGGGGCTCAGTTTTACTGACCACCCATTACCTGGAGGAAGCCGAAATCCTGGCAACGCGGGTGGCGGTGATCGTTAAAGGGAGTCTGATCGCTGAAGGAGATGTGCCGACGATTAAGGCGCGGGTAGGATTAAAACGCGTGAGTTTTAAGGCCGAGACGCTGCCCGAGTTGGCGGGCGTCGTGCAGGCGAAGCAGGAAAATGGGATCATTACCCTCTACACGCCCGATGCCGATGAGCTGGTGCGGCAGATGGTCTTGCGCGGTGTAGCGTTTCACGATTTGCAGGTTTTCCAGGTCAGCCTGGAAGAAGCCTTCTTGGAGATGATTGGAGACAAAGCATGAAGCTCATCGGCGCTTATTTTAAGCTGCACATGCTGGAACTGGTGCGCTATCCGAGTATGCTGCTGCCTGGTCTGGTTTTACCCTGTCTGCTGTACCTTTTGTTGGGGATGCGCGATGCAAATGATCCAGACTCGGCGATCCAGGTTGCGGTGGGGTACGCCGCGATCGGTGTCATGGGAGTAGCCTTTTTCCAATATGGCGCCGAGATTACCAATGACCGGCTGTCACCCTGGGAACGCTATGTACGCACGCTGCCGGTCGCCCCGCTGGTGCGCTTCGCCGGGCGTGTGCTGGCTGGTCTGGTATATTCGGCTCTGGCGGTGATGGCGGTCTTCGGTCTGGCAGTCGTCTTGACTCCGGCGCGGCTGCCCGCGGTGGGTTGGGTCAGCCTCAGCCTGGCGCTGCTGGTGGCGAGTATCCCCTTTGGATTGCTTGGCATCGCCCTGGGATATTGGATGAACCCACGCACCGCTTTTCCGATCGCGAATGTGTTGTGGATTTTGTTATCCTACGCGGGTGGTCTGTGGGGCGAACCGATTGCACCTGTCAGAAGTTTGATGCCCTATCTCCCCACCCGCCTGTATGTGGAAGCCATTCTGGGGGTATCACAGCCCTTTGGCACCGCCTGGTTGCCCTGGTTAGGGTTGTTGGCTTATTGCGTTGCCAGCGGCGTCCTGGCGGTGTGGGGATATCGCCGCGATCAGGGATTGTTTTACCGGTAGACTGGTTTGCAGGTAAAATCAGGCCTGTTTTAATTGCTTTCGCTCAGTACAAAATTTACCGGAGAAGACGCCATGATTAACGTGCCAGATACGGCTGCCATCCAGGCACTTGAAAACAGCCATACCAGCGGGGTATATACCAAGCGGTCAATCGCGATTGTGCGCGGTCAGGGGGCGCGGCTATGGGACGCACAGGGTCGCGAATATATTGATTGCGTCGGCGGACAGGGTACTGCCAATGTCGGTCATGCCAACCCGGCTGTTGTGCGCGCCATCACAGAGCAGGCTGCCACTTTGATCTCTTGCCCGGAAATGTTCTACAACGACCAACGGGCTCTGTTGGAAGACAAATTGTGCACCCTGGCTGGTTTGGGGCGGGTCTTTCTGTGCAATTCCGGCACCGAGGCGGTCGAGGCGGCGATCAAGTTTGCGCGCTTATTAACCGGGCGAACCGAGATCCTCGCCACGATGCGCGGCTTTCATGGACGGACTTACGGGGCGCTATCAGCAACCTGGGATAAGAAGTATCGCGAGCCGTTCGAGCCGCTGGTGCCAGGCTTCCACCACATTCCCTACAACGACGTGGCTGCCCTGGATGAGGCGATTACTTCGTCCACCGCGGGGGTGCTCTTGGAAGTCGTCCAGGGCGAGGGGGGTGTACGCCCGGGCGATCCGACCTTCCTGCGCCGCGCCCAGGAGCTGTGCCGGGAACGCGGCGCGCTGCTGATCCTGGATGAAACCCAGACCGGTTTTGGCCGCACCGGGTGGATGTTTGCCTTTCAGCATGCCGGTTTGGAGCCCGATCTGGTGTGTGTGGCAAAATCGCTCGCTGGCGGGCTCCCAATGGGCGCCTGTCTGTTGCAGTCGCGCTTGGGCGAATTGCCCTCCCAGGTGCACGGCTCGACCTTCGGTGGGAATCCACTGGTCTGCGCGGCGGCCCTGGCGGCCCTGGAATTTATTGAAAGTGAACGCCTGCCAGAACGGGCTGCTGAGCTTGGGTCCTGGTTTTTGGAGCAACTTCGCCAGGTGGCATCACCTCGTATTCGTGAGGTGCGTGGTCTGGGGCTGATGGTCGGCATCGAGCTGAAAGAAAAAGTGACGCCTTTCTTGCAGGAGCTGATGGCACGTGGCGTGCTGGCTCTACCAGCCGGTCTGACCGTGATGCGCTTCCTGCCGCCGCTGGTGATCGAAAAAGACGACCTGGCTGTGGTGGTCGAAAAAGTCAGGGAAGTGCTTTAACGATCAATCGATACAAGCCGGCTGTTTTTTACGCCGGGTGGGCTTCTTCCTCCGCCCGGATGCGCTGAGCAGCCTCGATCATCGCCAGGTACCCCTCCACGGGGACGAATTCGGGGATTGAGTTGCCGGAGCCTAAGGCGTATCCTCGCGCTAAGGCGCGATACTGGCGGCCTTTTTCATAGACATATTTAATAATATCCGCTGGATCGTTCCTGCATAAGATATCGACATCAATTCCCCCCAACAAAGCGATCCGCTCCCCATATTTGCTGATCCATTGCTCGAATGGCGCAATTTGATCTTCATTGGAATGTTTGGCGTCGATCCCCAGGGCAATCACATCCTCCATGATCCGAAAAATATTTCCACAGGAGTGCCATACGAAAGGTTTCCCTGCCTCTTTAATTAAACCAATGACGCGCCGGTATTGGGGTAAGACATGTTGGCGAATGACGCGCGGCGAAGTCAGTGTGCTGGTCTTGAAGCCCAGGTCATCACCCATACGACAGATGGCAAAGAGATCGCCGTAACGCCTCAGGAACTCAGCCCAGAGGAGGATCATCAAATCACCGATCTTGATAAAAACCTGGCTGAACAACTCAGGATCGTCGGCTGCCAGGTAAGCCAGATATTGGAAACCGACCAGGTCTTCGCTGATCTCGAACACACCGTTGCCCACGCCGCCTAATGGCTTCATGCCGGGTGGAATGTGGCGAGCCAGCGCCTGGAACAAGGGGTTGGCTGCCTTCCAGTACAGGGAAGGAAGATCCTTCCAGGGATAGTGCTCGAAATCATCCCGGTTCTGAATCGGTCCCGGACGTCCACCCATCAATGCGCCATGCTCGGGCAATAAATCAGTGATCGTTACCTCGAAGGAAACTGTGTCATAAGTCATCTGCTGATAAAAGCGGCAGTAGTGCGTAAAAAACTCATCTACATCGGCTTCATTGCCGTTGATCAGGTCCGCAAAACGGACATTGAGGATCTTTTCCATGAAAGGAGGGTTGATCAGGTGTTCATAGATTGGCAGGCGAGCTGGGCGCCGGTTATTCAATACGTCCAGCATGTAGCGGTAGTCGTTATGGAAGGTAGACGAGTTTCGCATGGGTGTTCCTGGAGGGCGGTTGATCCATCGCGTTGGGTGCGCCAGCGTGGATCGGAAAGGATGGTATGTTGCTGCGATTATAGCATAGGGGATCTGGTCTTAGATTACGTGCATCGACAGTGGCTGGTGTAAAATTGTAAACAAATAGAAAGGAGACCTGAATGGAAATCCCTGTTTATACCACAGACAATTACGCACACCGCTTCCTGCGCGGGCAGAGCATTTTCCCTGATGATTCACGGATTTTTCACCGGGTGGGATATCAATACGATTATCTGGCTGGTTTGACAGGCGTTCATCCGCAGGGGTCGGCGCTTGTTTTCGATGCCGTCTTTTCCTCTGGATTGGTTGGCATGCTCCAGATCGAGGCTGTAGCGCCTGGAATTTTACGCATACGCATGGGCCAGCCGGAGGCGATCTTTGATGAGCAAAGCCCAATGTTGCTGCCTTTACCGCCCGGGCGACCTGCCTTTGAATGGAGCGAAGACTCGACTCGTTATATTTTCCAATCTGGCGGTTATCGCCTGATATTCCATAAAACCCCTTTTTGTTTGAAGGTGCTTTCTCCGCAAGGCGAGACGATTTTTGAGAGCGAGACTGAGCTGCTGGTGAGTATGCTGACCGCGCCACCGCTGGGGTTAAGAAAAAAAGATGACGAAAGCTGTGCCTTTCTAAGCTGGCGCAGTCGCAACGAAGATCGCTATTACGGTCTGGGTGAAAAGTTTACCAGGTTCGAAAAAACATCCTCGCGCGCCACGATCTGGCAGGAGGACACCTGCGGCAGTAACACCAGTGATATGAGTTACAAAGCCGTCCCGGTGTTATTTTCAACCGCAGGGTGGGGGTTGATGCTGCACTCGTCATTTCGTTCTTATTGGGAAATTGGTTCTTTTTCTTATGCAACCGCCGGCGCGCTGGTGGAGGACGCCAAACTTGATCTGTTTTTATTCCTGGCGCCAACCCTGAAGCAGTTAGTCCAGCTCTATACGGGTTTGACCGGACGACCGGCGCGGCCGCCGAAATGGGCGTTTGGCATCTGGATGAGCCGGGCGCCTTACCGCAATCGGCAGGAGCTTGAAGAGGTTGCTGACCGCTTGCGCGCCGAACAAATTCCCTGCGATGTATTTAATATCGACCCGAGTTGGATGAAGAAAATGTATTACGGGGAGATCGGCGTCGAAATTTGTAATTTCGAATGGGATGAGGTGACCTGGCCGGAGCCCCGGCAGCTATTTGCCAGTCTGGCTGAAAAAGGTTTCCGGACCTGCATCTGGATTAACCCATATTTTTCCGAAGATTCCCTGGCATACGAAGAGGCAAAAGAGAAAGGTTACCTGGTCAAGACGATGGATGGCGGTATCTCACGCCTGGAATTTGGCTTGGCGGCTGGGATGATCGATTTCACCAACCCGGCGGCCAGGGCATGGTGGCAGGAAAAGCTCAAGCTCCTGCTGCGCCAGGGCGCGGCGTTGTTTAAAGTGGATTTCGGCGATCGCATACCGGAAGACGCCTTGTTCTTCAATGGCAGGACGGGAAAAGAGATGCACAACCTGTATGTTCACCTGTATGCTCAGGCGGTTTATGAGGCCGTGCAGGAAGTCAAAGGGGTTGGGTTGATCTGGCGCCGGCCGGGATATATCGGCAGCCAGCGTTATCCCGCCTGCTGGGCTGGCGATACTCAGGTGACCTGGGAAGGGATGAAAGGCGCGCTGCGGGGCGGTCTCTCGGCGGCTTTTACGGGCGAAGCGTTCTGGTCGCATGACATTGGTGGTTTTGTCGGCGCGAAGCCCTCGCCTGAGCTTTACATCCGCTGGGCGCAGTTCGGTATGTTCACTCCCCTGGCGCGCTTTCACGGCATCACACCGCGTGAGCCCTGGCATTATGGGGATGAGGCAGTGCAGGTGGTGCGCCATTATGCGCAGATTCGCTACAGCCTGGTGCCTTACTTGCTGGCAGCAGCCGGGGAGAGTGTTCGAACCGGACTTCCCATCCTGCGTCCGATCGTTCTGGAATACCAGACTGAGCCGGGCGTGGATCAGATTGACGACCAATATTTACTGGGCAATGATTTGTTGGTGGCGCCCGTCTTTAGAGCAGGGGCTGAGTCGCGGCCAGTGTATTTTCCTCCAGGCATCTGGCGGCGTCTGGAAAATCCAGCCGACGGAACGCTTGGGCCGGGTTATCAGAGGGTGGAGGCCCCGCTGACCTACATTCCGGTTTATGTGCGTGAAGGCGCGGTTATCCCTCGTTATGCGCAACCGCTGCAACACCTGCAGGGACCTGTGCCAACAGAATGGACATTGGATCTCTATCCCGGTGAGACACAGCGGATTCTGGCGATTGCTGAGGATGGATTCCAGATGGAAATCACTTACCAATTCCAGGGCAGCCAGGGGAGCTTAAAAATCAGTCCGGCGCCAATTAAGCTGATGGTGCGTTGGGTCGCCTTCCGGTTGGATCGATTACGGCTGGCAGATCGCTCGCTCCAACCCCAAGTCCGGGATGGATTTACGGCAGTCAACCTGGATTTAAGCCAGGGAGTTGAGTTGAATTTTGGATATACGATCTTAACGTGATTGAGGTGGCAGTACCGCCCGAAAATCTGCACCTGGCATATCGGAATTTCATAGAGCGGGAGGCGGGAAGGAATTGCCCGGTAACTCGCCGGATCTACCCCTCAAAGCACGATCATTCGGGATAATTAACTGTGCTACAATCGTTCTGTTAAATCCATATCCTAAAACAACCGGGTAATTTCAGTGTTTCAGCTAATTACGACGTTAAAAAACTTGCGGGGTAATGCGCGCGGTGCGGTATTTACCGAACCTCTTTGGGGTATCCCTTTCAATTTGTATGCGCCTTATGTTTCCATTTATATGCGGTCTTTCGGGTTAACAGATCGCCAGATTGGTTTAATTATCAGTATTGGTCTGGGTTTCCAAATTCTCTCGGCTATGATGAGTGGCATCATTACCGATAAAATGGGGCGTAAGCGTGCCACCCTGATCTTCGATATTCTGGCCTGGAGCGTTCCCACATTTATTTGGGCGATTTCACAAAACTTTAATTATTTTATTGTGGCCGCGATCATCAACAGCCTGTGGCGCGTGACGATGAACTCCTGGACCTGCGTGATGGTCGAGGACACAGACCACAATCTTTTGATTGATATCTATACCTGGATTTATATATCGGGTTTGTTGGCGGCCTTTATGGCGCCCATTGCAGGACTCTTGATCAGTCAGTTTTCGCTGGTGCCGACCATGCGCGGTCTGTATATTTTTGCTTTTGTGATGATGACGATTAAATTTATCACCATGAATGTGATGGTGACCGAAACTCGCCAGGGCCGGATACGCATGCAGGAAACGAAGGGGCAGAATGTTTTTACGATGTTGCGCGAATATCGCGGTGTATTCAGTCAGCTCCTGCGCGCTCCGCACACCTTGCTTACGATGGGGATTATGGTGGTGATCAGCATCTGTGCTACGATTAACAATACCTTCTGGGCGCTGCTGGTAACTGAGAAATTGCACATCCCAACGCAAAACCTGGCTTTATTCCCTTTTATCCGCTCAGGGGTTATGCTGGTTTTTTTCTTATTTGTGATCCCGCGTCTTGGCGGGCTACAGTTCAAGAAGCCCATGTTGGTCGGTTTTGTGGGATATCTGGTCAGCCTGGTGTTGCTGATCATCGCTCCCGAAAAACGCTACGGGATGTTAGTCATGAGTGTTTTAATTGAAGCCTGCAGCCTGGCTATGGTGAATCCATTCTTGGATAGAATGTTGGTTCTAACCGTCGATGCTCAAGAGCGTGCCCGGATAATGGCAATCATGTATGTGATTGTGATCCTGCTCACTTCGCCATTTGGTTGGATCGCTGGCAATCTTTCAGAAATTAACCGGATATTTCCTTTTATAATGAGCATGGTTTTATTTGGCTTGGGCGCTCTGTTGACTTATCTGGCGAGTCGCACGGCGGAAGAGCCAGTTGCACCGGCGATCATTGCGCCGGAAGAAACAGTACGCGGATGACGGTGTTCAGGAGGACGATCATGCAAGAACGAAACGAGAATCTATTCTTGAGTCGATTGAATGCGGGGGAGATTCTGGTCGCTGATGGCGCTACCGGGACAAATTTACAGGCGGCCGGGTTACCGGTTGGGTCGCCTCCCGAAGCCTGGGTATTTGAGCAGCCTGAGGAAGTCCTGAAGTTACACCGGGCTTTTGTTGCAGCCGGGTCAGATATCATCCTGACCAATACCTTTGGGGGAACGCGGCTGCGCCTGGATGGCTCGTTCGATGTCGTCCAGTCTCGCCAACTTAACCAAAGAGCAGCAGAACTGGCGCGCTCAGCAGCGGTGTCCCGACCGGGGGTGTTGGTGGCGGGCTCGCTGGGGCCAACCGGAAAAATGTTTCCACCCCTGGGTGAGTTGACCCCGGAAGAAGCCCGGCAAGCCTATGCTGAACAAGCCCAGGCGCTGACCGAAAGCGGTGTGGATTTATTGGTGATTGAGACTCATTTTGCGCTCGAAGAAGCAACTGTGGCCTTCGAAGGCGCTCGACAGGCCTCATCGCTGCCGGTTGTAGTCAGCTTTAGTTATGATCGCGGCCTGCGGACGATGATGGGCGTCAGACCAGCCCAGGTGGCCCAGGTTTTTTCCTCACTCGGGGCAGCGGCGATTGGCGCTAACTGTGGTACTACCCTCGAAAATATGGAAAAGATCGTCCAAGAATACGCGGCCAACCAACCGGTTCTGGTCATCTGGGCCAAGCCAAACGCGGGTTTACCGGCGACAGATGCTACCAGTGGGGAAGTGGTTTATTCCATCACTCCACAGCAAATGGGGGTATTTGCTGCACGGTATGTCCGCAGCGGGGCTCGTATCGTAGGGGGTTGTTGCGGTTCAACGCCGGCGCATGTGGCGGAAATCGCCGCAGCCGTGCGGCTGTATCCGAACACATGAAAGCTTAAAGATTAGAATAGGTTGATATATTCCTTATTACGGTTTAATTATTTGGTATAATGTAAAGAGGTAGTCTCTCGCTGACTTACATCTAGATAAGCTGCAATGAGCTTCGCTATTCGGGTTATAAGGATTTCAACATTTGGACGGATAACTAAGGGGGCCAGTATTTCCTATAATTATCGTTCCACCGAGAAAGGAGGTTGACTGATTAAGTAGAAAAACCATGCCCAGGTCGGCTGATGTGTCTGGCTGTGCGTTAATAATGCAGCCAGGAAGTTCACCTTCATGATCTTTACGTATATTATTCACTAAGCGGCTATCGCCACGAAAAAAAGGTGTAAAACTATGTCCATCAATCTTCGAAAACTTCTTTACCTGATCCTGGTTCTGGCTATTGCTTTACCAGGAACAGCTATTGCAAATTCCAATGCGCCTTCCGCTGCAATTGGCTTCACGATCTTGCATACCAATGACTTCCATGGTCAGTTGGAAGCCTCGGGCAGCAATCCGGGTATGGCGCGTACCTCGCAAGTTGTTAACGATGTGCGTACAGCAGTCGGCGCGGATAGCGTGCTGCTGGTGGATGCAGGCGATGAGATGCAGGGCAGCCTGCTCTCCAACTTGCAGCAAGGCGCGCCAACCATCGCCGTTTATAACGCGATGGGTTACCAGGCAGCCACTTTTGGCAACCATGAATTCGACTGGGGCCAGACCGTTCTGACCGACCGGACGACGCAGGCGACCTACCCCTACGTGACCGCTAATATCGTGTCGGGCACCTGCGATGCCAGCAACTGGACGCCTCCTGCTTTTGCCACGCCGTACGTGGTCAAGACGGTAGGTGTGGCTCCCAACCAGGTGAAGGTAGGCTTCATTGGCGTTACGACCACTGAGACGCCCATCATCACGATTGCCTCTGCCACTGCTGGTTTGTGTTTCAAGGATCCGGCCGATTCGATCCTGCATTACTACGATGCGCTCAAGGCGCAAGCGGATGTGATTGTCGTTTTAAGCCACCTTGGTTTAAACGATGGTGGTTACGGCTACGGTATCCCGGTTTATGGGGATAAAACCCTGGCTCAAAAGTTAATCGACGTCGGCAAACCCGTCCCGTTGATCATCGGCGGTCATAGTCACACGAATATTACGCCTCCTCCAACGGTGGTAGGCAGCAAGACTACCGTTGTCCAGGCGTACTATAATGGTCGACAGGTCGGTCGGACCGACATGACCTTTGATCCCGTTACAGGCGCCGTTACAGTCGCCTGGCAAAAACTGGCTGTCAGCACCACCGGAGCAGAAGATCCGGTGGTTAAAAGCATCATTACCACCTATGCCAGCGACCCGGCCTACCAGGCGCTGATCAACCAACCCATCGGCTACTCGGCCGTTGACCTGCCTCGCCTGGGCGGTACTGTCGACAACATGATGGGCACCTTCATTGACGATGCCATCTACAATTACCTTAACACGGATAGCGAACCAGCCAACGACATCGATATCTTCTTCAACAACGCCGGCGGTATCCGCACCGATTGGTGCTACAACGGCACTGCCTGGGTCAACACCGGCTGTGTCGCTGGTACGCATGCGCCCGCATTGTTGACCTATGGCAACATGTTCACCATCCTGCCGTTTGGCAACGCCACTGTAGTGGGTACGATGACCGGCGCCCAGATCCTGGAAGTGCTCAATAAGGGGCCACAGGTGACCAACGGCGTCATCCAACCCGCGGGTATCAAGTACAAATACTTTGGATACAACGATGGGAAAACTGGGCCGCAGCCGTATGCCTGGGGCGCGTTCGATTACTGCGTGGTGAATAAAGCCACCAAAGTATGTGAAGCACTGGACTTGACTGCGGATTATCAGGTCGGTACCAACGAGTTCCTGGCGCCAGCCGGCGGCGATGGCTATGGCGGCTTTAAGTATATGACCAATATCACTTATTGGGGCGATATGCTCAATGCTGTCAACGCCTACGTCTCTGCGCAGCATGGCACGCCAGAGACCGCCTATAAAGGCCCGAATGGGGATGGAACGCTGGATGGTCGTATCTTGCGCGATGGCAACAATAGTGGCGGGAGCATCATCCCGATTACCATCCTGCACCACAACGACTCGCATGGCAACCTGGCCAAGGGCGCCTATGTCGGCTACACCCAGTTAGCCACCCTGATCAAACAGGAACGGCTACATAACCCGACTCGCACGATATTGCTTAGTGGCGGCGACAATATCCAGGGTGATGCGATGAGCTACTACTTCAAGTCCGCACCCACTGGATTTGCCGCGGATGGCACACCACTGCCAGCGAACTTGCAAATGCAGCCTTTGGTGAAGGTCTTTAATGCGATGAACTATGATGCCATGGATGTGGGCAATCATGAGTTTAACTTTGGCAGCGCCACCTTTGTCAGCGTCTTCAAGCAAGCCCTGTTCCCGTTGTTGGGCGCTAATGTATCTGATACTGGCGTTTATGGCCTCAGCCAGGTTGGACCTGGAGGGCAGGGAGTACAACCATACCTCGAAAAGACGCTTGATGGCATCCAGGTAGCTATCCTGGGCATCACCAATCACCGTGTGCCCAACTACGAGCTGCCAAGCAACATCCCCGGGCTGACTTTCAGTGATCCACTGGATAAGGCGCAGGAGCTATCAGATGCACTACGTCCAACCAATGACGTGGTCGTGGCGTTGACACATATTGGCTTTACCGAAGATCCGAAGAGCGTTGAGGTTGACAAGAACGTCGATACCAACATGGCAATGACGGTCAGTGGCCTGGACGTAATCATCGGCTCGCACAGCCATACGAACCCAGCCACGGGCTTTGGCGACTATAAATACCTGCCAACCATCGTCGGTGGCCCGAATAATATCCCGGTACTGATCAATCAGGCCTACCGTTACAACAACACGTTAGGTGAAATCATCATCGGCGTGCGGGCGAAGGTGGGCGGCGGCTACGAAGTTGTCAGCCGCACCGGGCAGTACCTGACGGTGACCAGCAGCACGAAAGAAGATGAAGATATTAAGGCCATCGTCGATCCGTATGTAGCACAACTGGCAGTTTACAACAATACAGTCATTGGCCAGACCACCGTAGCGATCGATGCCTTGAAGGCCTTTACGCAAGAGACGAATGGCGCCAATATGCAAGCGGATGCCGCGGTTTATGAACTGGCCAAAAATGGCATAAATGTTGACTTTCACCTGTCGGGCGCGATGACCAATAAGGCCATTGCTACTACGGGACCTTACCCGGTGACTCTGAAAGTCAGCGATATGTTCACGCTCATGCCCTACGAAAATTCACTCGTTACGATGCGCATGAACGGACCGGAGCTAAAGGCAGTGTTAGAGCGCGCTTACCGCAACTACTACTTCTATAAGTATGTAATCGGTTACGGTGGCTACTCCTACTACACTACCTGCATGATTGACATCAACTCGCTTGGTCAGATCAGCTACAACGATGCGTATCCAGCAGAATACGACGCGACCAAGAGCTACGTCGCTTCTCTAACATTCAATGGTCATGAAGTAGACTTTGCTGACGCCTCCAAGTATTACCTGGTGTCGACGGTCAACTACCTGGCGGCTGGCTCGTGTAACTTTAATGATAAGGGCGTCAGTCTGTGGCCATTGAATCAGATCGTCAATGACACCCAATACTACGTGCGCGATGCAGTGATCGACTATACCACCTTCATGGGTACCGTATCTCCCGCGATGGAAGGCCGGTTGCTGTTCTATAATCTCGATGGTCCAGCCATCACGATCAACTCGCCACAGGCGATGAAATACCTGCATACCGACTCCTTAACCATCGATTTCAACGTGGTTAAAAATCCAAAAGCAGGCTCGGCAGACGTGCTGGGTGTCTGGGCTGATCTGGATGGCGTGCCCGTGGTAAATGGGCAGGTGATTGACCTGCTAACCTTAGCCTTGGGCGAACATACATTCACGGTGAAAGCCGTCGATAAAGTCAGTAATGCCTCCCAAGCGTCCGTGACGTTCAGTGTATATGCCACGATCGAGAGCCTGAAGATCGCTACGACCCGCTTCTACAATGAAGGTAAGATTGATAACCCCATCACTTACTACACCTTAATGAAACGGTTGGATAGCGCTCAGATGAACCTGGATCGAGGTCTCGACTATGTTGCTGTCCGCTATCTGCAAAACTTCATGTTCGAGGTGAAGAATCAAAGCCGGATGCATATCACTGCGGATGCAGCCAGCCTGCTGCTTACCGATGCTCAATGGGTGATCGACCACCTTTCCGATTCGGCCACCGTTGGAGTCATAAAGCAGCTAGGACATGGCACGAATGTTGTTTTCTTGCCTGTCGTCAATCGCTAAACCCGTACCCTTTAGTTGTTTGATTGTTTGACCTGTTGGGGCTGTCCCGCATGATGTGGGATAGCCCCTTCAATATTTATTAGAGGCAGCGCATGAGGGAAGGTGAAGAGGTTTTTTAGGTATAATTTCACCTGAAAGAGGTTATCTTATAATGCTTCATTCAGAAATTTTCGAACAGCCCCAGGTACTTAAACGTCTGCTGCTAAATCAGATGGGCCGCGTCAAGGAGATCGCCGGTCAAATTAACCACCGGCAAGTGGAGTATGTCTTCCTGGCGGCGAGAGGCACCTCGGATAATGCTGGACGCTATGCAAACTACTTATGGGGCGCTTTTAACCGTCTGCCACTCGCTTTGGCTGCGCCTTCTTTATTCACGCTATACAATCAGCCACCCTTACTTCGTAAGGCTTTGGTGGTGGGTATTTCCCAATCGGGGAAATCACCCGATATCGTCGAGGTTGTGACGGAGGGTAAACGCCAGGGTTGCCTGACCCTGGCGATCCATAATGCGCCGGATTCACCCCTGGCTCAGGTCGCTGATTTTTCCATTGATATCCTGGCCGGATTGGAAGTGGCAGTGGCTGCCACCAAGACCTACACCGCCGAATTGATGGCGATCGCCATGCTGTCTGTGGCGCTGTCTGGAGACCGCACCCGGCAGGGCGAGCTTGAGCAGGTTCCAGGTTGGGTGCAGCAAGCTCTGGAACTGGATCAGATGATTGCGCTGAACTCCCAGAGATACCGCTATATGCAGCGCTGTGCAGTCTTGGGACGCGGCTTCAACTACTCAACTGCTTTTGAGTGGTCGTTGAAACTTAAAGAGTTGACTTATGTCGTCGCCGAACCTTACTCCTCGGCTGATTTCCTGCATGGTCCGATTGCGATGGTAGAACCGGGCTTTCCCATAATGGCGGTTGCGCCGCGCGGGCAGGTCTATGGAACCCTGGTACCCCTTTTACGCCAGTTGCGGTTGGAACAGTCGGCGGAGTTGGCGGTTATTTCAGATGAGCGGGAGGCGCTGGAAATCGCCCAACTCGCCATGCCGCTGCCCAGAGATATTCCGGAATGGCTGTCCCCGATTGTGGCGATTATCCCTGCCCAGCTATTCTGTTATCATCTCACGCGCCATAAGGGCTTCAGTACTGAAACCCCACGCAGTATTCACAAGGTGACCGAGACGCATTAGAGACGCTTCGTAAAGATTACCAAATCGTCTCCCGGTTTATAAAACTCGCGAATGGTAGCTTCTTGCTCGTAACCGGTGCCAAGATAAAAATCGCGGGCCGGCTGATATTTCGGCTGTCCAGAGGTTTCCACGAAGATCAATCGTCCCCCCTGTAGTCGGATGTCTTGTTCTACCCGCTCGAGTAGCTGCCGGCCAATCCCCTGGCGTTTGTATTCCGGAGAAACCGCGATCCAATATAAGTCATAGGCCCCGTGGGTAAGTGGGCGGAGTCCATAGCAGGCAAATCCCACAACCTGCTGCTGGTGTCGCGCAATCAGAAAGTGATAACCGCTGGTTTTCATCCCTTTAAAACGGTATTCATTCCATAATTCTTCCACACAGGCGACTTCTTCAGGGTTAAAGAGTTCGATCTGGGCGGTAAGTGAACGGATCTGGGGACCATCCAGTTCGACGGCTGCGTGAATGTCGATTGCTTTCGGTTTCATCGCCAACCCTCTCGTCTTAATGCAATATCCAGGATCCGTTCAACTGTCTCGGTGTAGGAATATCCCCCGATGGCAGCCGATCGGGGGAAACCCGAGTCCAACGAAAGGTCAGGCAACTCATTGATATCGATCACATAGGGAATGTGGTTGTGATAGCGGATATCCACCCGCCCAAAATCCTGGATGTTTAATACCCGGTAAGTCGCCAGGGATGTATTGATGATGTGTGCCTCTTCTTCCAGGGTTAAAAATGCCGGGCAGCGGATATTGATATTTTGATAATATGGTGATTCGGGCAGCCACTTGGCTTCGTAAGTCAGTAACCATTTAAGGGGATCGGAAATTTGCAGGTAGTCTTCTTCGGAAACCGGTAACGCCTCAACCGTATCATTGCCCCACATGGCGATTGCAAATTCTCTACCTGGGATAAATTCTTCGACCAGGACAGTCTGATCGTAATTTGAGAGGATATACCGGATTTGGTTAAATAAATCTGTTGGATCGGTTACGACAGAGTTAAGATTGATTCCCAGGCTGCCGGCTTCTGTATTCGGTTTTACAATGATCGGGAAATTAACCTTGATCTCACCCTCAGGGCGATCAAACACTTGAAACGCGGGGGTAGGTATGTTATGCTGGATGAGTTGTTCTTTGGCGTGAGCTTTATTGGTGCATAATTCAATCACTTCTGAGCTTGAGCCGGTGTGTTTGAAGCCCAGCTCTTCGAAAAGGTGAGTGATCGTTGCAGCCCCCGTGCTGCGCCCGGTAAAGGCATCGCAGTAGTTGAAGATAAATGTGTCCTCCGGTGAGTAGGGGTTTAACTCCTGGCGCAAGGTGTCTAAGGAATCCTGGACAGCGATCTCAATCGTCGGGTAATTCAAAGAACGTAATGCTTGAGATAAACTTCGTGCAGAGTCGACTGTAGATTGAAGGGCAACCAAATCATGAAGTTCACCGGTCCGGACATTGTTCTCAATGTTGTAAACTAAGGCGATCTGGATGTCTCTTCCTCTCATAAACACTAATCCTTTCGCTCTCTGCCAGTTCATATACGAAAATCCAACTCACCTGAGGGGCGAAGGAATTATAAACGTTTATCTATTATCCGGGAGTTGATTTCGGTGACCGATAAAACCTGTCAAATCTATCAGTGTGAAAGAGAAATTTGTGGGTTGCGCTATCCGGTAGTAGTCGAAGGTCGTCCATCTGGTTTACATTGCCCACGTTGCCGCTCTACTACCAAACTGGTGGCTCAGGTGCCAGTGGAAAGGGAGGTTTCTCTTCCTGCGCCTCCACCTCCCAAACTGCACCTGGAGGCATTATTAGACAATATTCGGAGCGCCTGGAACGTGGGGGCGATGTTGCGCACCGCAGATGGTCTGGGTCTTAAGCGTTTACATCTGTGTGGGATCACACCATTACCTGATAATCAAAAAGTCACAAAAACTTCACTTGGCGCAGAGGCAGTAGTGCCCTGGCAGGCACACCGGAATGGGGTGCGGGCTGCAGCTTCGCTGCGAGAAAATGGTTTC
>CAYGZL010000049.1:0-3133 GCA_964354345.1 uncultured Anaerolineaceae bacterium | reverse complement strand
AGCTCATCTTTATTGCCCCGGTCAGGGCTTTCATTCGGACGTTCGCCCGTCAGCATGGCATACAGGGTGGCGCCGGTTGAATAGATGTCACTGCGTGCATCGGTGCGTCCCTTTCCGTATTGTTCGATTGGTGCATAACCGGGTGAGTACGAGCGGAAGATATTCTGCGTGGTAAGGTTGGGATCGTAAAACTTGGCAATCCCAAAATCCACCAGCACTGCCTTCCCATTATCATTGATTTTAATATTCCCGGGCTTGACATCCCGGTGGATCATGGGAGGGTTCTGGCTGTGGAGATACTCCAGAGCGCTGAGTACCTGGTCAATCCAGGTCAACGCCTCGTCGAGTGGCAAGGGGAGTTTGGTCAGTTCTAACAGCTCGCCTAAATCCTGACCGGCTATATATTCCATCACCAGGTACTGTCCCTGCCCGGGAATCGAGAAATAATCATGCACCACCGGAAGGTGCTCGTGGCGCAGGTGTGAAAGCATGGCAGCTTCATGGTCGAACTGTTGGATCGCCTCGGCGGTAAAGAGCAGGCTTTCTTTGATCGCCATGAATTTCTTGATGTGGATATGCCAGGCTTTGTACACCCGCCCGTAGCCGCCCTGGCTGAGCGCCTGGTCAATGCGGTAGCGATTTTCGATAACTTGACCGATGATTAAAGCCATTTCAGACGGCTATTTCGCCCCCCACAAAATCACCGTCCCATCATGCGAGGCGGAGGCCAGCAGCCGCCCATCCGTGGTGAAAGCGACGCTGTACACTGTGTCGGTATGCCCGCTGAGTGTGCGCAGGCATTTCCCCTCTTTCACCTGCCAGAGACGAACCATGCCGTCTTCTCCACCCGAGGCCAGGATCTGGCTGCTGGGGTCGAACGCCAGGCTGTTCACCGCACGTGTGTGACCGGTGAGGGTACGAACATGCTGACCGTCGGACACGCGCCACAACCGGATCGTCTGGTCGGATGAAGCGGAAGCCAGCCACTCGATATCCGGCGAGAAAGCCACGTTGCGCACCTGGCCTTGATGGCCACTCAAGGTGACCAACAACTTACTATCGCTCAAGCGCCACAGACGTACCGTCGCATCTGCGGAGCCGGTTGCCAGCAATGTCCCATCGGAGGAGAATGCCACGCTGCGCACGGATCCGGCGTGTTCCTTAAAAGTATGCGCCAACTTACCATTCCCGGTCTGCCACACGCACACGGCTGCCTCCTGGGAGCCAGTCGCCAGGCGAGACCCATCCGGCGAGAAGGCCAGGCTGTAGATCAGTCCGGTCGAGGCCCGGATTACCATCAACTCTTTACCTTCTTCTGCCTGCCACAGTCGCACCTCCCCGTTGTCTTCACCGGAGGCCAGGCGCTGTGAATCGGGCGCAAAAGCCACAGCATTCACCGGGTTGGTATGACCTTTCAAGTTGGCGTGCAAGTGTCCACTGTCCACCTGCCACAGGCGCAGCAGGTGATCCTCCGATCCGCCGGCCAGCCAGCGTCCATCAGGTGAGAAAGATAAGCTGAGCATCGGGCTGGTGTGCTCGCTGAGCGTGGCCTGGGCTTCACCGGTAGCAAAATTCCAGATTTTGATCATCTGTCCCCACGCCGCGCTGACCAGGGAACGACCATCGGGCGAGAAGGCCACACTGAGTACAGCATTGCAGTCGCAGGCGATCGTGCGGCCTGGGCGCTCATCGTGCGTGCGCCACAGGCGGATCGTGCCATCATTTGAGCAGGAAGCCAGCCAGTCGCCGTCGGGAGAAAAAGCCACTTCGTTAACAAAGCTGGTGTGACCTGCCAGGCGTTTATGCAGCCGGCCATCGCTGAAGCGCCATAAGTAGACGGTCTGGTCGTCGCAGGCGCTGGCGATCAAATCGCCATCCGGTGAAAAAGCGACGCTGGAGATAAAGTCTTCCAAAGCGGGGAGCGTCTTGACGAGTTTGCCATCCGTCGCCTGCCAGACGCGGATCGTGCGATCCTTGGATCCGGAAACCAGGAAGCGGCTATCGGGAGAGAAAGCCACGCTTTGTACCTCGCCGGTGTGACCGCTGAGCACGCGATGCTCACGGCCATCCAGGGTCCACCACAAGCGGATGGTATGGTCGAGTGAACTGGAAGCCAGCATCCGTTTATCCGGAGAAAAGGCCACGCTCGTGACTCGCCCGGTATGACCTTCCATGCGGGTGACGGGGGATCCTCCAGCGCTATTCCCTGCGCCAGCGCTATTCCCAGCGCCGGTATGGGTAGCGGTGCCAAGCGACCACAGGCTGACGCTGCCATCACTGCTTCCCGCTGCCAGCATCCGGCTGTCTGGGGCGAACGCGACCCGGGTGATCATCGCCGGGCATTCGATCATCCGCTCTTCCTGCAGCGGATTGACCTGGTACAGGTAGACGCCGCGTGAAGACGCCACCGCCAGGCGTTTTCCGTCCGGTGACCAGGCGACCTGGTTGGCAGTGCCTTTACCCAGGCAGCGCACCAATTCCACCTTCTCAACCGCCTCCGCAATCGGCTTCAGATTGCGGATGATAGTGGAGTTATCCTCTACTTCTGGTTCGACATTTTCAATCGGTTCACTTGGTGGGTGGATTTTCACCAGGGCACGGCGTAACTCACGCGCCGTCGGATAGCGGTGATCCGCCTGCATTTCCATCGCCTTCAGGATGATCTTTTCGATGGCTGGCGGCAGGTCAGGGTTATACTCACCGGGTGGTATCAAGCGTTCGCCCTGATAGCGCGCCATGCTGTCCTTTGGAATCTGACCGGTGAGCATGCTGTATAAGGTCGCGCCGACGGAATAGATATCGGTGCGTGGATTGGTCAGACCGCTGCCGTACTGCTCAAAGGGAGCATACCCCATGGTCGCTGCTCGCACAATCGTTTTGGAGCCTTCCTGTGGTTCGTAGATTTTCGCGATGCCAAAATCGACCAGGTATGCAACTCCCTCCGGGGTTATTTTGATATTGGCAGGTTTGATATCCCGGTGAATGATCGGCGGTTTGTGGGAATGCAGATAGGCCAGCGCGTCCAGGATTTGGTCCATCCAATCCAGGGATTGTTCCATAGATAACGGTCCATTCAAATCATCGATCATCTCTTCCAGGTCAGAGCCTTCGATGAAATCCATCACCAGGAACA
>CAYGZL010000048.1:0-7125 GCA_964354345.1 uncultured Anaerolineaceae bacterium | reverse complement strand
GGCAGAACCGCCGCCAGGCTTCCACCTTACCGGCCAGAATGGGGAATGTCAGCACAATACCAGACATCGGGTGCCTCCTTGTCTATCACGCGTTCGTAATAACCACAAATAACATGCCGGGTTAACGCTTCTTGGGGTTTTTCCTCGAGTCTGAGGAATGTTTTATTTTCCCTCGGGTAGTCGGTACACCAGCCTTGTCAGTGTCTGGCGGTATGACCAGTTGGCTGCCTGTTGCTCGCCCAACGGAAGAGACACCATCCCTGGGATTGTCTTTCGACAACGGTCTGGCTTTTTGGGCTGGCTTGCGCTTACTTACACCTTTGCGTCCCATATTTTTCTCCTGAATCGATAAATCTTCTAACTGCTAAGTGCTTTCATGAATAAGTATAATGGTTAAGAGTCTCAAAAACGTCACAATACGCCGTCTGGTGGTGTTCATCTGCTCGCCATTTCTACACCGTCTAACCCGGTTCTACACGTTTTACCCGTTTCCGTTCAGCATATACCCGTCGACAAGCACTCCCAGAAGTCCCCAGACACTGCCCAGGATAGCCCCTGCCAGTACATCCCTTGGGTAGTGCGCCCCCACATACATGCGAGTGATGCCCACCAACAGGGCAATGGCGTACAGTATAAACATCACCCAGGCGCTGGCGTGGAAATGCGAGGTCATCAGCGTCGCCATGAAGAAGGCCTGGCTGGTATGCCCGCTCGGGAAGGATCGCCCACTTGCCTGGTAGCCAACAATGCGAGTCTGAGTCACCCGAATATTTGGTCGTGATCGTCGCACCAGAGCTTTCACCAACTCTACCATTATCCATAACGTTAAAGTCCCCAGAATGAGTTCGTACACCACCAGACGATCGCTGGTTAAAAACAAAATCAGCGAAATTACCAGGGCAGCAATGCCGCTGCCGATCTGGGTGAAACCCAACATCGTCCTGTCCAACCAGACCGGTCGCGACCCTCGCCGGTTAAAAAACAGGAAAGCCCAGACATCCACGCGCTGACCGGCGGACCACACCAGCGAGACTGCCAGTAAGCTGAAAACCAGCAGCATACTCGACAGGATTCCCCGGGCCACCAGGCCGTACCAAATAATAGTCCGGATCTGGGATGGCATCCATGCAAGGAATAGAACCAGGCTGGCTATCAGGAACACCAGCCAGGCAACCGGGCGATACTCCCTCATCGCATGACCGCCAGGACATGCCGCTGCACACTGATGCGCAGCAGTCCTTCTCCTAACGCCAACCCATCTGCCATAACCGGCATGGGCGGGTTGGTGTCGATATCTAACCTGCGCACCTGGAAGTGCTGGATGCGTTCGTCTTCCGGCACAACCCCGGTCCTGGCTACCTGGACGGCATAACCCAGCAGGTCCATCTTGGACAGGTCAGCGAAGAGCAGCACATCCAGCAAGCCGTCATTCATCGAGGTTGGGGTACCAACCTGGAAATGTGGACCGATATAGGGCATATTGGAGACCAGGACCACGTGACATATTGTGTTGATCTCCTGCTTGCCATCCAATATCAGGTGCATTTCGGCTGGCGGGGAAGCCACTAGTGTTGCCAGGAAGTCGCCGACCCGCGCCAGGTTACCGTGCTGGATATCATCGGCTGCCGGGAAAAGGGCGGAAAGCAGCCCCACCGAACAAACTTCCAGGAAAGTCTGATTAATTTCACCACAAGCGGCCAGGCCCATATCCACTTTGATGCGCTGACCCGTTCGTAGGATGGCGATGGCAGGCGGGATATCCGCCGGAATCCCCAGGCTGAGGGCTACATTGTTCTGCGTACCGGTGGGTATGATTCCCAGGGTGGCGTTTGTTCCAGCCAGGGCTCCAGCCATGACATCAATGGTGCCGTCACCGCCGCATACTACAAACATGCGCATCCCATCCTCGAGGGCGTTCTGGACCACAGCTTGCAGATCGCAGCCTGGTTCGACCAGGTATGTCTCCGGCACAAGCTTCCAGGCCTGCATCTCACGGATTACATCCATAAGCTGCACGGGCGACTCACCGGTTGCCCCCGCACCGGGATTGAAGATCAGCTTGGCTCGCAGGTGGCGTTTATTTGTGGATGATATTTCTGCCATAATCGTACTATTTCTTACAATTGTTTTTGTATCCTTTGGTTTGCCGCTTCTTGTTGCTTCTGCTTAAGCTGGTAATAAGAGACGCTCAGCAAAGCGCCAAATAGAAAGATAAGACCGCTCAGATAGGCCCAGGCCAGGAAGGCGATAATGGTTGCCACAGAACCATAGACCAGGTTCGAGACGGAGATGTAGGTGGAAACAAAGAACAAAAAAGCTTTCTTGGCAAGTTCCCAGAGCAGACCGGCTCCAATCGCGCCGGGTAAAATCTCGCGCCAGGTAGCAGCATCATGGGGGAGCATGATGTAGAGCACCATGAATAAGAGAACATCGAGCAAGATAGTCCCTATAAAACTGATACCGTCCCCGATCGGAATGATTTGGTCGGGCAACCAGGAGCGGAGGTTGGCAATCAGGCTACCGGCAAACGAAGCCAGGAAGAGCACCGGGCCAACGAAGGTCAGGACAAATAGTATTGCCAGGCCACGCCGCTTCCAAACAGGGCGACTTCGTTTATTGCCCCAAATTTTATTCAAGGTTTGGGTAAGAATGTAAAAAATTGTTGAGGCAGACCAGATCAGACCAATTAAAGCGACACCGGTAACTGGTCCGCGCGCCCGGATGATTTCGTTTATATTTTGGCCCAACAACTGGCTAAGGGCTGGTGCAATAAACTCTAACTCATGTACGATGAATTGCTGGTCTATCAACGGACCAATGTTGAAGCTGGCAATAGAAATGCTCAAAAGGATGAGGGGAAACAAGGAGAAGAGGGCAAAGTAGGCAATTGCCGCGGCCGTAATCGCTGAGTCGGGCATTAAGGCATCCCTGGCTGCGCCTGCCAGGATCCCTAACCAACCGTGTGTACGCTCATTAAGCCTGTGCACGCTGCGCATACCCTGCTGCCAGAGCTGTGCTATAGTTCTAGCCATTCTGGGTATAGTCATCGTCTGTTTCTTCAGGATTTTGTGGATACAGGCGGCTCACCTTCAGCGGTGACAGGCTGGGGGGAGCGGAAGGGTTCGGAAGGTTGCGCTGGTTGACCAGCGTCAGGCAGACCAGCTTGTAGAATGGGTTCAGCTTTCTCAATCAGACGGGTGAGACGCTCCATGCTACTGGTCACCAATGGTAGAGGCGGTCCATCCATCGCCCTTATCGCAGCCCACACCATCGCTTGCCGTTCCTTAAGGTCTGAAACCTGAGCCGCAGCCCCTGAAACAGCGCGGTGGCTGACCAGGCGGCTCCACAGGATTTGGCATACAACTGATAAAGGTGGCGCGACAATGATGCCGAGAAGGCCAAAAGCATCTGCCATGGCGATGAGCAGAATGACGGTCAGAATGGGATTATCCCATCTGTGATTGAAAAGGCGCGGCTTGACCCATACTCCCAACGCAATCAAAACGACGAGTGCATAGAGAGCCGTCAACAGACCAAGCTGTACACTGGTCAGCAGCCCCACGATAAGCACGGGAAGCACTGCCAAGGCTACCCCAAACATGGGTATCAGGCATGCCACGGCACCAGCCAGCGCCAAGAGCGCCGGGTAAGGGGACCCAAGCAGCCAGTACCCAATACCTAATAGCAGCCCGGCCAGGAGACTTTGGATTACCTCACCGCGTATGTACGCGCCGGCGTCAGGCTCGACGGTCCGCCATATGCCACGCGCCTGTTTGCGCTGATCAGATGGCAGCAACGAGAGCCAGAGTCGTTCAAAATGAATTTGATCGATACTCCAATAGATGCTTAAGAACAGAATGACGAGTACACCACTCACGACGCCGCCAATTCCTTGCGTGAAACCGAGTATGGCTGGCAACACGAGCTGCCCCTGGTCGCCGGTAACTGCTTCGAAGATCTGACTCGGTGGTGGCAACCGGGCAACCAGCGCCTGTTGGAACGGGCTGCCCTCCAACCATATCGGCAGCCTCCACGCATCCTGCACCGACACAATTTGGGCTAACTGTTGAATCTCTTTGATTGCGGTCTTCCCGGTCAGGAAGAGTAAGATGCCGAAACTGCCCAGGACCACCAGGTATAGTAGAATCCAGGCCACGCGCCCCACAAAGCCTCGCCCTGTCAGGCGGGCAACCAATGGGCGCAACGCTGCTGCAAGCGTCAGAGAGATCAACGCGTAAACGACGACAATACTGAACTGCCACAGCACCACCAACGCTAACAACGTGGTCATAACCGCCGTACCGAACACTACCAGTTGTTTCGTCATGGTGCACCTGAAGGACGGACCTGAGCCAGGAGAGCATCAAGGTCGGTTGTAATGGCCTCAATCTCATCCATCACCTGATCGGTTTGCTTGACCCGTAGATCCGAGCCCCCTTTCTTGAGCCGCGCCTGCTTGCGCAGGTCTTGGGCCAGGTCTTGCGCTTCATAACGCAGCCGGCTGGCATAATCGCGCCCAGGCGAGACCTCCGACTCCATCGCTGTTGGATGAAAGATGAAGCGATCGAGTATGAGCTGCAGAATGGCTGCCATGGGAATCGCCATGAGTGCGCCGGCAAGCCCGAGTAGAGAGCTAAATGCAAAAAATGCCAGCAAAGAGACGAATGGATTGACCCCCACCGTCTTACGCATGACGCGCGGCACCAGCAAGCTGTTTTCCAACTGCTGAATAACCAGCGTGGCGACGATCACCCAAATCAACCTGGTAGGCGCTATCGATAGGGCAACCAGCGACGCAGGAATGGCGCCAAGCAGCGGCCCAACCATCGGTACAGCCTCCATAACACCCGCCACAAACGCCAGCACCAGGGCATTGGGCAAGCCGATGAGCAGGTAGGCAACCAGCGCCATGACGCCAATGACAAGGCAAAGGATACCTTGTCCGGCAATGTAGAAACCAACCTTGGTTTCCATGGCTGCAATCAGTTCGCGAATATTATCGCGCTGGCCCTTTGGAACCAGTAACAACAATGACTGAATGGTTCGTGGTCCATCGAGTGTCCAGTGAAAGGCCAATAACAGAATAGCAGTGGCTATAAAGATAACATTAATCGCCGATGCCACGTAACCCAACGCTTGCCCTGCAGAAGTCAGCATCTGTTGTCCTGTTTGCGGTACCCCCTCCAGGCTTGGAAGTGTAGCTGGGAGGAACTCACCTAAGCGCACAATTAATTGATTGGGATAATTAACCATCCACTCACGCAGGCTTTGGTAGTAACCCGGAACTGCGGCAGAAAGCTTTGTACCTTGCTCGACAATCAACGGAAATAACAATAGCACGAAGCCGATAAGCAGAACGAGCAGCAACAGGTAGACAAGAATGACCCCTGCTATTCGGGGGAGACCTCGCCGGTGCAACCAGGTTACAACTGGCCTGATCACCGTGCCCATCACGATGGCGATAAACAAGATGAAAACGACCTGGTAAAACCTGTAGAGAAGCCAGAAGGAAAGCGCGATAAAAACCAGGACGAGAGTCGCCCACATAACGCGCCGAAATGTCCATTGATTCAGTTGAGGCATAAACCACTTACGGTTGAAGTGAAGGCGCGAACTGGCTACATTAAAGGTGTATTACCCCAAGGAGGTTCAATAGGATGAGTATGACGGCGATAACAATCAGAGTGTGGATCCAATTGCCGGTGCGCGGGAAGCTTGGACTTATGTTCCGACCGAAGAAGCCGAGTAGCCACAATATTACTAGAATTATAATGATAGTCCACAACATGAGATTTCTCCTTTTACATGATCGATTGAATGGTCTATTGGAAGCCACCTGGCCGATTGACCAGGTGGCAATTGACCTAACGATCAAGTAATATGTAATCCTTTCGATTAGTTCACTTTGCTTTTGGGTTACCTTCTGCTACCACCCAAAAGACGCAACAGGAAGAGCAAAACCACCGCCCCGGCGAACGCAATCAGGATCGACTCCAGATTGATCCCTGACATTGGGTCACCGACATCGAAGAAACGGGTAGCAATCCAGCCTCCCAACAATCCGCCTATCACGCCGACAATGATGTTGCCAATCAACCCGTAACCGCCCCCTTTCACGACCAGCCCGGCCAAAAAACCAGCGATCAAACCAACCACAATCCAGCTTAGTATTCCCATTCTAGCCTCCTTTTCATTTACATTTAGACTGAGTATAATGATCTAGAGTCTCAACAGCGTCACAAGGAGCCATGCGATGACTGACCCAACCATGGCATTGCACATCTTTGCACTCGGGCCGCCCGAAGTACGCCTGGGTAAAAACCTGGTGTCCTTTCCCACGCGCAAGACGCTGGCGTTGCTGATCTACCTGGCACTCGAGGCAGGCTCACAACCGCGTGAGCACCTGGCCTCCCTGCTGTGGCCGGAAGCAAGCCCGGAACGCAGTCACGCCAGCCTGCGCAACACCCTCGGCCACCTCCATACTGCATTGCGTCAGGCGAGCGGTCAGACCCACACCTCCTACCTTACCGTCACAAACCACTCGCTGGGACTGAATCCAGACGCCGACATCGACGTTGACCTGCGTACGATTGAGCGGGCTTACATTCAGGCACGCGCCGATCGTTCAAGCCGGACGCTACCGGAGGGTTCGACCAGTTTGCCTTTACTACAGTCGGCTGCCGCCTGCCAGCGCGGCGATTTTCTGACCGGTTTTTCCCTTGGCGATGCGCCTGGCTTCGATGATTGGGCAGCCATCCAGCGCGAAATTTGGCATCACCGCCTGGGCTTAATTCTCGACCGGCTGTCCGAAATCCAGTTTGCCAGCGGCGAGTTTTCCGGAGCCACGGAGACTACCTCGCGCTGGATTGCATTGGATGCGCTGAACGAAGTGGCCTATCGACGCAAGATGCGGGTACACTTCGCGGCTGGCGAGCGCGGGCGAGCGCTGGAGACGTATGAGGCCTGTCGCACCATTCTGGCGGTTGAATTGGGTATCGAGCCAGAGCCGGATACGGCCGCGCTGGCAGAGCGCATTCGCACCCAAGCCCCTCCCGTACATGCTCAAGTCCATCGCTTCGCGCCTCAGCCACGCCGCCCGGATACTTCGGTCGCTTTTCTGGGAAA
>CAYGZL010000047.1:0-1748 GCA_964354345.1 uncultured Anaerolineaceae bacterium | reverse complement strand
CCCTCGATCGAGGGCGACGCGCCGTTGTGCGGGTGGTGAGAATAATCCTCCTGGTTGCCGATCTGCTCCCGCCACGCCAGCAGCAGGTCACCGTCCGGGTCGTACTCCTGGTAGGTCTGGGCGATCACTCGCTCCAGCAGTGGAGCCACCTTTTCTAAAAACTCGCGGTCTGCGGTGAAATTCCAATAATGGCGCGCCTGCCAGGCAAAGAACTGGTTGGTGCCGCCCCAGGCGCGGAAGACCTGGGCGTTGGGCGAGAGCATCGGCACCGCCCCGTTCGGATACAGACGCTCGGCCTGGTTAAGGGTGGTGCTCTTCGAGCGGTCTGCCTGACCCAGCCATTCCGCCCCCATGGTATGCTGCATATGCCACATGCCGACCCAATGGTGCATGCACTCGATCCATCCGTAAGGTTGGTACCAGTTATACTCCAGGTTGTAGATGGCGCTCCGAAAAGCCCCGTCAATCTCCGGCTCAGGCGTTTCGATCCGGGAGGTAAGCAGGTTCGCATAGTAGCCATCCACCGCCCGGCGAGCCGCCTCAACCTCCAGCCCGGCAGCCAGCGCAGCCGCCTGAGAGACCTGACGGGCGAACGCGATGTGGATCTCGCCGCCGCCTGGAGTGAAGCGCACCTCCAGGTAACGACCGTCCTCATCGTCCGACTTTTGGGACAGCTCGCCAGTCGTGCGCAGCACCACCGGCAGCGGCTGGCGAGCAGACCGCAGAACGGCAGTGTCGCCGGCAATCTCAAGGATATCTTCTTTACCGCCGACGCGATCCTCGCGGATATGGGTGTGGTTTTCCGGTCCCCACTGCAGCACCTTCATCCCGCTTCCGCAGCGGATCGTTGCGGAGGCAGGGGGCGTGGTTTGGATGCGGTACAGCGCCGCCCCACACTGCTCTGCGCTCTCTCGCCCGACCAGCAGCGGAACGACCTCCAGTGAAACCGCCGTATCGCCCATCCGGTAAGATGCGGAAACGCCGCCGGGAAAATCCTCCACGTGCAGGTCGAGGCTGTCGTCCGGTCCGAGCAGACTGCCATCAACCTCCACGTATGCCACCAGGCGAGCGAGCAGGTACTGTCCGAGAAACACAAACTCATCCAGGTTGTAGGTCAGGATTTCGACGTTGGGTTTGGTCTCATCCACATCCACCAGGGTCTGGTGGTACGCTGCCATCCGATCGGTCATCGCCCAGGCTTCCAATCGGGGCGTAAAGGTTTCCAGGCGGCAACCCACTTCCGTCTCGACCGGCTGGCTGGCTGAGCCGGCGGCGTAGAGCTGCACGTTCTCGCCTTGAGCGGCTCCTTCCAGGTTGAGCCACAGGTTGCGCACGATGCCTTTCCAGAGCGGGAACTGGCGCAGCTCAAACTGCAGCGTCACCGGGGCCTCTCCCCCCGGGAGAATGCCCCGGAAGCTACGGATGAGGGAATATATTCCATCGCCAGCAAAGACCACCTGGACTGAGCGGGCTGCGCCGGCTGTCATTTTTAGATATAGATATTTGTCTGCATCTGCGTCAATGCTCAGCGGTTGGAGCAGCAGGCGGGCGCGGTTTGGATCCGTCACCTGCGCCTGCCAGGGACCTTCAGGGCTGGGTCGATTCTGGCAGCCACTCACCACAGCCGGTTGTACGCTTTGCCAATGAATTCCAGGTTGCGCTTTGGATCCCATCAGCGAATATGATACTATAAGGCTTGGCTTTTGGTGTGATCTTGTTGTGGTCAGGTTTTCAACCTAGGAGAGATC
>CAYGZL010000046.1:0-2990 GCA_964354345.1 uncultured Anaerolineaceae bacterium | reverse complement strand
CGATCCGGCGTGACGTAGTCTCCCTCCGCTCGACTGAAAGCCAGGCTCTTGTTTGCGTTTAGATAGGCTGGCGCGCCGTCCCGCTCGATGACGAAATGAAAACCCGCCAACGACTGCATGCGCGCTACCGCGCGAGAGACGATTTCGGCGGGCTGGAGTGTGGGTTGAGCTGACGACTTGCATCCGAAGAGAGAGAGAAGAAGGACAAGTGTGAGGTAGTGTTTTAGTTTCATACGAATACTATACAAGAAATTTTACAGGTTGGCAAGGGGGCATTGCTTATTAATCTCTGCATGATGAAATAGATCACATAGGAAATATCCTGAACGAAGGGATGCAATACCCAACACCCCTGCTAACATAAATGCCCCATTCGAAATGACGTAATGTCGTTCTGCGCGAAGCGAAGAATCTCAGCCGGCATACCGTTCGGAGGTAATTGGACGTGGAACATTCGGAGGGAGTGGAAAAAATAGTAAAATACACCTGCATATATTCATCCTTCTACGCTTGTCAACCGGAGCTGCTCGGGGAGTGGCCGCCTATGCCAAACCATGTTTTCATCAGTTACTCGTCGGTCGATGGGGTCGAGCTCGCCCTGCGTCTGGCCAATGATCTGCCGAATGGACTGCCCCCCTTCAAAGCCTGGGTGGACAAACAAGAGCTGCATCCCGGACTCGCCTGGGATGACCAGATCGCGGAGGCGATCCGAGGCTGCAAGTGCCTGTTGATTGTAATATCTGAGGACAGCGTGGGTGAGTTGTCTGTGACGAAGGAAGAATGGACTTACGCCCTGCGAGGGAAAAATGAATCGGAAACCACAAACCAGCCAGTCTTTGGCTGCGGCAATAACCAGATCGGCCAGTAAACAAACCTATTACACCATCCTTCTTTTAGTCGACCGACCACGAGTCGGCGATGCTTACCGGGCTTACGGCTACTTTCGTTGGGTTGATGATGTGATTGATTCATCTACAGGATTATTGCCCGAAAAAGCCGCTTTTTTGCAACGCCAGCAGTTTATTTTGGAGTCTTGTTATCACGATGTCATCCCTGTGGATTTATGCCCGGAAGAGCGTATGTTGGCTGACCTGATCTTACATGACGCCGAACCGGACAGCGGTGTGCGCACATATCTCTGCAACATGATGGAAGTGATAGTTTTTGATCTGAGCAGACGGGGCAGGCTCATTTCTCAAAGCGAGTTGTCCGAATATACGCGCAAGCTGGCCACGGCGGTTACCGAAGCCATGTACTATTTTATTGGCCACAACCACCAGCTCCCCAGGAATGAAGATCGTTACCTGGCTGTTACCGCGGCGCATATTACCCACATGTTGAGAGATACGTTGGAAGATATTGACAATGGTTATTACAACATTCCTCTCGAGGTGCTCAATCAGAATGGGATTTCACCGCGCGATGTGAATAGTCCGGCATACCAGGAATGGATCGGTGCAAGGGTTAAATTAGCTCGTAGATACTTCAGGGCTGGACGTGAATATATCGCCCAGGAAAGAAATATACGCTGTCGCCTGGCGGGATATGCGTATATCGCTCGCTTCGAGCGGATCTTGCGGGTCATTGAAAATGAAAACTAAAAATGTTCTCCTGATCGGAGCCGGCATCGGTGGATTGACCGCGGCCATCCACCTGGCGAAACACGGTTTACACGTCACCGTGATTGAAAAGAACAACCATCCAGGGGGGCGTTGTGACCGAATAACTAATGAAGGTCATACCTTTGACACAGGCCCCACCCTGCTGGTGATGCCTTTGTTATACCAGGCGGAGTTTGCCGCGCTCGGCACGTCTCTCAACGAAATGCTGGATTTACAGCGCGTGGATCCGACCTACCATCTGGTTTTTGATGACGGCAGCCAGCTCGCCCTGACTTCCGATATGAAGTTCATGCAGGAGCAGCTCGAATCTTTCGAGCCGGGCAGCTTTCAGAATTTCATGCGCTACATGGCCGAGGGCTATCGTCATTATCATCTGGGTATCCACAAGCTGGTCGACCATGATTTTCGTAAGGCGTCCGATTTCTTCAACCTCGCCAACTTACCCCTCCTCTTTCAGCTTAAGCCGTTGGCGAATCACTATCGCCACATGTCGGCGTTCTTTCATGACCCACGACTGAAAGCTGCCTTCACATTCCAGGATGTGTATATGGGGTTGAGCCCTTTCGAGGCCCCGGCCACGTTTTCGATGATGCCGTTCACTGAGCTGGCGCACGGCGTCTGGTATCCCCGTGGCGGGATGTACCAGGTAGTCGAAGCACTGATGTCCCTGGCGCGCGCTGTAGGGGTGGAGTTTATTTTTAATACCCCGGTGGAGCGGATTGAGGTCGATGGGCGCCGAGCAGTTGGGGTAATATTGGATGGCCAGAGAATGGCAGCCGAGTTCATTCTGGCCAATGCGGATTTACCTTATGTCTTCCAAAATCTGCTCCCACAGGACGGGCAGGCCGAGAAATTGGCGCGCAAGCGCTATTCCTGTTCGGTGATCAGCTTTTACTGGGGAGTTGATCAACCTTACGATATCCCGGGTGCGCACACGCTGTTCCTGGCCAGCGACTACCGCGCCAACTTCACCAGCATCATGCGGGATTTGAACCTGCCAGACAATCCCAGTCTGTATATCCACGCCCCCAGGCGCATAGACCCGTCCATGGCACCCTCCGGGCAGGATACGATCATTGCAGTTGTACCGGTGGGGCATATGGGCAGTAATGGCGTTCAAGATTGGGCGAAAATCCGCGATCAGGCGCGCCGCCATGTTTTTCGCAGGTTGGCATTGCTTGGGATTACGGATCTTGAATCCCATATTAAATTTGAAATAGATTTTACGCCGCCTGCCTGGTGTAAGCGCTACAACCTGGTGAAAGGCTCTACCCACGGACTATGTCACAACCTGACGCAGTTGGCTTATTTTCGACCTGATTTACAGCATCCAAAGTATCGCAACCTGTATTTCACCGGCGCCAGCAC
>CAYGZL010000045.1:0-2801 GCA_964354345.1 uncultured Anaerolineaceae bacterium | reverse complement strand
GAAGCTATTGAGGTCAATGAGGTTCGGCTCGATGTGCTTCGACATGACGCAGGCAAGCAAATAATTGAAGAGAGTCATGTTTCTCTATCTCCCGCAGGAATCCACTTGAATCCGGTGGTTCAGCGTTACGCATGGCCCAGTGAACTCGATTTGATGGCAAGAATCGCAGGATTGCAGCTTAAGAACCGTTGGGGAGGCTGGAGCCGAGAGCCATTCGACTCCAGTAGCAGCAGGCACGTATCTGTTTATGGACGTTGATCAGATGCGTCTGTAATTGCCTATGTGTGTACCCAATTAATAGAAGACAATCAAGTACATCTCCCAAGGCCATGCGTTTACCAGCCAAATGTAGATTTGAAGTTCATCTGTATCGCCATACCGCCCTGGCCGGGAGACTCAGAGGCCACTTATATCAAGGGGATATGGTCGCCCACGGTTTGAGGCTGTCCGATATTCGTCTTCATAATAAGCAGCATAAGATTGGCGTATAATGAACAACTGGGTTTTCCATCTTTGGAGGATTATTTAGTGTAAGCTAATCTAAACGCGGCTGAAAGTCTATTCTACACATCGGAGGTGAAATAGTGAACCAGAGATGAAGGCCATCATTTACACCAAATTCGGTCCCCCGGAGGTACTACAGCTGGTAGAAGTTGACAAGCCCGTGCCACGCTACCGGGAAGTGCTGGTCAGAGTCAGGGCGACCACCGTCACAATCGGCGATACCATCATGCGTAGCCTGAACATGCCCATTCCCGCCTGGCAGCGGATGCTGGCACGGCTCTATCTGGGCATTCGCAAACCCCGGCGACCGATCCTGGGGATGGAACTGGCCGGGGATATCGAAGCCGTCGGCAGGAGAGTGACCTGCTTTAAACCTGGCGAGGCAGTTTTTGCTTCTACCTTCGCGGTCAACTTTGGCGGTTATGCCGAATACAAATGCCTGCCCGAAACCGGCGTGCTGGCGCACAAACCGGTCAATCTGACCTACGAGCAAGCCGCTGCTGTCCCCGGCGCGGGGATGACATCCCTGCACTGTCTCAAAAAAGGGAAAATCCAACCCGGACAGGAAGTGCTGATTTACGGCGCTTCCGGTGCGGTCGGCACGAATGCCGTACAGCTCGCCAGCCATCATTTCGGGGCGCATGTGACCGGAGTGTGTAGTACCGCCAACCTGGAGCTGGTCAAATCCCTGGGGGCTACACAGGTGCTGGATTACACCCACCAGGACTTCACCCAAAGCGGTAGGTCCTACGATGTGATTTTCGACGCGGTGGGCAAACTCGACCCCGCGACCGGCAGAAAGGCGCTCAGGTCGGGAGGAATTTATCTGAACGTCCACCTCGACTCGGATGGCGGGGAAAAGCTTGAATATCTGCTCCTGCTCAAAGAACTGATCGAGGCAGGCAAGCTCAAACCAGCCATCGACCGAATCTATCCGCTCGAACAAATTGTCGAGGCACATCGGTATGTCGAAGCAGGGCACAAGAAGGGAAACGTAGTCATCACCCTGGAACCGGATAGCAAAACCTGACACTGGGTTGCAGCCGTCTCACTCCGCTAGCGCTTCACTATCGGTTTCTCCAGACCTCCAGGCAGGTTTGAGATAGCAAGACACTTTCGGAAGAAAGGCATGACGTGGCGAAACAAACCAGCAAAGATCAGCTCCTGATAGATATTTGTACAGAACGAAGGCGGTTGGAGAAAAACTTATCCGCCCTGAGCGCAGAAGATAAGATCCGCCCCGGCGTTACCGGCACAGGATCAGTGAAAGACCTTCTCGCGCACCTGGTTGCCTGGGAAAGACTTTTCCTGGATTGGTATCAGGCGGGTGTACAAGGTCGCTCTCCAGCAATCCCGCCCGTCGGCATGAGTCGGAAGTCCATGGATGCACTGAATCAACAGATTTACGAGGAAAATCAAGATCGCAGCCTGGATGACATACTCGCTGAGTTTCATGCCTCCTATCGGCAAGTTGTGACCGTTATTGTAGAGATCCCTGAAGAAGAACTGTTTGTTCGCGGTCGTTTCAACTGGACGGGGGAGCTGACCCTGGCGGATTACATTGCCGGCAACACCTGCAACCATTATGCCTGGGCCAGGTCTCAGATACGAAAGTGGGCGAAGCGGGAGGCCGGCGAAAACCAGAGCTGAACGCCTGGCGCTTCCCGAGGGAGCCAGGGTCTGGGATCGAGCCTTTGTGAGCAGCATTCACCTGATTGAGCTGGCGCGCTATATCCTCGCTGGCCTGGATCAGCGCTACGGGTGGACGGGTAGCTTCCCTTTGGCTGCTCAACTGACTGCCCTGGCGGTGTGTCTCCTGTGCACGGCGCTGTACGTCTAGGCGATGGCCTCTAACCCCTTCTTCACGCAGGTTGTTCGCATCCAGTCCGAGCGGGGTCATACGGTCGCGACCGGCGGTCCGTACCGCTATGTGCGCCACCCGTCTTACCTGAGCATGATCCTGTTTGAGCTGGCCCTCTCCACCCTGCTCGCTTCAGGATGGGCCATAGTCGTTGGCGGATTATGCGCCAGCTTGCTCATCCTCCGCACCTCCCTCGAAGACCGCGTCTTGCAGACTGAGCTGGCTAGCTATGGGGATTATGCCCGCCGGGTGCGCTATCGCCTGCTGCCAGGCATCAGGCGGTGGCAGTATATCAACTGGTAGGGCGCGCATTGGCACAGCATCATAATGGAGGTGAACTATGAAACGGTTGAAGGATAGAGTGGCTGTCGTAACTGGAGCCAGTCGCAACTTGGGGCTGGGAAAGCTGGGGGGCTCCATTTTGGGAGCAGCCTCT
>CAYGZL010000044.1:0-33742 GCA_964354345.1 uncultured Anaerolineaceae bacterium | reverse complement strand
TAAAATTTTATCTTCCTGTGCTTTTTTGGTTTCTACTCTCCCTCAGCCTGGTATGGTGGGTATGGAAACGAAACCAGGCCGCCATTTTGATAGCCGGGTGGTGGTGCTTGATACTACTGGCTGCCAATCCCCAATCCCTTTGGTTACCCGGAGCGGGTATCCTGACAAACTTTGCGGTTATGATTGCCTGTTACATTCCCACCAGTATTTTGTCTGGAGCTGCTATTTACGAGTGGGGTGCAGGTGTATCACTCAAGTTAATAAAAGGAATAACCCGAATCATTCAACCCGGTCTGGTACTCGGCTTAATCTTAGCCAGCCTTTGGGGAGCCAGACAACGCTTAAACGATCTAAATATACCGGATTTTGCCCTGGTTACTCGCGCGGATCTACGTGCTGTGAAATGGATTATGTCGAATACATCCTCTGAATCACGCTTTCTGGTCAACGCTGTTCCCGCTTATGGAGGTTCCTCTGTGGTTGGCACGGATGGCGGATTATGGTTGCCCCTTCTGGCGCAGCGACAGACGACCTTACCTCCGCTTACATATACCGCCGAACGAGGCACACGCTCGGATTATCGCCAATACATTAACGAATTACCGATTCAACTGGCACAGAAGAGTATTGACGATCCCAAGATTATCGAGATGCTGAATGAGCGTGATATAAATTATATATATATTGGTCAGCGTCAGGGATCGGTGAACGCGGTTTCACCCACCCTCGATCCGCTTAAGCTTCAAGCCAGTCCGAACTATCAGGTTGTCTACCATCAAGATCGGGTTTGGATATTTCGCCGGGCCAGCGCCAGGTAACCGGTCCCCCAATTTGAATTTATAAACAACTTTTGCAACCCAAAGGCTGCCTGCATGATCCATTTGCCTGGCCATCCCGTTAGCCAATGATAAGACTTCACCTCCAGTGGACGTTCAACCCCACTCCGTTTCGATCTTAATGCTTTCCTCTCTTCTTCACCACCGGGTAACTCATCGGCTGCTAATTGCCTGGCATGATAATGTGCCCGTACAGGTTCAAGGATGTTCGATAGGGGCACCCCATAACATTCAATCCGAATATCGGTCAAGCCAACCTGCTGTAGCAACCTGATCAGTTGGTCACGCTCATATCGGCGGTAGTGACCCGCCCATGTATCTGTCGCGTTCCACCACTTCTGATGAGCAGGCACAGATAAGAGGAGATAACCTCCAGGTTTGAGCCAGGTCAGCCATTGTTCCAGGATGGCACGCTCATTTTCGATATGTTCCAATACTTCGAAAGCCATTACATAATCAAATGAAGCGTTCCAGCTTGAATCTGCCTCCTCCAAGATTTGAACCTCTCCCCCATAACTGTCTGTAAGATAATGAGCCACATCCCGCGCATCGGCAGACGGCTCTAATGCCGTACAATTGAAACCAAGTGAAATCAGATCATTCAACAAAGCGCCTGCGCCGCACCCGATCTCAAGCACTCGACCTTTAGTTAATGGTCGTAGGAATCTAAGTATTCGGTCACGCCGTAAAAGATAGCGTGGGGCAGGAACCCAACCTCTTTCTGGAGCGGATACTCCATAAACAGGATGGTGCTCCATTATTTTCTCCTGAAGCGTTGATATGCATCTACCATCTCTCGTAAAACCCTGGGCAAGCTATAATTTTCAACAACATGTTCACGTCCCAGGCAACCCAGTTTGTGCCTTTCATCGGGATTATTCAATAAATACGAGACGGCATTCGCCAGCCCAAAGACATCTCGAGGCTGAACAAGAATACCACCCGGACCAACGACCTCGGCAACCGAACCGGTATCGGTGGCAACGACTGACGTCTGGCAAGCCAAAGCCTCTGCGGCTGGGATCCCAAATCCCTCAATCAGAGAGGGTGAAACATATACATCTGCCATCGAATAATATGCTGGCATCTGGTCATCAGGTGCTACACCCACCTCCACAACCCATTGACGAAAAGAACCCAATTGCTCCATGACTTGTTGGCGGTAAGCCTTATTTCGCCATTGTCCGACCAACACCAGTCGGGGAGTGGGTTTCATCAGGGGTAAAGCTTGAGCCAGATATTCAAGACCTTTCCGAGGTGTGATAAATCCCACGAATAAAATTACAGGATCGTTTTCAGTAATACCCAGACGGTTTCGCAAGATCCTCGTATCAGCAACCGGTACAAAATGATCCGTATCCACACCGTGATGGGCGATCGCAAGTCGATCATGGCTGACCGGGTAAGAATTGATATATTCAGTTGCAGCTGAAGTCGTGCATGCGATAATGCCTCGAGCACGTTGAATCGCAGGAGTCTCCAAGAATTTTTGCGCCAACCGATAATACAGGCCTCGCATCAACCAAGACGAGGTCTGTCGCCATTGAAATTTTCCCAGGCTAAGGATGCGTTGGTTAAATGAATGGTGGACCGAAGCAATATATTCTCCACGAAAAGCCCAGGAAAAATCAACATCTGCGAAGTGGATAATATCGTAAGCAGGAGCCGACCCAAGAATATGCGCTGCTCGCCACCCAAAACCTAGCCAATCTGTACGATCAAGCTGGATCCTCTGGATGCTTAAGTGCGAATTCGAAAAGGTTTCTGGCTGGTGTTCACGACGTCCTGCCAAGACATCAACCTCATGACCCGCAGCCAACAAACCCATCACCAACCGCTCAGCGCTAACATCCAGGCCTGAGGTGCGATAAGGACTAAATCCAATGGTGATGAGCGCAATCTTCATCGGAGGTGCTTTATTAACTAATTAACGAGGCGATCAACCAGAGACCGCAGACGTTCTGTGATCACAGCCTCACTGCATTCGGCCTGGTAGAGAGCATAGCCACCTTGCGCCAGTTGGTTTCGGAGAGTCGGATCTCCGTGCAAGGTCAGGATTGCCCGAGCCAGGGCTTGCGGGTCGCCTGGTGGGCAAAGATAAGCAGATTGAGCATGGCGTAGCAAGTCCCGATTAGCCGGGGTAGTGGTGGCAATCAAAGGTCGGCTCATGGCCAAAACCTGATAAACTTTACCAGGCACTACTCGCCCTGCTTTTTCACTTAATCCGAAATGCCCACCCAGGTTGATATCAGCCATTGCGATCTCACCCGGCAGCTGTGCCAACGGGATCGAAGGATGGAATTCAATATTTTCTAAGCGCAGCTCTTCGGCCAGCCGGTGGACCTGCGGATACGTAGGCCCATCGCCGATTAAACGAAAACGGATAGGCTCACTTTGAAGTTGCCCAGCTGCCCAGATGACGTTCTCCACACCATGCAACGGCATATATGAGCTGTAGTACAGCACACGAGTCACCGGGTCAGGTGAGCGCATAAAACCGGATTGCGGGTGAAATAAGTCTTCATTGCATCCGACTGGCAGAGCTGATAACTTTTCAATAGGCACTTGAAAAGCATGGTTGAAGTACTGTGTATGATGGGGTGTGTCCAACAACACATGATCAGCTAACTGGCAAGCCTTCCGATCCAACCAATACGCCGTCTTCCCACCTACCGATTGGGGGCTAAAAGTTTTCCGGTCACCGCTAAGTGTATCGAGGGTTGAAACAAAGGCATCAAAAAGGATCGGCTTTCGGGCGATCACCCCAACCGGCAGCATTAATATATGGCCAAAAAAACCAACAAAAACCAGGTCATAACGGCCTAATACCAATAGTGGCAGACTACGCAACATTAATATTAAACTACCCGTGATTAATGATTTCGGGCGTTGGTTAAAACCAATCACCCTAACCTGGGCAAACCGGCGCAACGCGCGCAGCATCACATCATTGCGAGAATATTCCAATTCTCTACCCGCCAGGAATAAGACATGCATAGGGTGATTATAACTGATATAATTACACAATGCTTTCAGGCCTGTGTATCATATTGATTAATTGGAATTCAAAACAAGATACATTAGAATGCATAGAATCGCTGCTAAAAGCGGGGATAACTCTCGAACAGATCACCCTGATAGATAATGGTTCGGTTGACGATTCACTACCCACTTTCCGCGAAAGATTTGGTCAAAATCTACCAATCATTGAAAACTCCACCAATCTAGGTTTTGTCAGAGCCTGCAACCAAGGGATTCGGAAAGCACTCGATCAGGGAGTGCAATGGATCATGCTGCTTAATAATGATACGATCCTTGACGCGGGTTTTTTTGAAGCTCTGCAAGGATATATGCAAGCTGATAGCCCGTATGCGATCTTGGCCCCTTTGATTTTATATTATAAATATCCGAACCTGGTTTGGAATATGGGTGATCAGTTAATTCCCGGAACCTTGCTCACCACGAAAAGTAACCAGCGGAAGATCCTACCTGCCGACTTACCCGAAGTAATTCCTGTAGATTTCGTAACAGGGTGTGCGATGGTCGTCCGGCGGGAAGTATTTTTAAAGATCGGCTTATTAGATCCGTTTTTTGAAATCTATTATGAGGAAATTGATTTCTGCATGCGTGCTCGTAAGGTGGGTTACCGAATGGCGTGTGTGCCAAAAGCGAAAATGTGGCACAAAGTATCACTCACGATGAATAAAATTGCCGCACGGGCCAGCTACTTGCGCACACGCAATCAAATAATTTTCTTCCGGCGCTATTCTAGAGGTGTTCAACAAGCTGGTATGTTTTTATTCTCATCAGGTCGCTTAATAATCCATATTCTAAAAAACCTGCTGAGAGGTCAGCGGGATATCCAGCGCTCCCTGGTGCGGGGATGGATGGATGGGTGGGGCGGTCCAATATACTCACAAGATACCAAATCAACTAATGGAAACCACGCTGTGTAACCTCTGTCAAAATTCAGAGGCAACCCTTCTGTTCACGGTAGCGGATTTACAGCTAAATAGACTAGATGGACAATATCGGTACGTATGTTGTACCCGATGCGGTTTAATTTTCCTGAATCCGCAGCCAACTCTTGCTGAGTTAACCAGAGCCTATCCAGATGAGTATGACTCCTATGAGGCGGCGCTTCAGCCAAAGACGGGTTGGTTGAATGCGCTTGTTCGACAATATGGTATCGAAAAACGCTGCAAAGCGGTTCTACGGTACAAACACACAGGTCATCTGCTGGATGTCGGCTGCGCCAGCGGTAGTTTCTTACTTGGGATGCAGCGCCATCCAGGTTGGCAGGTAGAAGGGGTTGATATTAGCGCCTATGCTGCCAATCTTGCCCGAAAGATCGGCCTGAAAGTAACCAACAGTACCCTTGAAGCAGCGACTTTCCCCGAACATACTTTTGATGTGGTAACCCTGTGGGATGTTCTTGAGCATTTACAGGATCCTGTTGCCAGCCTGGCAGAAATCAAACGCATTTTGAAACCTAACGGCTTACTGGTATTAAGAGTTCCCAATGGCAATAGTTGGGGGATGCGTATATTTGGCTCGAACTGGGCTGGCGTGGACGCCCCACGACATTTATATATTTTTACACCACTGACAATCCGCCGTTCACTGGAGAGTCAGGGATTCGAGATTCTTGATATGCACTGCCGGATCGGCAGTTATTCATTTTTTATACTCAGTGTTCGCTTTTGGTTTACCGCGCGGCAGAGATCAGCCACCTGGCGGAAAGCCATGGATCGGATTCTTGGCAATCCGATTACCCGACTGATTACCGCACCGATCTTCACCCTGAGCAACCTGGGGAAGCACGGTTCGGCTCTGATTGTGGTAGCGCAGGCCGGATGAAAACAGGAAAATATCACCGCTTATTTACTTTAACCGCAGTTGTCATCACAATCGGTGTTTTAGCTCTGTTGGTTTACCAGCAACGACAGGTTTTATTTGAACTCGAATGGCACTTCCGCCTCCTACCCGCGCTGGTTTCATTCATCATCTATAGCCTGACCATCTATACCTCGGCTTTGATATGGGCGTGGATGATGAACACCCTGGGTAAAAGTGTCGATATACGGCGGCACCTGCACAATTACTTCCTCGCCAATGTGACCAAACGCCTGCCTGGCACGGTATGGTATATTGCCAGCCGGGCAAAGTTGTATCGGGAAGAAAATATCGACATTAAGCTGACCTCGTTGGTCAGTGGTATGGAGTTGGCGGTAATGATTTTATCGGGACTGCTGGTCAGCCTGGCTTTCGCCGTTCCCATCATCGTGCAATATCATATCACCCCCTGGATCTTAGTCATCTTCTTCCTCATCGGTTTCATCTTACTTCAACCAAGAACAATAGCCTGGATTTTTCGACTGTTAAAAGTTCAAGCCAGTGATTTTCGTTACCGTGACATCTTGCGCTGGTTAGCAACTTATATAGCCATCTGGATTTTTGGCGGGATTAATTTATTTGCATTGGCCAATATCGTCACCGTGTTACCGTTCAACAACTTAAGTTATATTATTGGCAGTTGGACGATTATCGGTGTTTTGTCCTCTGCCTTGTTTTTTTCTCCAAGTAATTTCGGAGTAACTGAGATCGGCCTGAGTTTGTTGTTGAGCCAGATTATGCCATCCCCGGTGGCTGTTGTGGTTGCGATCCTGGTACGAGTTTTGCTGATCGGGTATGAAGTCGTATGGGCGTTGATCTGGATTGGCTGGGACGCTCGTACCGCCAAATCCCTTTCCCAAACCGAACACAACCAATAATCCAAATGGGTTAATCAATTAACAACACCTGTCGTCGCTACCTCTTCATAAAGATCACCCGGTAAAGATATTAACCCTTAGGAGGTATTGCCAACCGGGCTGTGATCAGTACAATAACATTATCAAATAACCCTTTTTAAATCCTATTCCGGAGGTACTATGAAAGCATTTCGTTTCGTACTCGTTCTCGCAATCGCCCTGGCTTTCCTGGGTCTGGCACCTCATGTTGCCAAAGCTGGACAATTCTCTTATTCGTCCAGCATTAACCTGCAGAACCTTGAGGATGCGATCGCTCAGATCACCATCACCTATTACAAGCAGGATGGCACGATCGACACAACCGTCACGCAAAATATCCCCCCGCTGGCTCCGTTTATTTATAACCCAATCGGCGCCTCAGATGGCTTCAACGGTTCAGTAGTTATCTCTTCTGACCGCCAGATTGCTTCAATCAGCAACATCGAAGGTGACAACTACAAGGCCGCGGCTTCCTATGTAGCCCAATCGGCTGGCAACACCACGGTGAACATACCTCTGCTGATGAAGGGTAACAGCGGTTATAACACCTGGTTCAATGTTCAGAACACCGGCACGGCGGATGCGACTGTTACCGTTGCATACAGTGACGGCACCGTACCGCCCACCAACCCGACTACTATTAAACCCGGCGCGGCCAAGACCTTTGATCAAGCGCTCGAGGTTTCGCACCCCAAAATATTTGGCGCTCTTGTCACCAGCACCGGGGGCCAGCCCATCGTCGCAACTGTGATTATTGAAAACCCGACGATCATGTCGGCCTACAATGGCTTCACCACCGCCGGCTCGACCAATCCGGTTATGCCACTGGTCAACGAAAATAACGCTGGCTATAAGACAGGCATCACCATCCAGAATACAGGTGGCCTGGCGAGTATCGTAACTGTCAGCTACAAGAACTCTGGTGCTGGCACCGACTGCGTCGAGACCCAAACTATCGCTGCTAATAGTGTGGCAACCTACGCTCTTGTAGTATTCACAGGCACCCCCGATCCGGCGAAGATTACCACTACCTGCGTCAATGAGAAGTTTGTTGGCTCCGGTAAGGTAACTTCGAACTCAGCTGGCGCGCTCCTGGTCGCTACGGCCAACCAGTTCAAAGGCACCTTGAATGGCGGCGCGTATGACGGTTTTGATCCGGCCGCCGCTACCAGCACGGTCATCTTACCCTTGATCATGAATGCGAATGGTGGTTTCGCCACCTCGATCAACTTGATGAACGTTGGCCTCAACCAAACTACCGTCAACTGCACATTCGCCGGATCCACGCACACCAACCAGGTAATCTTGGATCCCGGTAAAGGGAAATCCTTGCTGCAGGCTGATCCATACACTGGCTTTGGCGGTACGAAATACGTTGGTTCAGCGACCTGTACAGCCAGTTCCAGCGGTAAGATCTTGGCCGTCGTCAACGAGTTGGGCGCCAGCACTTACCAGGATCAACTACTGGTTTATGAAGGCATCTCGATGCCGTAGTGCAACCATTACCTGATGCTGTTCCAATCTACTTACGACATCAGGAATAATCTATAAACCGAATCAATCCCCGCTCCCCGCTAGTCGGGGGGCGGGGATACTTATCCGAATAACTATGAAACGTTTTTGGCTGATCTTTATTTTATTCGCTCTAGTGGTGAGTGCTTGCGCCTCAACAACGCCAACACCAACAACTCCCTCTTCTCGACCGATTACAACGGACGTCGAGGCAGGCGTGACAGCATATCCAGCTCCTACCGGGCAAATCAGCGGCTATCCAGCGCCGGCATATCCATATCCTGCCCCTGGATATCCTGCTCCAGAAATATATCCCACACCCGAAGGTTATCCGGCACCTGCCACTCCTGATACACCGCCCACGCCAACGGTGACCCCGGACGTCACCAAGGGATATATTACCGGTGCTTTGCGCCTGAATGGGCAGGGTGTAGGGGATATCATTCTTTATCTGGCTGAGATTGTCAAAGACTCATCTGGTCAGGATCGTGGGGCAACCCTTAGCCCGGTATTATCACCTAACACAACAACTGACATTGAGGGGAAATTCATCTTTACTAATATTAGCCCTGGCAAGTATCAACTGGTACTGTATACCGTTATTAACGCCTACTTCCTCTATTATCCAGGTGAGAAAAAGGAAATCATCGTGACAGTGGAAGCTGGAAAAACGGTTGAAGTTGGCGTGTTAGATTACGACACTTTACCGCTACCCACCGCACCTTAAGGCGATAATTGGTATATTTCTATCGGCTCGGATCGGAAGAGCAGTCGCGCATGGTCGGCTAAAAGTTGACGCACCAGGTTTGTGACTTGATCCGCTGAAGGAATGTAAGCAAACCGCTCAAGGAATACCGTCGAAAAAAGGATGTGGGTCACGCCCAGAGATTGTAATTCCTGAGATAATTGATCCGCATCCTTTATGTTCTCCATGGGTAACATACGTTGACTGACCGGGTTCGCCCAAAGATATTCTCTGTCCAGGTAATAACCCCGCGATTCCCATACTGCCATCCAGACACGCGCGTTCGAAGGTAAAGACTTGTTGATAAACAAGAAGGCCTCATAACCGGGAATTTGCCTTTTTAAGTATTGATTGCGGCTTATTTGGCCTGACAGGTAAGGCCAGCTATTCGATAATTGGGTGCGATCAACTGGATTAGACCACCAACCCACCAACCCCACCGCAACCAATATCATCCCTTGAATGACATAGTTTAACCTGCGCCTTTGCCAAGACCATAAATTTCCCAAACCGATCGCAAGAAAGAGCGCTAACATACTCATGGTCGGCATTAAAAAGCGGGTTTGGTGGGTCTGGAAGAACCAGACAGTATAGAAAGCGACAATTAATAGGCCCAGGGGATAGAGGATTTGTTTACGAATTGGAGTGGTTTTGAGCCCAACTCCCAATAACCCTACAGGCAGAAAGATCAGGTAATGCCAGCCAAGCGTTACGGAACCAAACCGATAAGGTTGCCAGGTCACTTGCCAGAATCCGGTCAGCCAGTTCCAGAAATTTAAAACCATATTCGGCTGGCGAATAAAGCCTTCAAATAACCCGGTTCCGAAATTATCCCAATTTTTTCCTCCAAACCATGCAAAAAAGAATGGCCAGACGGGATTGCCGGTCTGTATCCAGGCTTTCAGGTACCAGGGTGCTACTACCGCCAGGGCAATCAATCCATAGAGTATGAATTGTTTTAGAGCAATACGCCATTGATTCCGCTGGCGAATCATTGTCATCCCCATGGTAGCAATTCCTAAAAGGATGGGTATTGTCACCGCATTCAATTTTACGCAGGCAGCTAAACCAGCAAAGACAGCCGACAATCGCCAGATGCCATCCTTTCCCCCTAATACCCATTCTAACCAGGTTAATACAGCGAATAAGCTAAATAAGGTTAGCAACAACTCCACCATGGCTGTTCCGGACAGGTGAACCACCATGGGTGTTATCGCAAACAGCGAGGCTGCTAACCCTCCGACTACTGCGTTGATAAATCGCTGGCTGAATAAGAATAATCCCGCACAAGTCAGGAGCAAAGCCAACCAGGTGAAAAGTTGAGCCAATCGCTCGGACCCGATCAACAGGCTTAAGGTATACAGAGCTTCGGCTTCAAAAGGCCAGTTGGAGTGTGGAATCGATGGTAGATACGTTAAGGTGTGAGTTTGAGTATATATTTTAGGAACTGCTAAATGATAAGCAACTTCATCCCAACCCGTTGGCGGCATCAAAGCATTCGCCAACAATGGAAATAAACAAGCAATTATAACTAAAACCAGCAAGCCAATATTGAACCAATGAGTCAGGTCATTCCGTACGATAAAAGCTACTAAACCGCGTATTCTTGTCAGATAAAAATTTCGGTGGGTATAAAATTGATGCAAAGCACTGACCAGGCCGGTTCCAATCAGAATCCATATCGCCCACTGATACAAACCTCCTATTGCTCCTAATAGAAACACCAGATGAGCCAGGCAACCTAATCCTAAAGCTGTGGCATACACAATACCGTCGACTCTCTTATCCGGATCAACTCCGATTCCCCTCATCGCCCAGACGCCCAGCCCATAGGCTGCCAGGCAGCATGCAGTTAAGAGACCAAGCCCTCGAAAAACAGATAAAAAGAAAAAAACAACTCCGTACACGCCTACAATACTTTCTTACCCTGGCAGGTATTTATTTCTCAGCAACTCCCCACATATTTAAGAAACATTCAAAATATCCAAAACGAACCTTTTGCATTGCAAAACCCGCTTGCCCATAATACCAGCCCAATAAAGGCAAGGTATACGCGTAAACATGCTCGTTGATCTCAGCTGCGCTAACCAGGTGAAGCCTTGCCAGTAAATGTAAGAGACCATCTGCCCAGGAAGCCGGAGTCGTAATCAAGACAACGCCACCCGGTATCAAAGTACGATAAATTTCACGAAATAAGGAGGTCAAGCTGGTGGGATTGAGATGCTCAACCACAGCTAACATGGTGACGACCGAAAAAAAATGATCCTCGAAAGGCAAATGAGGTTCACGATTAACATCCAGGGAAAACCATTGAACTTCAGGATGCTCGACTGTGGGTGACATTTGATCAATGGCGAACTTTTCCCGGAAATAGGTATGAGCCAAAAAATATGGGTATGAACCACACCCAATATCCAAAATTCGTCCATCTCGCAGGTGTTTTGGAATCAAGCGATTGGCTTGCCTGGCTCTTAAACGCGCCAGGAGATTCTCGAATAATCCATATCCACGGGTGACAGAATGATCCAGAGAAGCTGACATAAAATATACTATCCTTAGCGGATGATTGGCATATTGATCGTATAGATTGCCTGGTAGGACAGGTTTTGACCGGTCAATTGGCCATCCAGTAAACCACCCAACAGATAAATACGTGTCCCAAGAGACACAATCCCAAAATTTGACCAGGATTGCACTCCAAGGCTGCCGATTTCCTGCCAGGTATGAGTGGGGGGGAAATATTCTATGGAAAGCAGCGGCTGTGTCTTTTCGTTTATCCCGCCAACCACCAGGATTATATCCGCCAGGCTGGCTACCCCCATACGATATCTACCAACTGCCATTGAAGGGCTCTTTACCCAGGGACGACCTCCGGGGAAATCCTGGTCAGGAAGGTAAGCCTCATTATCGGTCAACGATTTACTCCCATCAAAACCACCCAGCACGGATATTTGTCCACCGGCGAGGGCGGCGCCCGCATACGCACGGGCAACCTTCATGGGTGTCTTTTCATTCCAGGTGTCCGCCACAGGATCGTACTCTAAAACGATGTCCAGTGCACGGTTACCGTTCCAACCGCCGAATAAAAATAATTTTCCCTCGAAAGCCACCAGAGCGTATCCGCTGGTCGCGATGGGTAAAGACTTCCCCTGGCTCCAACGGTCCTGGTGCAGATCATATATTTCGAGAAGATTACAAACCTGACCCGAATTAAGCTTTCCACCAGGTACAAAAATCCTCGCTCCGATCACCACTGCCTGAATGTCACTTACCTCCGTTGGCTTTGTTGCCAAGCTAACCCAGATATTATTCGCTGGATCGTAGCGTTCGACCAGATTGGTAGGTCCCTGAGCTGTTTCTCCCGCGATTGCATAAATTTTATTTTCGAAAGCAGCGAGCGCTAATCCGGAGCGAGGGTTTGGCATCGCTTGCAAGGTCTGCCAACGGGGCGACTCGCCTGGTGAGGGAAGGTTGATCCCGCGCTGAGCGCGGTTTGCCCGGTTAATCATCCAAAAGGCAAAGATTAATCCACTCGCAATCACCAGAACAGCGATCCCTACCACCCATAATCTTGCGCCGGCGAACCGCTTCGTCTTCTCGTCTGGTTTACTGATACCGGATGGTTCTTGGTAGGACGCTGATATCGTATTGGTGTTACCTGCTGGTTGAGATGCCTGACCTGTATCTAAGTTAGGTTCGCTAGAGTCTGGCAATACAATGGAGGTGGAGACCAATCCCGAATTTACTGCATAGATCGCCGCCTCAGTGCGAGATCCAACTTGAATTTTAGCGAATATGTTACGCAGGTGTACTTTAACTGTATTCGCGCTGATAAACAGTTTTTGGGCAATTTCCTTGTTACTGGCCCCCGTGGCTACCAGCCGTAAGATCTCCAGCTCGCGCTCGCTCAGATCCTGAATACCTGGCATAGTCCCATTAACTTCATCATCCTTCGTCAAAGTCTGGTGAATTGTATCATAACCGTCTGTTAGAATTATCCAGAAATAGGTTCAGGGGAGTAAAATAAAGGCAACCAGAAATCGAATCTTTCATCTACTAACTATCCTGGCTGGTCTGAAGATATGTTACGCAGAAATGTCAACTTCATCTTATTGGCCTTTCTACTCGACCTGATCGGCATATTCATGGCAGTATTCGTAGCCTATTGGTTACGACTTCACCTGCCCTTCGGTCGATATTTGCCTTATGAGCCTTATCTACTGATATTAATTGCTGAAGCCTTCCTTATTTATGTAGTTATTTTTGTTATTTTTGCCATTTACGATCCCGATCAAGTGCGTACCCCGATAGATGAATATCAGCAACTCACCAAAGCGAGTTTGGTAGCCTCGTTAGCTCTGGCTGGACTGGTTTATTTTACTGCTCGGGATATATCTCGACTTTTATTAATCTATTTTTATTCACTGCACTTTCTGGCGTTATTCGGCTGGCGCGCATTCGGTTACGCGCTTCGATCCAAGCGAAACAAATCCAACCAGGATCAGGGCAACATTTTAGTGGTCGGCGGTGGGGATGCCATCCAGCAGGTAATCAACCGTCTTGGTCAATTTTCATGGGCAGGTATTCGAATTGTTGGCTATTTAGACGACGAACATCCGATTGCTGATATCCCCCCTTCGGTACCTCGCCTGGGTAGTATTGAAGATATTGTACAAACCATCCAACACCATAACATTCATCATGTGTTGATCTCCTTTCCAGCTCACTCTCATGAACATACCCAAGAGCTGGTTACTATCCTGGCCAATCAGCCCTGTAATATCTGGATAGTTCCCGACTACTTCAATTTGATGATATATGGTTCACGAGTGGAAGACCTGGGGGGAGTTCCAATGATCAGCCTGAAAAGCACGACATTAACTGGTTACCAACGATTGGTTAAACGGTCATTTGATATCATCTTCTCCCTGATTTTCATGCTACCGGCAACGCTACTCTCTCTATTGATCAGTCTGGCTATCAAGCTCGATTCACCCGGACCAGTGATCATTAAGCAGACTCGTGTCGGCGAAAATGGACGCTTATTCGGGATGTATAAATTTCGCTCAATGGTTCAAAACGCTGAAGAAAATCTGGAAGAAGTCATCAAACCGGCTGGAAACGGAAATCTTATCCACAAATTCCCGGACGATCCCCGGGTTACCCGCGTTGGTAAATGGATCCGTCGCACCAGCCTAGACGAAATCCCTCAGTTAATGAACGTTTTAACTGGTGATATGAGTCTGGTCGGTCCCCGACCAGAGTTACCCCGGTTTGTTGCTCATTACCAATCCTGGCAGCAAAAACGGTTTGCGGTCCCGCAAGGGATCACTGGATGGTGGCAGGTCAATGGGCGGAGTGAGTTGCCAATGCACTTGAATACTGAATATGATTTATATTATGTACAGAACTACTCATTGCTACTCGATATTCAAATCTTGATTAAAACTGGCTGGGTAGTCGTACGTGGCATAGGCGCATATTAAGGGTTAAGAAAGAATATGTCCAGACCCCTGAATACTCCTGATCTAGATAGTATACTGCTTGACATTCCAACCAGGCATGACTATAATCTTCAACGAAATTGCGGGTGTTGCCAAGTGGTAAGGCAGTAGCTTCCCAAGCTACCATTCGTGGGTTCGAATCCCATCACCCGCTTCTTTCTAAGGCTAGATTGCAGCAGCCTTAATTGATACCCTTTCCCCGAATCCTGGTAAATTTTAAGGATAATAGCAGGTAGTATAGGATAGTCAAACCTTAGGAGTTCGATTATGCCTGATCTTCGTCCGACAACCTCTGGTCGAAATATCCCCGGTAGTCGAAAAAGGCTGGTGATCGCGATTGCCAGTCAAAAAGGTGGCGTGGCTAAAACCACGACAGCTTTATCGCTGGGCGGTGCTCTGGTTCAGAATAATCTGCAAACCCTGCTGATAGACCTGGATCCTCAGGCTAACTTAACTTTGTCGCTTGGTGTAAATCCAACCCGGTTACAAAGTTCAATCGCTGATGTATTATATGGCTCGACACAGGTTTCTAATCCACCAACAGACACCCTGATGGCCATTCGTCGTGAGACTGCCATACCCGGTCTGGATTTGGTCCCTGCAAACGATCAATTGGAGCTGGCGGAGAGATTCTTGCCCATCCGGCAAAATTACGAGTCTATCCTTAGAAAAGCTCTGGCGATTAGCTCAATAAGTCACGCTGTTATTCTCCTGGATTGCCCACCATCCCTGGGTTCGATCACTCTCAATGCATTGGTAGCAGCTGATTTATTAATTATACCTACACAGTCTGAATTTTTCTCCGCTCATGCATTGAAAATCATGATGGATGCCATTCGGCGGGTAAGAAACCAACATAATCCGCGACTCAGCTATCGGATTTTAATTACGATATTGGATCGCCGCAACCGGATTCATCGGGAACTCCTAGGTCAAATCCAGACCACCTTCCAACAAGCAGTTTACCAAACCGTGATCGAAGTCGACACCAAACTACGCGAATGCGCAGTGGCTGGATTCCCAATCTCCCATTACAGACCTCAATCGCGTGGTGCGCTACAATATAATGCCTTGGCTCAAGAAATAATCCAGTCAACAGGATTATCTCCCCAGATCCAGGCGATTTCCCTGACCGAAGTCGAGGCGGAAGGTCGTTGAATAATCTGTAATGAAAGGCGCGTCTAAAATTCCCAAATCCAGAGCTCAACCGGCGGACAAGAATAATGTTGGGATGATGAACAGCCGGATTGAGGATTTGTTTAACGAATTAGACACTGTCTCTGCGTCCGTTCTTCCTGCGGAAGATGTGCCAATATCTGAAATCTCTCCTGCAGAAGAACCAACCTTATCAATTGAAATTCAATCTACTCAAACGATTCAGAAAAGCGACATTCTGGTTGAGCAAGCAACTACGCTTGAACCACTCGCTTCCGAAAGTATAAGCAAGCCAGGGCTGCCTTTCCTGACAGTTACATCTGAAGCCTGGATAATTGAAGCCAGCCATCGTTTGAATATTGCCCATACCTACACGCAAATTCTGGATATCTTACGCCAATATACGCTCCTCGGAGCCCCTGAAACCGTTCATGCTTCGATGAACCTGTTTGATTTACCCGTGTCTGAGATAGAGCGCCCTTCCTGGAATCCACCTGTTGCAGTCTGGTCCAGGCAAGGGACAAACCCGTCAATAACTATCAATCAACAAATCAACACCTGGGTGATCATCGAGAGACTGTTTCAACCCGACCGGTTAGTTGTTCTTTCAGATGTCAGTCAGGATAAGCGCCTAGAGGATCGTGAGTGCCAGTATCTACTCAACCTGCTCGAAGCACGGGCTTTGATTTTAGTTCCTCTGACCAGATCTGGAAAGTGGATTGGATACCTGAGCATATCCTTTTCAACGAGCATCTCTTTCACAAGTGATGATTTGAATGTATTATCCACAATGGCCACCCTGGCAGTTCTGGCAATTCAATCCATCCAGTTAAGAGAGGAGCTCCAACGTCAGATAAAACAATCCATAATTGTTACCGACCTGTTACAAGATATTTATCATGGTTTAAATTGGAATGAGTTACTTAACCGCATCGTACATCAACTCCAATTCCATCTAAATTATCACCTGGTCACCCTTTATCAGGCAGATGAAGTCGGAATGAACATGATTCCGGTCAGTTCGGCAGGCGCCATGGCTGAGAAATTAAAAGGTAGTCAATTAAATTTAATAATCGGGGGAGCGACTGTCGTAGGGCAAGCTGCCGCAACCGGTCAACCATGTATATGGAATGAACCCGCTGGATCAACTTCGGAAATTCTGTTACCCCTATCAAGAGCCGAAATTGGGATTCCACTTAGCATCATTACACTCAACCTCTACGTCTTGAACATCCATACGACTACAGAGATGGGTTTTTCAAAGGAGGAGATTTCACTCCTCAAAATCCTGGTAAACCACATCGCGGTAGCGCTCGAGAATGCGCGCACATATGCACAAGCTCAAGCTGAATTCCATCAAATCCAACGATCCGAACAGGAAAGAACGCAATTACTGTCCAACCTGAGCCACGAATTGCGACCACCGCTTAACTCAATCATCAGCCGGACCCGTGTGCTCTTGCAGGGAATTGATGGAATATTGAGCGAACCCCAACGAAGAGACATTTCCGCCATTGAGGCTGCCAGTAAACATCTGGCGGGAATCCTGTCTGATATTATAGATTTATGGCAAGTTGAAGCGCCTCATCCAGACTTATCACTCGAAGATAATCTAAATTTGAATGAACTCATTCGGAGTGTTCTTGCCACTCTTCAGGGGCTCCTAAAAGATAAACCGGTAAAAATCATCCCCAAAATCGATACACACCTGCCGTTGCTGCGCGCTGATCCAGCAAAAATACGTCTTTCTCTGATTCGAATTATTAGTTTTTGTGCGCAATCCGTCCAAGAGGGTTCCATCACCGTTGAAGCAACTCAACCGCATGGTCAAAGAGCTGTGGTCCAGGTAAAGGTGATTGATACCGGCCCTGTTTACACCCGGCATGAACAAGAAGAAATGTTGCGCGTTCTCCCCTTGGAATCCACTTCTCAACCAATGAGAGAACGTTTTTCGGGATTATCTCTGGCACGCCGCTGGATTGAGCTTCATCATGGGCAATTCGGCTGGGATAGTACCCCCAGCAAAGGGAATACATTTTGGTTTATCTTACCGGTTCAGAGCAATCTTTCAACTCAACCAGCTACAACAGATGAATTCCCTTACCCGATCAGCATGCCTCGAGTCATCCTGGCAATTGACAATACTCCTAAAGTTATTCAGCGTTATGAGCAATTCCTCTCTCATCGCGGATACAAGGTGATTGCGTTAACTGACCTACGCGGCGCAGTCGAACGCGTCCGAGAACTACAACCGCAGGCTGTTACCCTGGATATAGCGATGCAGACAATACAAGCCAATGGTCGCTCTTTGACCGGCTGGCAAGTGCTACAAAGATTGAAAGCTGATCCAGTTACCGAACACATACCTGTTTTTATTTGTAGCCTCGAGAAGGATCACGAAAAAGCAAAGAAACTCGGGGCAACGGGGTATCTGGTAAAACCCATATCGGAAACGGATTTGGTCGAGGCGCTTGAGGTTTATTTTGCACAGTTTGAATAATTTATGCAATAACTGCCTCGTAAACAGTGTATATTTGTTTGGCAATTCGATCCCAGCTAAACTCCTGAGCATAAGAAAAGGCTCGTTGTCCCATCTCGACATGTAAAGCAGGGTTTTCCAACAATACCTTCAGGTGGTCGGCCAATGATTGTGGATTATCAACTGGCACTGTAAATCCAGTTACCCCATCTTGAACGAGGAAGGCCAACCCGCCAACTTCGGAGGCAACTACTGGAGTACCACAGGCCATCGCTTCAAGAGCGACCATTCCAAAGGACTCGTAGTAGGAGGGCATTACGACAACTTCTGCAGCCGAATAGTAGTATGGTAGAGAATCCTGGCTGCGTTTCCCCAAAAATGTAACCAAATCACTCATACACGGTTCTTGCCGAGTGTAATCTGCCAGAAGCGCTTTCAAGCGACCCATCTCACCTTCCTCTGGACCCGATTCGACCTGATGGTCACCTCCGATCACTGTAAGGCAACAATACACTCCCTGCTGGCGCAGGATGGCCAAAGCTTTAATTAAGGTATCAATCCCTTTTAATGGTTCTATTCGCCCAACAAATAAGATTGTGCGCTCACAGGGTGGTACTCCGATAAAGTTTTTGGCCTCGTCTGGCGGAATAGGGTAAAAACGGCTCAGATCCACACCGGGTGGAATGACGATAATTTTATCCGGATTCGCCTGATATAACTCCTGTAATTGGACTAATTCTGCCTGAGTTGCTGCAATAATCCGGTCGGCTACATTCACAACAACCCTCTCTCCCTGCAGACGATATTCGCCTTCGGCTTCATCTGGACTACGTGCAATTTTCTGTTTCATCAAGCCTAAAGTATGAAACATATGGACAATCGGAGTGTTCCACAGGCTTTTCAATTCAGCAGCGACAATTCCTGACATCCAATAATGGCTGTGGATGACATCATAATGAATGTTTTTTTGATAGGCAAAATCCTTTACACCGTGGATAAAATCAGGAAAGTAAGTTCCTAGCTGTTCTTTTGGCTGGGGCAGCTCAGGTCCAGCCGGGACATGCACTACCCGGTTTCCATATCCTAAATCGTGAATGATCTTGGGCACATGCTCATCCTGGGAGCGGGTGTATACATCTACATGCACACCCATGTATCCGAACTGGCGCGTCAAGTCACGCACATATACGTTCATTCCCCCCGTGTCCTTACCACCCAAAGTCGCCAGGGGGCAGGTATGGTAAGAGATCATGGCGATATTTAAGGATCGTTTCAATTTACTGCTCGCTTTCTCTTGCCTTTCCAGCAACTACCTTGTATAATTTGCCCGCTAAATTCGCCACCGTAGCTCAGTTGGCAGAGCAGGCGTTTCGTAAACGTCAGGTCAAGGGTTCAAATCCCTTCGGTGGCTTTATGGCAACGACATGCATATGGGAGTATGTCGTTTTTTAATAGCTATTCTCGAATTGTCTTAGCCTCCAGTATAATTCTAATATGAACACATTCGCAACCCCTCTGGTTATTGGAATTGCAGGCGGATCAGGTTCAGGAAAAACAACCCTGGCTCACCTGATCCTGGAACGAGTCGGCTGGGAGCGCATCGCTTTTTTACCCCACGATGCCTATTATAAAGATCTCGGCGACTTGCCACCCAATCAAAGAGCTACGATTAATTTTGATCACCCTGACTCGCTGGATTCGCCCTTAATGATCAAGCATATCCAGCAACTCAAGAATTACCAGCCGATTGATCTCCCCATCTATGATTTTAAGACCCATACCCGCACCCGAGAATCCCAACACATTGAACCGAAACCAGTGATTATGGTCGAAGGTATCCTCATTTTTGCAGAAAAAGCCTTGAGAGAGTTGATGGATGTTAAAATTTTTGTAGATACCGACTCAGATATGAGGTTTATCCGGCGGTTGGAACGGGATATCACTGAGCGAGGGAGGACAACTGAATCGGTCATCCGCCAATATCTTTCCACGGTAAGGCCAATGCATTTGGAGTTCGTTGAACCATCGAAACGATATGCCGATTTGATCGTTCCTGAAGGCGGTTTGAACACCGTGGCAATGGAACTTGTATCGGCCCACCTGAAAACCCTGTTTAGTGAAAAACAAGATTGAAAGGAATTTATTTACCCTCTATGCCGAAACAATGGTCAAAACCGCCAGGAATGCAGATTAATGTCAAGAAGGTCTATACTGCTACCATTCACACCGAAAAGGGTGATATCGTTGTCCAACTCTACGCCGATAAGACCCCTGTAACTGTGAATAATTTTGTCTTTCTTGCTCGCCAGGGCTTTTATAACAATACGATATTTCACCGGGTCATCAAGGATTTTATGGCGCAAGGTGGCGATCCAACTGGCACTGGAGGAGGGGATCCTGGCTATCGCTTTAAAGACGAGTTCCATCCTAAACTGCGCCACAATCAGCCAGGTGTTGTTTCGATGGCAAATGCTGGTCCCGGCACGAATGGTTCACAATTTTTCATCACTCACCTGCCGACCCCCTGGCTAGATAATAAGCATAGCGTATTTGGCCAGGTTACCAAAGGTTTGGATGTTCTCTTTATGATCCCACCTCGCAATCCGGAACGACCTGAATATACCGGTGTGAAAATCCTATCGATCGATATTGAAGAAAAGTAAATTTATAAGCAGAAGACTGCCCAGGTAACGATCCACTCGCCTACCATGAAATCACCACGCCTACTGGCTATCTTACGGATCCTGGCACTACTGGTGGTCATTTTCATCAGCGTCTATATCTTTAGTATCCGTAATCAGGCTGCTGAGCTGGCTAAATATGGATATCCGGGGATATTTCTACTTTCAATCCTGGCAAATGCCACGGTCTTATTACCTGCACCAGGAGTATTATTTGTTTTCGCCATGGGCGCGGTGTTTAATCCCATGGGGGTGGCTCTGGCTTCGGGCGCTGGCGCGGCGTTAGGCGAGTTATCCGGCTATCTGGCAGGATTCAGCGGTCAGGCAGTCGTGGAACGCGTCGCTATCTATCAGAAATTGCTGTCCTGGATGGAAAAAAACCGCAGACTTAGCTACCTGGCCATTCTATTTCTGGCTTTTATTCCCAATCCATTATTCGATCTGGCCGGGATGGCCGCGGGAGCCCTAAAATTCCCATTACCATATTTTTTATTTTTTTGTTGGATCGGCAAAACTCTGAAAATGATCATGTTCGCCTACGCCGGGGCAAGTTCTTTAAAATGGTTTGAAGGCGTGAACTCTCCATGAATTCAACAAACAGCCCATATACCTCGAGGATTCCTCCTATCGAAACCTTAGAATAGAAAATACGTATATCTAATGTGAAAAAGGTTTTCGAAGGAGCATATCATGGTTGATCGTCCTGGTTGTTTATCGGGTTTTCTAAAGCTATTCCTGCTGGGATGGTTATTTGATTGGTTGCAGGATAATTTTGGCTTCGGCCGGGGCTTTTCGTGTACCGGTTGTGGCTGCGGGCTGATTCTACTCATAATCTTCGTTGCCCTCGCATGTAGCATCGTCACTGGCACTAATTGGTTTCGAATTTTTTAACCTCATCTGGAGGCTTCCATGACCGAAGCTGTTATCATTGACGCGATTCGTACGCCAATCGGCGCATTGGGCGGTGGATTGGCTCGAGTCCGCCCTGACGACCTGGCAGCCCTGACCCTCAAAGCACTGGTTGAGCGCACTCACCTTGAGCCGGCTCAGGTGGAAGAGGTATACCTGGGTTGCGCCAACCAGGCTGGCGAAGATAATCGTAACATCGCCCGCATGGCGCTGCTCCTGGCAGGTTTTCCCGTGGAAGTATCTGGGGCGACGATCAATCGGCTATGCGCATCGAGCCTGGCGGCGGTTAACCTGGCTGCGCGCGCCATCCGTGCTGGTGAAGGTGAAGTCTATATTGCTGGCGGTGTAGAAAGTATGTCACGTGCTCCTTACTCTATTCCCAAGGCTGACGCACCTTTTACGTTTGGTAATCTCACCGCCTGGGACACTGCCCTCGGTTGGCGCTATCCCAATCCGCACATGCAGGAACTGTATGGAACAGAATCGATGGGTGAAACTGCTGAGAATATTGCTCAGCAGTGGCCAGAAATCACCCGTGAACAGCAAGATGCCTTCGCACTGGTCAGTCACCAGCGCGCCATCTCAGCCATCGATACAGGTAAATTTGCTCAGGAGATTGTTCCGGTCATCATCTCCCAACGCAAGGGAGATCCTATTGTAGTCGCTACCGATGAACGACCCCGCCGGGACACAACGCTTGAATCGCTGGCGCGTCTGCTACCCGCCTTCCGCAAAGGTGGTACAGTCACGGCGGGAAACTCTTCAGGTCTGAACGATGGCGCGGCTGCTTTACTGATCACAAGTAAAGAAAAAGCCCTCTCTTTGGGATTGAAACCCCAGGCGAGAATTATTGCTTCAGCCAGTGCGGGTGTTCCACCCCGCATCATGGGCCTGGGCCCTATCCCTGCGACTCGTAAGGTTTTACTGAGATCGGGATTGAACCTGGATCAGGTCAGTCTGGTCGAGTTGAATGAAGCTTTTTCAGTACAGGCTCTGGTCGTGATGAAGGAATTGGGTCTGAAACTTGAAATTACCAACGTGAACGGCGGAGCAATTGCTTTAGGCCATCCTTTGGGATGCTCAGGCGCGCGTATCTTAACCACCTTGCTGTACGAGATGCGTCGGCGCGCCCCGTTCACCCCACGCCCCTTCTACGGATTGGCTACTTTGTGCGTCGGCGTAGGTCAGGGAGAAGCCACCCTGATCGAATGGATCGGAGATTGAGAAGCGGATTAATTATAATCAGCTTCTTACAGCATTGATTAAATCGGCCAACAGGCCATAGGCAGTCGTGTGAGGGCCAGGATCTGTTTCCACCACCGAAAGCAAACCCAGCACATCGGTCTCAAACTGCACGATGCTGGTTGTGTTATCCACATGATACAGCGGCGACTCCGGCCCTACCATTTCTGGACGAACTGATGCCTGAACACCATCGTTCTCCAGGCGCGCAGTACATACCAGCTTCCAGCGCTTACCCTGCTGTCGGGCATATTCGATCTCGGTATGAGTAATACCACGAATACCCTGCCGTTCGACAGCCTGAGGTTTTAACGAAACATCCATTAAGACCGTGACAAGAGCTGCGATCTTGACTGAGGCGTCCCAGCCATCAATATCACCGCTGGGATCCGTTTCTGCGATACCAATCTGTTGAGCATACGCGACTGCCTGTTCAAAGCTATCTCCATGCTCCATCCGGCTGAGCATAAGATTGGTCGTTGAATTTAGAATGCCACGGATCGAAAGCAACCGCGCGGCTGGCAATGTCTCACGGAACAACGAAAAAACCGGAGCGCCATCCATCACGGTCGACTCGAAATAAAACTTCACCCCATTGCCTGATGCAAGGTCGGTCAACTGGCGATAAGCGTGCACCACCGGACCTTTATTAGCGGTGATGGCATGCATCCCTGATTCCAGGGCTAAACGGAGGTAATCAATGGCAGGTTGACCATCGACATAATTTACCGGTGTATTTTCGAAGAGCACATCGGCTCCACAACGGCGGATGAAATCAAATCCATCTTTTGCTGGAGAGGCGTCAGATAAAGAATCGAGATCCTCGGTTAATGCGCGTTCCAGTTCGATGCCATCCCGATCAATGGCTGATCCATGCCGGGCGGTGGCAATTCCGGTGACTGTGAAAGTAAATCCATAACGGGAATGGAGCTCCGCCCGCTTTTTAAGTAAGAGTTGCGCCAAAGCTTTACCGACATTACCAAAACCAAGGAAGGCCAGGTTATAGTGAGGCATCGAGACTCGCTTTCATAACTGCGGCCAGGGGAATGGCCGGCGATATGGATTTGGATTCGGGAATTGCCCGGTAGAAATGAGCTCCCGGGCACGCTCTGCCAGGGCTCTAATCTCTCCCTGGGACAGGTATGGTAATAATTTCTCCACCAACTCAGCAGGTTGACCTGTGTCACACGACAATTTCCCAACCAGCTTCTCTAAATCTGTGCAAAAATTATGAGGGATCGACTCTTCGAGAAAATCCCAGACTACCGTCCGTAGCTTCTCATCGATATGGAAACAGACGCCATGATCGATCAACCACAGGTGCCTATCCCGCCCGATTAAAATATGACTCCCTTTGCGATCGGCATTATTGACCAGCAGGTCATAGACAACAACCGGTCGCAGGCGTTGGCGATCTTCCTCACTGAAGGTAAAGTAGTGATATTCAGGATCGTGGTCAATATACAACTGCAAAGAACCTGCACCCAGGGGTCCTTTGCGGCGATATACCGTCGGAGGCACCAGGCGCCAGCCGAGGGCTTCGCTTACCAGGTAGGCAGCAACCTCGCGCCTGGCCAGACTTGCCTGGGGAAAATCCCATAACGGTCGCTCGCCGCGCGTCGGTTTGTAAACCCCAGATAGCTCGGTATCCTCTCGGATAACTTTTACCAGGAAGGTATAGTTCGAGCCCCAGATAAACTCCCCCTGTATTTCAAGTTTACCATGCTGTAAAACATCAAGGACCGGGTCGTCAGGATGATCGGTCATCAGCGGTCGGAGATCCAGTCAGATCAACAGGTTAATGCTTATGGCCGTTTTTCTTGGGGCAGAAATGGCCTTCGGGTTCAATGGGTTCGCCACACTGCGGGCAAAGGGGCCGACCACGAGCAGCTACTGTGATGCCCCACTGACATAAGGCTCGCAGTTGGGAACGTGTGCACCAAAACCGCACCACTCCCACCTCATCTGCACTTTGCCCCTCCTGGACGATCTCACGGGTAATCAGCACAATCAGATCACTCTCAAAATCGTAATCCAAACCTATTCCCCCTACCCGAAAGAGAGGATCGACCGGTGGATGAACACGCATTTTCTCTTCATCGTAATCTCCCGAGGCATCGGGAAGATCGGGAAAGCGCTGTTTGATTTCCGCCAGGAACTGTTCCAATCCCTCCGCCAGAGATTGAATCTGGATCTTCTCAACAACCAGCGTTACCGTTTGATCATCTTTCCAGCCCTGGATGAAAAAAACACGCTTACCTGGCTGACCAAGGGCATCGGTGGTTATATGGGTGACTGGGCGTAGATCAATGTGAGTAGGAGCCATAAAATTTCCTCGTTTTTCCAAGTATACCAGAATCATCTCCGAGGAAATGGTAGAGAAGGATCAATATTCAACGACACTAACTGATTGCCGGTTTCGGATAAATGTAACGTGGTGATTGAGGCGGTACCGATCGTAAGACGTTGAAATAAATCTAAAGGTATACCAAGGAAATATGCCACCGCCAGCTTGATCGGATCCGCATGTGAAACACATACGACCATATCTTTCGGATCGTGCTGATGTAATAAAGATTCTAATTCCTGGACAATCCGTGACTGAGTTTGTGAAAAATTTTCGCCACCCGGGAAATGCATGCGGGATGGAGCGGTAGTGACTGTCTTCCAGATTTTCAAGCGGGTCAGGCTCTTGACCGGCTGGTCCATCCACTCACCGATATCTGTTTCCAAAAAACCGGGTCGCACGACGATTGGCAAACCCAACACCTGAGCCAGGGGCGTGGCGGTTTCCAGGGCGCGTTCCATTGGGCTACTATACAGAGCCTTAATCGGCGCGCCTTTGATATGTTCAGCCAGGGCCTGTGCTTGTTTACGCCCCTTTTCATTCAGATGCACATTGGGTAAACGGCCTGCCAGCCTACCTGTCTTCACGTAATCCGTTTCCCCGTGGCGAATTAACAAGAATAATGGCATAAATCCTCGCTAGAATGTATTCGGTTTGTGTTTCTGCTTGATCTCGCGGATTTCCGCTTCGGATAGATCAGGCGGAGTATCACTACGAGTGATCCCTAAAGCCCGACGTTGTGCCTCCCGCCAGCGCGCCAACCGGTCTGCCGCCTGCGCTTCATATCCTTGAGTGGAGGGTTGATAAAAATATGTCCCGAGTAACGGTCTGGGCAGGTATTGTTGGGGCAAAAAATGATTCGGCGCTTCGTGCGGGTATTGATAGCCCTTACCGTGCCCTAAGGCAACTGCATCCCGGTTGTTATCCTGCAAGTGCTGCGGTACCTGGGTAATCCCCTCCTGTTCGATCATTTGAAAGGCCTTGAAATAAGCCGTTGCCGAATTCGATTTTGGCGCAGTGGCCAGATAAAGGGTCGCTTCGACAATCGGGTAAACGCCTTCCGGCAAACCGATATAATCGAATGCCTGGGCAGCCGCACTGGCAACTACCAACCCCAGCGGGTCTCCCAGACCGATATCTTCACCGGCGAGGATGATCAAACGGCGCAGGATGAAGCGCGGGTCTTCGCCCGCATACAACATCTTGGCCAACCAGTATAAAGCTGCATCCGGATCGGAGCCGCGTACCGACTTGATAAATGCCGAGATCGTGTCATAATGAGCGTCGCCATCCTTATCGTACAGCACCGCCCGGCGTTGGATCGATTCCTGGGCGATGTCTATTGTAACCAGAATTTCTCCCTGCTCATTCACGGGTGTGCTTTCCACTGCCAGTTCAAGCGCGTTCAAGGCATTGCGCGCATCACCGCCAGCCACATGGATCAGGTGTTGGATTGCCTCATCGTCAATACGGATCTGACGCTTGCCAAATCCCCGTTCACTATCGTGCAACGTGTTCTCGAGTATTCGACGCACATCCGCATCAGACAATGGTCTTAGTTGGAACACCCTTGAGCGTGAGACCAGCGCCCCGATCACCTCGAAGTAAGGATTTTCAGTGGTCGCGCCAATCAAGGTCAATGTGCCATTCTCCACATGCGGTAGCAATGCGTCCTGCTGGGCTTTATTCCAGCGATGAACTTCATCTACGAACAGGATCGTCCGCTTACCATAGAGACGCCGCCGCTCGATAGCTTTTTCAATCACTTCCCTGAGTTCCGCTTTCCCAGCCAGCACCGCCGAGAGCGTTTCGAAGTGACTCTTGGTCAAATTTGCGATCACCATCGCCAGGGTTGTCTTCCCTGTCCCCGGTGGCCCCCACAGGAGAATCGAAGAGAACAGCCGGTCTGCTTCGATCGCTCTACGCAACAGCTTGCCGGGACCAACGATGTCTTCCTGACCGATGAACTCTTCTAATGTGCGCGGGCGCATACGCGCTGCCAGGGGCGCCTCATTTTTTATGCGTTCTTGCATTGAGTGGGTAAAGAGATCCATGCCCCCATTATAACGCGATGAAGAGCTATTCAAAAATCCAAGTGGCTGCGCACGGCTTTTGGATCGCGTAGGTAGGTTTTCTCTAAGGAACATGAATAATGTATACTCGGGTAGGTGCTTACATAACAGAAAGTAATAACCTTGAGTACATGCAGTATATAAAACCAATAAAGACGTGCTTACTTCGTCTCTGCTGTATATCAAGAGACTGTATAATATTAGTTGGGTGGCAGATGGCATTAGTATATAAGCCATGCATGGATTGATGTAGCAAGATGAATAACCCAATTGTTGCCTCTATTGGTCTTGTATCCGATACACACTATCAAGATCGCCTATTTAACTTACCGACAGACTTGGGAAATCTATGGGGCAATGTTGATCTCATCCTTCATGCAGGCGATGTCGGCGACCTTGATGTGCTGGATCTTATTGGCAAGTTTGCACCAACCGTTGCAGTACACGGGAATGACGAGTCAGATCGTGCCAGGCAAAACCTTCCATGTCAGCAATTGGTAACAGTTCTTGGGTTACGCATCTTGTTATGGCACGGTCACTATTCTGACCCAATCGAAGAAAAAGCTAATCGTAAAGGCACGTGGGGGCCAAAGCTGGAACGCATTGCCAAACGAGGGCTTGAAGTCAACGCCCAACTTGTTGTATATGGACATACTCATGTACCAATGGTTTGTCGATACAATGACATGGTGTTGATCAATCCCGGCGCATTATCGTCAGGAAGTTATTTCACCCGGCAGGTCATATGTTCTGTCGGCAGGTTGCAGTTACTGGCTGATGGTGAGATTGAAGTCACTCACTTTGATGTTGCCAAAAACCAAGCATGGGTATTGGGTGTAGCCCAGCCAGAGGAAGACTTCGACTTGTTGGCCAAGCAGTATCAAGAATGGATAGTGGAGCCGAGTTTGATTCCTGTCATTGGAGCGCTTGGGAAAATTGCTTATGAAGATGTCAGAGCCGTGGTGCGTACGGTTGTCCCGCTGTATAGAAACTGCCTCTCAGATGGTCCAATGCGTCGAGAAGACTTGGTCAGAACAATAAGCGACGGCGACCTAATCACTCCGAATGATAAGAAAAATATCCTGGCTGCAATTAGCCAGTGACAATAAATTGCCTCGGCCCAACAAGTGCATGTAGCTGATAGTTGGACGGCACATTTCCATCCAAGCGAGGAGGATCCAATCGAGACATGCAGCCATTCGATGAGCTTACCCGACTAGGCCGCATACGCAGAATACGGCAATTGGCGTTGGCCGCCATGAAGAAGTATGGGGTCAACGAGGCGCACTTTAATCTTGTCCGTCAGGCCGGGAATACCCTGTTTCGCGTTCAGACCACCAGCCTGCCAGGTATAGAAGCATCCGGTAGTTTGTTCGAGGAGGATCAATACCTCCTGCGGGTGCACGAATCCGGCTACCAGGAGCCAGCAGCCATTGAGATGGAACTGGCCTGGTTGGCTGCCATGCGACGGGAGGCAGATCTGCCAGTGCCCGAACCCATTGCGACCCTGGATGGAGAGTGGTTGATCCAAATCAACGCCCCCGGCATACCTGGGAGACGGAATTGCTCTCTCCTGCGCTGGATCAAAGGCCACTCAGTGAAAAACAGGTTCCGAGCGCATCATCTTCGGGCACAGGGGAGGTTGATGGCGCGGTTACACAATTTTTCCGCCCAGTGGCAGCCTCCGGCAGGTCTCTGCAAGCGAAAGTTCGATTGGGATGGGCTCTTCCGGAACGATGTGGGTAGTGGCATGGCGAACGCCGAGGCATGGACGCTGCTATCCCCACGACACAGGGAAGCCTTTTTCTTTGTTGCGCAGCGGGTTCGGGATGTGATGGAGGATTGGGGGCAGGGTGCTGATGTGTTCGGTTTGATCCATGGAGACCTGGGGGTGGATGCCAACCTGTTTTTTTGGCACGGAGAACCACGGGCGATCGACTTTGATGATTCTGGTTTTGGATACTGGGCATATGACCTGGCAGTAGCTCTGGATGTTTGCCGGGATGATCCTGCTTATCACCACTATCGGGAAGCCCTCTTGAACGGGTATGCTGAATTCCGCCCCCTGCCGGAGAAGCAGGCTGAGCAGGTGGATTTATTCCTTGCTGCGCAACTAGTTTATTGGAATCTATGGGCGACCGGTGGGACACATCTCTACCCGAGCCTGCTTCCGGAGTATGAAGAACGGATCACCCGTACGGCAGAATTCGTGGTACGTTATGCACGCCAGAAAGGCGATCTTAGATAAGTGCCGCCCGAAACCGGTTGGATGCGAACAGCGGTTTCGCCGCTCAGAATCAGGCGCAATTTGCTAGAAATGGCACGATAATGATTTCAGCGTCTTGCTTGCCCCACGGATGCTGTTGAAGCCTACCATTGGGCGCACTGGAGATTACATGATCACAGCTAAGGATATCCAAAGTCATTGGGACCTCGGGCCAATCCATGAGATGGTTGAAATGAGCCGGTTTGATTGTCGATCTGTTTGGAGGATTCATGCCAAGAATGGCGTGTGCGTTCTAAAATCTGCAAGCGATTGGGAATCCGATCAAGAACTGGTGACACAGTTATGCCTTTTGGACCACTTGGCATCTAAAAAAAAGTCTATCGCACCGGCTTTGATTCAAACACGCAATGGTTTGGGATTCGTAAAGGTTGCTGGGAATCGGTGGTTCGCTACAGAATTTGTAGCAGGCATTACGCCTGAACCAACCGCGAAAAACTATCGCAAGCTTGGCAATGTATTGGCACAACTGCATGGAATTAAAGATTTTCCAATGGCAACTGAGTACACAATCGAAAACATCCTGACAAAGGAAATCCCCCATATAGCTGCTGGTCTGCCGTTTGCGTCTGAGTATCTGGCACTTGCCCGCTCATTGAGTATCAGTGATTCAATGCCCCACAGTGTCATTCACACTGACCCCTCTTTAGGGAATGCAATACTGACCCAGGACGGGAACATCATCCTTATAGACTGGGAGTGCAGTGGAAGCGGCACGACGATTATTGACATTGGGCATCAATTGCTTCTCCGATTTATCACTGTCGACGGTGATACGATCCCTCAGGCACGAGCTTTTTACTCATCGTACTTCGCTGCGATGCCAATGGTGGGCTATGATGCCAGATCTGTATTCGAGGCAGGGATCATGATAGCGCTTTTCTTCATCAAGATTGGAAATATGGTGGAAAACTGGAAACGCATTACCAGTACAGTAAATAATAGGGATGCCATCCTAGACATGCTGGAAGAATGCGCACACCCTGCGCGCCTCACTCTTTTCCCTTGAGGCAATCGCTATGAATATGGATTTTTCCTCACACAATTCCAGGCGTCTATCTTTATGGAATCAGTTCACCGAGGGTATCCCCATTCGATAGGAATTGAACATAAAGATACGATATTTTGCCACTTAAAATGTTCTCTAAGCGCAAAGTAAGCTTGTCTGAAACCGTCGCTGCTTTTGATGGATCAAGAGAATGTCCACTGTGTAGAACCCGATTCTACATCCTTTATATAATCGAGCAGAATATTACCTTTTCCATCTAGCACTCTGAGATGACATAACACAATATAAGTACCATAATCAGTGTTGGAATTTTCAAGGATTCGAAAAAGGGAACCTAAAAAGTTCGGCAATGATCTGTTTGCGGAAGCCATATCTTTGTCAGATAAGTGAATGATTAATATCTGTCCATTACTTCCACTTGCGCCATAGGGTATAAATACGTTTGTGTGGAATATATTAACTCGTTATTTTTGTTGTAAACGGTCAATATAAAACTTTTAAGCTCGTGCTAATCCGATACGCAAATGTTGCTTCACGACGAACGAGCTGCATGAACCAGTTGTCATCAATCGAGAGATGCTTAACCGAGCTTGAGCTTTGTAGCGCTATTTCGATTTCATAAGGAAGCCGTTTAATTGTTGTCACTTGCTTAACAGAGACGCCTTGCTGTTTCAATCTCATAGCGATATCCGTTGAGAATTGGTTTTTTGCCTATACTTCTATGGCGGCCACGAGCGCAAGTAATAAAACCAATAATATGCTCAAAGGAATCATCCGGTGTGCGCGAAAATGCGAATTTGAGAAAATTTCAACGTCATAAGGGAAATCCTTTGTCCATATCACCTGGTTGTCAAAAAGTTTCCATATACTATCAGACGGATCTTTGTATCGCACTTGATCAAATGTGGTATCAAGGGGATTCATCAAGCCATCATGCACCTCAGACTTTGCCAAAACCACTACGGGAGTAGAGTGAAGGTATTCTACACAATACCTGAGGATTCCTGAAGGATAAGCACAACAACACGCATTTCCAACTCTATCGATCCAATAATCTACGGTTGTCCCCCAATTTTGAGTGGCAAACTGGTCATGCACTTCGTAAGTCCCCTGACTACCTGAACAATCGATACACCATTCTACGTACTGTTTCGGTGTGCTGTCCCACCAGTAAAACCTCCATCCTGCTTGTAACCAATCGGTTCTGTTAGCATCTGAGTTATAAGTCGAGACCCAATTGGACACGCCAGATGATGCGACTTCAATTAATTTTGCGGGGTGGAAATTAAAAGCTGTCACTCCATTCACAGATATCGACCTTTCGGAACCTGCTCACCAACTTGCCATAGCTCTTGGAACCCATCCCAATAATAAGGCAGTCAATGCCACCAAGAATAAGCCTTTTATAGCTTTCACTATATTTCCTCCTTAATGCAAACGAATTAGCGGGAAGCTAACATTTAGGGGAAGGCAAATGGTGCTCAAGATGCATACCAACTCAAGCAAAACCGACGCGCTCCCTAACCGCCATCCGGTTACTACCCGGTGATCCCGGCCAAGTGCCCGATCTGCCATGCCAAACTCATCTTCGATGTCAAGCTGAGCAGCAAATATCGCGGCGCCGGCTGGCGCTGCGAAGTGGGCGGTTCGGCGCATTACAGGCAGTGCATGGGCCAGGCATCAGCATTCAAGGCCGCCCGCAAACGGGCCATCCAGCAGGGACTTCCACTCCCTGAGCCACTGCCAGCCGATGGCTGGTAATTTCCCCTTGTTTCCTGGCGAGGCGCGCCCACCCTGCGCGCCTCGTTTGTTCGTCTCGTTTCGCTTGCCCTGGAGTCATCGAGAGCAGGCGAAGGGAGATGAACACTCCCGAATTCAATCACTGGAGGCAACCACTATGGATATGTCACAACCCGCCCGCGAGCCTGTCACCTACCATGCAGACTCTCATGGCGGTTTCTATACCACGTCCCTGTTCTGGGACTGTTCGTGCGACGAGCACTACATCCACCCTTTCACCCAACCCGACTGCCCGGCCTGCGGTGACTGCCGCGAGGAAGCGCCTGAAGCGCGCGTCAACGAGGTGTTGCGCAACGCTTACGAATGGCGGTTGGACAAGGAATTGGTCAGCCAGCTCGAAGAAGCCTTCCCATGCTTCGATCTCGAAATGGAGCCGGGAGAAGGTCCGCTGGTGGAACAGCACGAAAACGCCTGCCGTATGCAGGATGAAAGTTGGCTGGAAGCGGTGTACGAAGACCGTATCTCTGGCTGGAATGACGATTTCTAATTCACGAGGAACCCCTATGTCTTACACAACTAAACACAAGCGCATGAAGCCGGTTCTCGACCTGGTGCGCAAACTCGATATTGCTACCAATCCCGCCCCTGAAGCGCTCTTCGAAGCCGGCAGCGGCGGCTTTCAAATCTGGGCCGCTCCCGACGATCACACCGAAGGTTGGGACGATGTGCCGATTGACATGGGTGCCTTTGCCAAGCCCTGCGCTTTCGTTGCCTCCGTCTGGTGGGGCTGGGAGGGTGACCAGGAGCTTGCTCCGGCCATCTCCCATCTCTGCCTGGAGGCGGAAGCCTACGATCTGCGCACCGTGAAGCAGCGCCCGCTGAAGATCCACAACCGCCCGTAGGATATTGCCTGGGCAAAGCAGAAAATCCGCATTCTGTTTCAGTAGGCTGGTGTCCCCTGCCCGCCGATCAAAGTGGAGAAAGGGTAGCCATGACCGCCACACCGCAACCCACCAACACCCTGGTCTACGCCGGCGACGGCCTGGCTGTGAACCTGCTGCAAACCGAAACCGGCCTGCGCCTGGTCTTCAACTTCGACCGGCCTGAGGCTAAGGGAACGCTCATCCTGGAAGAGTCTGGCTATGGCCTGTATGTGCTCTGCCCGGTTGTTCACCCCGAGCTGCCGGTTACGCTACTCGACCTGTTTTACCCTTCGCCTGGAGGGCAAGATATTCCAGGCGGCCCACCGCTGCAAATAGAATTCTTCAGCCCGGCGCAGACCGAAGATCCACTTGGCCAGGCGCGCTGCTTCCCGGATGGGACGCGAGTGCGCTTTGAGTTTGGCGTCACTGAATTAAAGCCTGGCAACGCGCTGGCAGATAAAGAGTTCGGGTACGAATAGAGGCTGCCATGCATGCCGAAATCATTCCCCGCC